>CANHST010000101.1 GCA_947463235.1 Acidimicrobiaceae bacterium
ACTTCGCTCTTGTTGTAGTGGTCGCTGAGGCGCTCCACGATGACACCCATTTCCTTCTTCTTGATCAGGAAATCGATGTGACCGAACTTCGACGGGTAGTCCGCCGGGAGTGCCTCTTCGAACAGCAGACGGCCTGCAGTGGTCTCGAACTGCTTGCTGTCCTCGCCCATGATGGTCTCGGTGCGGCGCATGTTGATGGTGGCGTGGAGGTGCAGCGCACCTTCGTCCATCGCCCGCAGCACTTCCCACAGGTTGCGGAAGGTGCGGCCTTCGCCCGTGGCGCCCGGCTGGGTCTCGGTGAGGTAGTAGCCGCCGATGATGAGGTCCTGGCTCGGCGTCACGATCGGGCGACCCGATGCCGGCGACAGGATGTTGTTGGCGCTGAGCATCAGCACGCGGGCCTCGGCCTGCGCCTCTGCCGACAGGGGCACGTGGATGGCCATCTGGTCGCCGTCGAAGTCGGCGTTGAAGGCGGTGCATACCAACGGGTGGATCTGCAGGGCCTTGCCCTCCACCAGGATGGGCTCGAAGGCCTGGATGCCGAGACGGTGCAGGGTTGGTGCACGGTTCAGGAGCACCGGGTGCTCCTTGATGACATCTTCGAGCACGTCCCACACCTGCGGGCGACGACGCTCGACCATGCGCTTGGCGCTCTTGATGTTCTGGGCCAGTTCGAGGTCGACAAGGCGCTTCATCACGAACGGCTTGAACAGTTCGAGCGCCATCAGCTTCGGCAGACCGCACTGGTGCAGCTTCAGCGTGGGGCCGGCCACGATGACCGAACGGCCCGAGTAGTCGACGCGCTTGCCGAGCAGGTTCTGACGGAAGCGACCCTGCTTGCCCTTGAGCATGTCGGACAGCGACTTCAGCGGACGGTTGCCCGGGCCGGTGACCGGACGGCCACGACGGCCGTTGTCGAACAGTGCGTCGACGGCCTCCTGCAGCATGCGCTTTTCGTTGTTCACGATGATCTCGGGCGCACCGAGATCCAGCAGACGCTTCAGGCGGTTGTTGCGGTTGATGACGCGGCGGTACAGGTCGTTGAGGTCGGAGGTGGCGAAACGGCCACCGTCGAGCTGCACCATCGGACGCAGCTCCGGCGGGATCACCGGCACCACATCGAGGATCATGGCCTTCGGATCGTTCAGACGACGACCGTGATCGTCGCGCTGGTTGAACGACGCAACGATCTTCAGACGCTTGATGGCCTTCTGACGACGCTGCGCCGACAGCGGCTTGCGGCCACTGGAGGTGTGGTCGATGGCGTCGCGGAGCTTGATCTCTTCCTCATCGAAATCGATGCGGTCGATGAGCTGCTTGATGGCATCGGCACCCGTGCCACCCTCGAAGTAGTCGCCGTAACGGTCGCGCAGCTCACGCCACAGCAGTTCGTCGTCGATGATGAGACGCGAGTGCAGGCTCTTGAACTCGTCCCACGCACGACCCACGAGATCCAGCTCGGACTCGTAGCGCTCGCGGATGTTCGCGATCTCCTTCTCGGCAGCCGTCTTCAGCTTGCGAGCATCGGCGCCCTCAGCCTCGCTGCGGCCGGCCTCGTCCTCGAGATCCTTGTAACGGCGATCGATCGCGAGCTCGAGTTCCTTCTTGATGGCCTCGATTTCCTCGCGGTACTCGGCCTCCAGGTTCGGGAGCTCTTCGTGACGCTTGTCCTCGTCGACCCAGGTGACCAGGTTCGCTGCGAAGTAGATGACCTTCTCCAGCTGCTTGGCCTTCAGCTCTTCCTTGGGCTCCAGACCAGCCAGCAGATACGCCAGCCACGAACGGGTGCCGCGGAGATACCAGATGTGCACGACAGGCGCGCTGAGCTCGATGTGGCCCATCCGCTCGCGACGCACCTTCGAGCGCGTCACCTCCACACCACAGCGCTCGCACACGATGCCCTTGAAGCGCACCCGCTTGTACTTGCCGCAGTAGCACTCCCAGTCGCGGGTGGGCCCGAAGATCTTCTCGCAGAACAAACCGTCCTTCTCAGGACGCAGCGTGCGGTAGTTGATCGTCTCCGGCTTCTTCACTTCACCGTGGGACCACAGCCGGATCTGGTCGGCCGTGGCCAACCCGATCTTCAGCTGGTCGAACATGTTCACATCGAGCATCTCGTTGCCTCTTCTTCGTTCGCTTCGTCGTCAGTCGTTCAGTACGGGGCTCAGTAGCCGCTGGTGCGGGAAGCCCGACGGGCCTCGCGCTCGCGGTCGTCCTCGTCGGTGCCGCGCTCGTTGCGGCTGATGTCGATGCCCAGCTCCTCGGCGGTGCGGAACACGTCTTCGTCCATCTCGCGCATCTCGATCTCCGAGCCATCGCTGGCCAGGACCTCGACGTTCAAGCACAGGGCCTGCATTTCCTTCATGAGCACCTTGAAGCTCTCGGGAATGCCCGGCTCCGGGATGTTCTCGCCCTTGACGATGGCCTCGTAGACCTTCACGCGGCCGAGCACGTCGTCGGACTTGATGGTGAGCAGCTCCTGCAGGCAGTACGCCGCGCCATAGGCCTCGAGGGCCCACACTTCCATCTCACCGAAGCGCTGGCCACCGAACTGAGCCTTACCACCGAGCGGCTGCTGGGTGATCATGCTGTACGGGCCGGTGGAGCGAGCGTGGATCTTGTCGTCCACGAGGTGCGCCAGCTTGAGGATGTACATGTAGCCCACGGTGACCGGGTTGTCGTACGGCAGGCCGGTGCGGCCGTTGTACAGCGTGGTCTTGCCGTCGGTCTGAATGAGCCGGTCGCCGTTCGCGCTCTCGGGGTTCAGGTTGGCGAAGATGCTCTGAATGGTCGGGTGCTTGCCGGCCGCCTGCTCTTCGTCCCAGTGAGCGCCGTCGAACACCGGGGTGGCGACGAACGTGCTGGGCTTGGTGGTGGGACGGGTCTTGGTCTCCGTGCCGCGGATGGGGGCGTCACCGACCGCAACCTTGTTCTTCACGTCGTTCCAGCCCCAACGAGCCGCGTAGCCGAGGTGCGCTTCGAGCACCTGACCCACGTTCATACGGCTCGGCACGCCGAGCGGGTTGAGGATGATGTCGACCGGGCTGCCGTCGGCCATGAAGGGCATGTCTTCGATCGGGAGGATCTTGGAGATGACACCCTTGTTGCCGTGGCGACCGGCGAGCTTGTCGCCCACGCTGATCTTGCGCTTCTGCGCCACGTAGACACGCACGAGCTGGTTCACGCCCGGGGGCAGTTCGTGTCCGTCTTCACGGGTGAAGACCTTCACGTCGATGACCTTGCCGCTCTCGCCGTGGGGCACCTTCAGCGAGGTGTCGCGCACTTCGCGGGCCTTCTCACCGAAGATGGCGCGCAGCAGGCGCTCTTCGGGAGTGAGCTCGGTCTCGCCCTTCGGGGTGACCTTGCCCACCAGCACGTCGCCGGGGCCCACCTCGGCGCCGACGCGGATGATGCCGCGGTCGTCGAGGTCGCGCAGGATGTCGTCGGAGAGGTTCGGGATGTCGCGAGAAATCTCTTCCGGTCCGAGCTTGGTGTCGCGGGCGTCCACTTCGTGCTCGTGGATGTGGATCGACGTGAGCACGTCGTCCTTCACCAGGCGCTCGCTGAGGATGATGGCGTCCTCGAAGTTGTAGCCCTCCCACGGCATCAGCGCCACGAGCAGGTTCTTGCCGAGTGCCAGCTCGCCGTGATCGGTGCTGGGACCGTCGGCGAGGATGGTGCCCTTGACGACCTTGTCACCCTCGTGCACGCGGGCACGGTGGTTGATGCAGGTGTCCTGGTTCGAACGGCGGAACTTGCTGAGCGGGTAGACCCGCTTGCCGCCCTCCTTGTACTGCACCACGATGCTGGCGCCGCTGACCTCGATGACCTCGCCGTCGCCGGTGGCCTGGATGAGGTCGGCTGCGTCGCGGGCCGCGCGGTCTTCGATGCCGGTACCGATGTACGGCGCTTCGGCGCGCACCAGCGGCACGGCCTGACGCTGCATGTTGGCGCCCATGAGCGCACGGTTGGCGTCGTCGTGCTCGAGGAAGGGAATCAGCGCCGTAGCGACCGAGACGATCTGCTTCGGGCTGACGTCCATCAACTGCACTTCCTCCGGCGGCACCGACGCAATGTCGGTGGTGGCGCCGAAGAAGCTCTCTGCTTCCAGCATCTTGCGGAGGTCTTCGAGGCTGGCTGCCTGCGGGCTACGACGAACGAGCACGCGGGCATCCTTGAAGGTGCCGTCGGCGTTGATCGGCGTGTTGGCCTGAGCAACGACGTAGTTCTCTTCCTCGTCGGCCGCCATGTAGCGGATCTCGCCGGTGACCTTGCCGTTCTTCACCACGCGGTACGGCGTCTCGATGAAGCCGTAGGGGTTCACGCGAGCGAAGGTGGAGAGCGCACCGATGAGGCCGATGTTCGGGCCTTCCGGCGTCTCGATGGGGCACATACGGCCGTAGTGGCTGAAGTGCACGTCGCGCACTTCGAAGCCGGCGCGCTCGCGGCTGAGACCACCCGGTCCGAGCGCCGACAGACGGCGACGGTGGGTGAGGCCCGACAGCGGGTTCACCTGGTCCATGAACTGCGACAGCTGCGAGGTGCCGAAGAATTCCTTGATGGCGGCCACGACCGGGCGGATGTTCACCAGGGTGGTGGGCGTGATGGCCTCCACGTCCTGAGTGGTCATGCGCTCACGCACCACGCGCTCCATACGGCTGAGGCCGATGCGCACCTGGTTCTGGATGAGCTCGCCCACGCTGCGGATGCGGCGGTTGGCGAAGTGGTCCTGGTCGTCGAGGCGGTAGCCGGGCTCCTGCTTCACGAGGTGCAGCATGTAGCTGACCGCGGCGAGCACTTCGTTGGGGCGCAAGACGTGATCGTCGTCGGGGTCGCTGGAGATGCCGCGCTTGTTCGGGTCGTCCATGTCGGCCTTGAAGTACGAGCCGATCTCACGGGTGCCCTTGCCGAACAGTGCATCGAGCTTGCCGATCTCGTCGCCGAGCTTGCGGTCGAGCTTGTAACGGCCCACGCGGCTGAGGTCGTAGCGGCGGTTCTCGAAGAACGCGTTGCGGAAGTACGCCTTGGCGGACTCCACCGTCGGCGGCTCGCCCGGGCGAGCACGCTTGTAGATCTCCACGAGGGCTTCGCTCTGGGTGGGCGCCAAGTGGCGCTCCTTCTCCCACTGCCCTTCGAGGAAGTCGAAGTGCTGCACGAAGCGGTCGATGAAACCGGGGGCGTTCTCTTCGTCGTAGCCGAGCGCACGCAGCAGGGTGAAGATGCCCATGCGGCGCTTGCGAGCCACGCGGGTGCCGGCGGTGACGTCCTTGCCCGGCTTCTGCTCCACGTCGAACTCGAGCCACTCACCGCGGTACGGGTGGATGGTGCCCTTGACGAGCTGGTGCTTGCTGAGGTTACGGAGACGGAAGCGCTCACCCGGCTCGAAGATGACGCCAGGCGAACGGACGAGCTGCGACACCACGACGCGCTCGGTGCCGTTGATGATGAAGGTGCCCTTCTCGGTCATCATGGGGAAGTCGCCCATGAAGACCGTCTGCTCCTTGATCTCACCGGTGTTGCGGTTCATGAACCGAGCGCGCACGAAAATCGGCGCGCTGTACGTCATGTCCTTTTCCTTGCACTCGTCGACCGTGAACTTCGGCGGCGGACGCAGGTCCTCGTCGTCGGGGTCGAACTCCAGCTCGAGCTGAAGGGCTTCGCTGAAGTCCTTGATCGGCGAGATGTCGCGGAAGGTTTCGGCCAGGCCCTCAGCGAGGAACCAGTCGAAGCTCTCCCGCTGCACAGCGATCAGATCAGGAAGCTCCAACGGCTCCGTCAGGTTGGCGAACGAATACCGTTCGCGGGACACGGAACGAGAGGCCATCGGTTACTCCTCAGTCTCAGTCGGCATAGGGGCGCGAAGGGTCACCGGTACATAGGAGTAGCGGGACACATGACGCACGGCAACGGACGAGCCTATCCGCGAGGAACGCGGTCGTCAACCGCCCAAGCCATGCCCGGCGGTGAAATCCGTTGGGCGGAACGGTAAGCCCGTGCGGCCGCTGATGTCAAGCACCCTCGGGACGCGAAACAGCCCGGGGCGAGCCCCGGGCTGTTCCTTCACGTTGCGGTCATGCGGCCGTGGCCGCAGTGATCACTTGACTTCGACGCTGGCGCCGGCCTCGACGAGCTTGGCCTTGGCTGCCTCGGCGGCATCCTTGGTGGCCTTCTCCAGGACGGGCTTGGGGGCGCCGTCCACGAGGTCCTTGGCTTCCTTGAGGCCCAGGTTGGTGAGCTCGCGCACGACCTTGATGACCTGGATCTTCTGAGCGCCGGCGTCGGTGAGGACGACGTCGAACTCGTCCTTCTCCTCTTCGGCGGGAGCAGCAGCGGCGCCGCCGCCCACAGCGGCCACGGCCACCGGAGCTGCAGCGGTCACGCCGAACTTCTCCTCGAAGGCCGTCAGCAGCTCGCTGAGCTGGATGACGGTGAGGTTGCTGATTTCGTCGAGAATGCTTTCGATCGACATTGGGACACTTCCTTTACATGAAAACGTTGATGAGTTGAATTACGGGGTGAAGACGGCTCAGGCCGCTTCCTTCTGTTCGATGAGGGCCTTGAGGCCATAGGCGAAGTTGCGCGGGAGCGCCTGCAGCAGGCCGGCGGTCTTCACCAGCGGCGCCTGCAGGGCACCAGCGAACATCGCGAGCAGCGTCTCGCGGCTCGGCAGGTCGGCAAGGGCTTCGACGTCCTTGGCGGACAGCACGGTGCTGCCCATCGCTCCGCCCTTGATGATGAGGAACGGGTTTGCCTTGGCGGCATCGCGAAGAGCCTTGGCCGTTGCGGCAATGTCGCCACTGGCGAACGTCATGCCCGACGGACCCACCAGGATGTCGGCGAGGCTGTCGAGCCCGGCGTTCTGTGCGGCGAAACGAGCCAATGTGTTCTTGTACACCTTGTACTCGCCACCGGCCGGCTTCAGCTGCCGACGGAGGTTGGCCAATTGGCCGACGCTCATACCGCGGTACTCGGTGATGAACACTGCCTCTGCCGAATTCAGCTTGGCCGTGATCTCCTCGACCACCGCAACTTTCTCTGCACGGGGGTTCTCTGTAGTCATGTACACCTCCTTTCGCTACGACTCGGGGTGCTCGCAAAAGCGAACACCGCGAGGAGCGAAAGGACGGAACGAACCGTTCGATCGATCCGGCGCAGGTTCACCTCGGCTGGTGGAACGAATCCATTGTCGTCACCCGTGGAAACGGGATCGGGCCAGCGGTCTACGGCGAGCGACCGGTTTGATTGACATGAAAAGGCTAACGGGGTGGTGCCCCGTCGCCAACGCCAGCAGGGATCAGACCTCGGGGCGCAGGCGGTTGGTGTCCACCTTCACACCGGGGCCCATGGTGCTGCTGAGCGAGATCTTCTTGAGGTAGCGGCCCTTGGCCGAGGCCGGCTTGGCACGCTGGAGCTCGTCGAGCACGGCGCGGAAGTTGAGCTCGAGCGCCTCGGGGGTGAAGCTCACCTTGCCGAGCTGCACGTGCACGTTGCCGTAGCGGTCGGTGCGGTACTCCACCTTGCCGCCCTTGAACTCGCTGACCGCACGGCCGACGTCGTTGGTGACGGTGCCGGTCTTGGGGTTCGGCATCAGGCCACGCGGGCCGAGGGTGCGGCCTAGGCGACCCACGAGCGGCATCATGTCGGGGGTGGCGATGGCGATGTCGAAGTTGAAGATGCCCTTCTCGATCTCGGCGGCGAGATCGTCGGCACCCACCAGGTCGGCGCCTGCGTCGCGAGCTTCCTGGGCGGCCTCGCCAGCGGCGAACACGGCAACGCGAACGTCCTTACCGGTACCGCTGGGCAGGCCCACGGTGCCGCGCACCATCTGGTCGGCCTTACGGGGGTCGACGCCGAGGCGAACGGCCACTTCGACGGTCTCGTCGAACTTGGCCGGGGCCAGCGACTTCACCAGCGCCAGTGCTTCGGTGGGCGTGAACAGTTGATCACGGTCGTACTTCTTGATCGCATCAGCGAACTTCTTGCCGGACATGAGTGTCTCCCTCAGGGTGAACGCCGCCGGGCGAGGTAATCCCGGTCGAGCGGTTGGTGGTGGAATTGCCGATTCGTTCGAATGAACGATCAGGCGGTAACGGTGAGGCCCATGGAGCGGGCCGTACCGCGAATCTGCTGCTTGGCAGCCTCGAGGTCGTACGCGTTGAGGTCGGGCATCTTGATCTTCGCGACCTCTTCGATGTCGGCCTCGGTGACCGAGCCGGCGGTCTGCTTACCGGGGTTCGAGGAACCCTTGGCGACCTTTGCCTTCTCACGCAGCAGCACGGGTGCCGGCGGCGTCTTGAGCACGAACGTGAACGTGCGGTCCTCGAAGATGGTGATCTCGACCGGGATGATGGTGCCGGCCTGAGCTTCGGTGGCAGCGTTGTACTGCTTCACGAAGTCCATGATGCCGACGCCGTGCGGTCCGAGCGCGGTACCCACCGGCGGCGCCGGGGTGGCCTTGCCTGCCGGAATCTGGATCTTGACGATCGCAGCGACCTTCTTCTTTGCCATGACTGACTACTTCCTTCTCGTTGCCCTGTGGTGCTCAGCGGTGACTGAGGGGCTTACAGCTTGCTGACCTGGCTGAAGTCCATCTCCACGAGGGTCTCGCGACCGAAGATGTTCACCAGCACCTTGAGCTTCATGTGATCCGCATTGATCTCGGCGACGGTGCCGGCGAAGTCCGCGAACGGACCTTCCTTCACGCGCACGCTCTCGCCCACCTCGTACTCGAGCTTGGGCTTCTTGCGGGTGGGCATGCCACCCGTGCCGTCGCCCTTGGCGGCGAGGAACGTCTGCACCTCGCGACGGGACAACGGCGTGGGCTTTTGACCCTGCTTGCTCTGCCCCACGAACCCGGTGACACCGGGGGTGTTGCGGATGCAGTACCAGCTGTCGTCGTCCATCTGACAACGGACCAGCAGGTAGCCGGGGAAGACCTTCTTCTGCACGGTCTGCTTGCGACCGTTCTTGAACTCGTCGACTTCCTCCATGGGGATGACGATCTCGTAGATCTTCTCCTCCATGTTCATCGACTGGATACGAGCAGTGAGGTTCGCAGTGACCTTCTTCTCGTAGCCCGACTGGGTGTGCACCACATACCACTGGCCCGGACGGGTCCAGGGGTCGTCGAAGGGCTCCACCTCTTCCTCGACCGCCTCAGCGGCATCGGAATCGGCGTCAGCGGACAGGTCGAAACTGGCGTCGACGAGGTCGTCGGCCACGGGGGCCTCGGTGGTCTCGTCGATTTCGGGGGTGAGGTCGTTGCTCATGATCAGTCGTACAACCATCCGGAAAGCACACCGAACAACGAGTCGAGACCGAACACGTAGGCCGTGTACAGCACGACCGTGACGAGCACGATGATCGAGAAACGACGGACCTCGGGTGCCTTGGGCCAGGCAACCTTGCGCATCTCGTCGCGAACCTCGCGGAGGTACTGGACGATGCCGACCCGTTCCTTCTTGGCAGGACGCGACGCTGGGGCGCGGGTGGGTTGACCCTGATCGTTCAGGGCTCCCTGGCGCTTCAGCTGACGCTTCTGCTCTCGGTTCAGATCGTCCAGTGACATCGGTTCACTCGGTTCTTCACCCCTGCGGGGTGGGTGCGGATTGTATGGGCAGGGCAGGAGGGACTCGAACCCCCGACCGTCGGTTTTGGAGACCGATGCTCTACCAGCTGAGCTACTGCCCTCTGGGGGCGACCGGTAACGCTACCAGCCACCCCTCGAGGTGTGACCCCGGGGTCCGGGGGTCAGCGGGTCTCCTTGTGCACAGTGTGCTTGCGGTCGTGGTTGCAGTACTTCTTCATCTCGAGACGTTCGCGATCGTTGATCTTGGACTTCATCGTGATGTAGTTGCGGTGCTTGCACTCGGTGCACTCGAGGGTGATCTTCACCCGCTTGTCGTTGCGTGCCATGGCGTCTTACCTCACTTCGTGATCTTGGTGACGCGGCCGGCGCCCACGGTACGGCCACCCTCACGGATGGCGAAACGCAGACCCTCGTCCATCGCGACTGCCTTACCCAACTCCACCGTGATCGCCACGTTGTCGCCAGGCATAACCATCTCCGTGCCC
>CANHST010000102.1 GCA_947463235.1 Acidimicrobiaceae bacterium
GGAATGCTGGGCAGCAGATCCAGCAACGACGTGAGGTCGATACCGCCGAACAGTTGCGGCAGCCCCGAGAACCACGACGTCGGGTCGAAGGCGAAGTTGCCCGTGCTGCCATCGAGGATGTCGGGGAACCCGAGTTGCGGGAAGTTGCCACCGAAGGAGCCGAGGGCTGCCGACAGACCCGAGAGCGAGAAGTTCGGGCTTGCCAACGCACCCAGCGACCCGAGGTCGGGGAACTTGATGTCGAGCGAACCGAAGCCCGCCTTCGGGATGAACGCCGCGAACACCTGCACTGTGCTGTTCAGGCCATCGAACCCAAGATCGAGGAACATCTTCGGGAACGTGAACGCGAAGTCGCTGAGACTGCCAGCGAAGCCGCGCATGGTTTCGAGCGTGATGCCGGCAAAGTCCATCGAGGGGATGCGCACCGAGAAACTCGGCACACCGAACATGGAGATGACCGATGTGGGGAACGATGTGGAGCCCGGTTCCATGCCGGGGAGTTCCGGCGCGAAGCCGATGCGCAAGCCGTCGAGCTTGATGCTGCGCCTCGCCTCCGGCACCAAGTCGTAGTTGGCCTTCAAGGTGGGCCAGTTCGCCTTGAGATACGAATTCCGCACGAAGGCGAGCGGAATCTTCACCCGATGCTCTCGGCCGAGCTTGTCGGTGACCGTGCTATCGAACCGGAAGCAGTCGCCGGCCACGATGGGAAGGAACGCATCCGCCGTGCTGATGGCCGGCACGCCCGGCCCACTGCCCAACGCTGCCGGGGTCATCGGCGGGCTCGCCTCGGTGTGGATGGTGACCTTGGTGAACGGGAACCCGCGGGTGACGCTGGTCTCGTCGGCCCCATCGGCCAGGAATGTGCGGGTGCGTTCGCGCACCACCAGGAACTCGAACTCCTGCAGGTACGCGACAGGGCCTGTCGCTGCACCCGTTCCGGAGGGAGCGGCGAACACGCGCTCGGTGACACGCACCTGCGATGCACGATGTCCGGTCGGGTAGAGGTATCCCGCCGTCACCACCTTCACGTACACATCGCGTCCGGCAAAGGCGCGGTGCACGTACGCCTCCAGATCCAACGAGCCTGCCGCCGTGAACTGACCGGAGATGTTGGCCGTGGCGCCGAGCGCCGACATGCGGAACTTGTGCGCAGTGAGTGTGGGCGCATCGGACCACAGGCGGCCCACCTTCGAGCGATCCGTGGTCTTGCGGACGAGTTGGTACTTGTCGTTCTGCGTGGGCAGCGTGATGAAGCCCGGGTTCGGCGACGCCGTGTTGGCACTGACCGCTGGCGGGCTCGGCGCGGCCACGTAGTCGTTCTCTGTCGTCCACACCGCACGCAGCGCCGCAGCGCCACCGGTGAGGTCATCGATCAGCGCCGTCGACCACACCTCGGTGCGAGTGGAGCGCGTGACTGGAGCGGTACGCGACACCCACCTTCCACTCGGTGTGGGAGTGATGACCATGCCATACGGGAACTCGATCGCGGTCTGGAAGGCCGACGGCTCGACCAGAGGAATCAGCGCGCCGAACTTGTCGACAGCACGCCCGCGATTCGCAGCCGGCACCAGCGTCGGGCTGAACGCCGGATTCGACCAATTCAGTAACCCGGCTGTGGTGTAAGGGATGATGAAGTCCAACGACGGTGAGACCGTGAACACCAGTCGGCTTGGCGACGCGATCCGCGACCGCAGCGGAAGACGGCGATGATGCTGGAGGGTTGACCCTGCCCCCGTGGAGTAACCGGCCAGCCCGCCAGTTGCGGTGGGGGCGATGGCGCCCCGCGCCGACGTAGGCGTCTCTCCACTCATGTAGAGCGCTTCCTCCGCCACGTGCTGAGGCTCGAACTCGACCACCAGGTATGACGGCTTGGTGGCGTCGTACTTCACCACACGCTTCGCACCGCTGACGGTTGCGACTCGGAGGTTGCGGAACCTCAGCCGCACATCGATGAGGTCCTTCGTGCGGGTGAGGCGCAGTTCGAAGTTCGAGGGGTCCACCACCGGCACGATGGGTGCAGCACTTGCCCTGCCATCGCTCAACCCCAATGCGGTGACCGACACCGTGCCGGCCAACATCGCCAAGAATCGCCGACGCGACGGCGGGGGCGCGAACCAGTCGGTATCGACGTTGACGACGTCTGCTTCGACCTCTTCCACCCGCAACCCCCTGCGCTGCTGACTTCGCCGAGCGTAAAACGACCGTGGGCGCGAAGTCAGGTGAACTCTTGATCAAACGAGGGGTAAAAACTTCGCTCCAGGTGCTCGTCAACCACCGAACGTGAATACCCTCCTCCTGTCAACTGACGCTGTTCTCGTACGATGCCCGAATGATTCCGTCGCTCGTCGAGTTCCGCCGCGAACTGCACGCCCACCCCGAACTCGCACATCAAGAGCACGGCACCGCTGCCCGGGTGGTGGCGTTCCTCCAGCCACTCGGCCCCGATCACATCGTCACCGGCATCGGCGGCACCGGCGTGGTGGCCACATTCGACAGTGGCGTTGATGGCCCGACACTGCTGTTTCGCAGCGAACTCGACGCTCTGCCGATCGAGGAACTCGGCATCGAAGGCCACGCCTCCAGCGTGGAAGGCGTGTCGCACAAATGCGGTCACGATGGCCACACGGCAATGGTGTGCGGCCTCGCTCAGCGACTATCGGCGCAACGCCCGACGCGAGGCAAGGTGCACCTCCTGTTCCAACCGGCCGAGGAAACAGGCACTGGTGCCGCCGCGGTGCTGGCCGATCCGCAGTTCAGCGACGTTCGCCCCGACGTGGGGTTCGCCATCCACAACATGCCCGGCTTCCCGATGCACTCGATGGTCATCAAGCCCGGCAGCATCACGGCTGCTGTGCGCAGCCTGGTGCTGCGGTTCACCGGCCGCACTGCTCACGCCAGCGAACCGGAGAAGGGCGAGAACCCCTCGTTGACGATCGCCGATCTCCTCCACGGATGCGACAACCTCAACGTGCACGACATCGCATCGGCAGACTTCCGTCTCATCACGCCGGTTCACGTGCGCATCGGGTCGGTCGCGTATGGCGTGTCGGCGGGCGATGGCGAAGTGCACCTCACCATTCGCACCGTGGCCAACGCCGGTCTCGCCAACCTGCAGCACCGCATCGAGACGCTGGCGCAGACTCTTGCTGATCGCGACGGGCTACGCCTCGACGTGGAGGTGGTGGAGGACTTCTTCGCCAACATGAACGACCCTGCCGCCACCGAGATGGCGATGCGAGCAGCCACCGAATGCGGACTCGACGTGATCACCCCATCGGTGGGCCTCCGCGGCGGCGAAGACTTCGGACTGTTCACCGAACGATTCCCGTGCTGCATGGTGTTGCTGGGCGCGGGAGTGGACTTCCACCCGATCCACAACCCGAACTACGACTTCCCCGACGAACTGATCGATACGGGTGTCGCGCTGTACGAACGAATCGTGCGAAACGCTCTCGGCTGACCGCCGCGCCCACTGGGACGCACGCGAACCCGGGTCACTACCATCCTGCGACGATGCCCAGCCGTAACGACGCCATCTCCATCCTCACCGCCAGCGGCATGCCGTTGGAACTCGACGAGGTCGCCACACATCGCGGAACCGAGGTGGGCTTCGTGAACGGCCCACAGACCTTGCGCGAGATGTACGCCGAGACCGCAACCGGCGCCACGTTTCTCGTGTATGGCGACGAACGCTTGACGTTCGAAGACACCTACCGTCGCTCTGCTGCCATCGCTCACGCATTGGTGTACGACATGGGCGTAGAGCCGGGCGACCGAGTGGCCATCTCCATGCGCAACTACCCCGAGTGGGTGCAGGTGTTCATGGCCGCCACCTCCGTGGGGGCGATCGCCGTGGCGATGAACGCGTTGTGGCAGGCCGAGGAGATGGAGCACGGGCTCCGCGACTCCGGTGCCAAGGTGCTGTTCGCCGACCAGGAGCGGCTGGATCTGCTCGCCCACATCGACGACGACGTCCGCCGCCAGGTGCGGGTGATCGCGGTTCGCCAGATCGCCGGCGCCGACGGTGCCCAGCCCCTCGAGCAGGCGCTGTCGCTGATCGGCGACGTGGCCATGCCACCCGCACGGGTGCGGCCCGACGACCCGGCCACGATCTTCTTCACCTCCGGGTCCACCGGCTTCCCGAAGGGCGTCCTGTCCACCCACCGCCAGGCGATGACCGCCACCCACATGCGCGAACTCGGCGATCTCGTTCCCGATGTGATGCGCGGTCTGGCGCCCGAAGACGCTCGCGCTCCGAGGTCGGTGGCGTTGCTCACCATCCCGCTCTTCCACGTCACCGCGTCGCACGCCATCTTCCTCCCCTGCTTCCGATCGCAGTGCGCGCTGGTGAGCATGCGCAAGTGGGACCCCGATGAGGCAGCGATGCTCATCGAACGCGAGAAAGTCGACTACTTCGTGGCCCCACCGGCCATCACCCACGACCTCGTGCGTGCCGCGAAGACCACGGCGCGAGATCTCTCGTCGCTGAAGCTCGTTGGCGGTGGCGGTGCCGCCCGCCCGCCGGAGCAGGTTCGCCAGATCGCCGACACGATGAAGGATGTGGCCCCCAGCACGGGTTGGGGCATGACCGAGACCAATTCGCTCGGCACCAGCATCGGCGGCAACGAGTACCTGCAACACCCCGAGAGCTCCGGCGTGTGCATGCCCACGATGGCGTTCCGCATCATCGGCGAAGACGGCTCGACGGTCACCGATGGCGGGCCCGGCGAACTGCAGGTGCGCGGCACCTCGGTGTTCGAGGGGTACTGGAACCGACCCGATGCCAACGCAGCCTCATTCGACGACGGCTGGTTCCGCACCGGCGACGTGGCCCGCATCGACGAGGAGGGCTACCTCTACATCGTCGACCGCTTGAAGGACCTCATCATCCGCGGCGGCGAGAACATCGGCTGCGGACAGGTGGAAGCCGCACTGGCTTTGCACCCCGCGGTGCACGAAGCAGCCGTGTACGCCGTGCCCGACGAACGGTTGGGCGAGGAAGTGGGGGCCACCGTCTACATCACCGATGAGGTCACCGTGGATGAACTGCGCGACTTCGTGCGCCCGCACCTGGCGGCATTTGCTGTCCCGCGTTATCTCACGCTCACCCGCGAGCCGTTGCCCCGTGTGGCGAGCGGCAAGCTGTTCAAGCACCGACTGCGCGACGAAGCCGTCGCCGCCCTCGGCCTCCGCTAACCGCGCCGCCTCCCTTTCCCGCGCCCCTCCCCCGCGCGCCGCCCTTCCCCAGCGCGCCGCCCTTCCCCCAAAAAGCTCGAACTTGTCGCGGGCCGACCACCATCGATGGTGGTCGAGCCGCGACAAGTTGGGGTGAGTACGCTCCGGCGAGGCCGCGGAAGACTGGGGCGGGGTCGGGTCGGAGTGCGTGGGGGGTGAGGTTGCGGTGAAGGGGTGGAGCGCGAGGACGTGGGGCGTGCGTGCCCTTGCCGCACTGCTCGGCGCGGTTGGTCTGTGGTTCCTCATCGCCTGGGTGATGAGCAGCGATCGCGCCATCGGCTTTCGCGACGAAGGGCTGTACCTGCTCGCGGCCGACCCGCCCACTCGCACCGCTGCCTGGGTGACCCCCTTCGGTTGGGGCACGAAGCCGTTCTTCTGGCTCGTGGGCTACGACATCGCCGACCTGCGCACGCTCGCCGTATGGGTGATGGTGGTGTTGGGCGGCGCGCTGGGCTGGGCGATCTCGCGCTGGCTCCACGGTGGTACGCCCAGCGAACGCAGGTGGGTGGTCGCGGGCGCCACTGCGGTTGGCGCCCTGGGCGCGCCGATGCTGTTCGCCAGCCTGCTTCGCACCCCGGGCTACAACTGGGTGAACCTCATCGGGCTGAGCGTTGCGGCCGGCGGAGCGGTACTGGCCCTCACCATCGGCGCGAGTTCACTGTGGCGCGATCGACGCGCACACGCAGCCGCCGCGCTCATCGCCTTCGGCACCTGTTTCGCCATTCCGGCGAAACCCTCGAGCGCTCCACTGATGCTCGGTGCCACGGCTGTCGTCGTCCTGCCACATCTGCGTCGCCGTACCCCCGCGTTCGCAGTGCTCGTCGCCGGGTGGGGTGTGGGCTTCACCGCCCTCGCCGTGGCAACGCGCGTCTGGCCGGTGAACTTCCTGTCCACGCTCTGGCGCTCTGCACAGTTCCCGCCCTTGCACGAGAACCAGACCATCGGTGGTGCGTTCCACGACCTGCTGCGAACACCGAAAATTGCCGTACGGGAGCTCCGACACCTGCAGCCCACAGCCCTGGCCTTCGTTGCGTTGGCCATCGTTGCCGCCGTCGTGCTGCGACGCCGGCCGCAAGCAGCAGCCTGGCTGCGCTGCACCCCACTTGCGCTCGTACTCATCGCTGCCGTCGGCACCGCAGTGCCGTGGCCGGTGCTCGGGGCCGACAGCCCGGCGTTCCGCTTCGCCTGGACGGGCACGGCCAACGCCACCGTGCTGCTGCTGTTCGGCGCCCTGTTGCATCTCCTGTCCAACTGGGAACAGACCGACCCCGCTGCGCGGCGGCGAGCCGTGGCATTCGGGCTGTACCTCGTGACGCTGGCGGTGACATTCGCCTTCGGCTCGGCGATGGGTATCTACAACCAGATGGGCCTTGCCGCCGTGCTGCTCTGGTTGGCGGCCGCATGCGTACTCATCTGCACCGGTACCGAGGGGGCGAGAACCGCATCGGTCGGGCTACTCGCGCTCGCCGCGCTGGCGATGCTCGCCAGCAACGTCGTCGACAGCAGGCACCACCCCTTCGATGCCATCGAGGTCGCCGAGCAGACCACACCCGTCACCATCGGCGCCCACGACGCGCCACTGCTCGTCGACACCGACACCGCATCGTTCCTCGGACGACTGCTGCCTGCCGTGAAGGAAGCCGGTTTCTGCGACGGCACCAAACTCATCGGCATGGCGTGGAACTGGTCGGCAACAGTGTCGTACGCAGTGGGCGGCGAGGTGCCCGATGAGCTGATGCTCACGCTGTTCGGATACGAGAACGCACCCGCAGTGCTCGACTTCACGATCCCCTACATCAGCGGCCCTGAGTGGCACGACGCCTGGGTGCTCACCACTGACCCCGCAACCATCGAACCCGACCAGGCGGCGGAACTGAGCGCTGCGCTCGACCGACTGCCCAGCGCCGTGGGACGCACCTTTCCCAACGACTATTCGTTGGCGGTGGATGTGGACGGCACCCAGTTCTGGCGGCCAGCCGAAGCCGCGCCGGGCCCTTGCACCGAAGGCTGAGGCACTGGCCTCGGTAATCTCGGCGAGATGGGGATTCTCGAGTACGACGAGTTCGGCCTGTTCCATGAGAACGCCGAAGAGTTCGGCCTGCCGTTCGACACACCGCCGGTGGTTCGACGCGAGTCGGTGGAGGTGCGGCCCGGTCATCGCTTGAGCGCGCTCGTATGGGGAACCACCGAGCCCGAGCTGGTGCTGTTGCACGGTGGCGGCCAGAACGCCCATACATGGGACACGGTGGCGATGGCGCTCGGTCGGCCACTCATCGCCATCGACCTGCCGGGCCACGGCCACTCCGACGGCAGTATTCGCGGCGCGGCATCCCTGCACGATGTCGGCAACGACATCGCCACGGTGGTGCGGGCGCTTGCACCGAACGCCGCTGTGGTGGTGGGCATGTCGCTGGGCGGCCTGAGCACGTTGGCGCTGTACGACGCTGCGCCCGACGTGGTACGACGCATCGTGCTGGTGGATGTGCTGCCGTCGCGCGACGATGCGGCCACCGCGGTTATCGGCAAGTTCATCAACGGGCCGTCGTCGTTCCCCGACTTCGACGAACTGCTGAAGCGCACGATGGAGTTCAACCCCACACGCTCCGAGAGTTCGTTGCGTCGCGGCATCCTGCACAACGCATTGCAGCAGGCCGACGGGTCGTGGGTGTGGCGCCATTCCCGCAACCGCGACATCGTGCCCGAGGCACCGGCCGCCGACGCCGATGAACGTTCCGAGATGCTCTGGAAGATCATCGAGGGCGTGCAGGTGCCGATGTTGTTGGTGCGCGGCTTGGAACCGTCGAGCATCCTGCGCGACGAACACGAGGCCGAACTACGTCGGCGACACCCGGCTGCACTCATCGAGCACGTCGACGGCGCCGGTCACAGCGTGCAGGGCGACCGGCCGCTGGAGTTGGCTGCCCTCATCGACGCGTTCTCCCCCACCACAGCCTGATCTCGGTGGCGTGGTTCCCGGTTTCCGGGAACCACGCCACCGCGAAGGTGTGTTGGGAAGCATCCCACCGAGAAGCCCGAGTGCGTTGCGGGAGTGGCGACGCAATACGGTCGGGGCATGGAACTGAACAATCGAGTGGTCGTGGTGACGGGTGGCGGTTCGGGTATCGGCGAGGCCATCGCCGTGGCCGCACATCAAGCCGGGGCACGTCACGTGGTGGTGGCCGACCTTTCGGCTGACCAGGCGAACCGAGTTGCGGCACTGGTGAACGGCACCGGGGTGGGCATCGATGTGCGCGACGAGGCTGCGATCCAGCGACTCGTGGACGACACCTTGGCCGCACACGGCCCCATCGACCTGTTCGTGTCGAACGCCGGCTTCGTCACCTCTGCTGGCCTGGAGGACAGCAACGAGGCCATCCAGCGCATGTGGGAGGTGCACTGCATGGCGCACATCTACGCCGCGCGCGCCGTGCTGCCCTCGATGATCGCCCGCGGCGAGGGATACCTGCTGAACACCGCCTCGGCTGCGGGTCTGCTCACGCAGATCGGCAGCATGGCGTACTCGATCACCAAGGCCGCAGCCGTCTCGCTCGGCGAGTGGCTGGCCGTTTCGCATCACCATCAGGGCATCCGCGTGTCGGTGCTGTGCCCGCAGGCGGTGCGCACGAACATCATCCAGAACAGCCCCGACTTCCAGGGGTTCGACCCGTCCGACACCACCATGCTCGATGGTGGCGTGGCGGGTGGCGACGGCGTGCTGGA
The DNA here is from genome assembly GCA_947463235.1 of Acidimicrobiaceae bacterium. Lineage (GTDB taxonomy): Bacteria > Actinomycetota > Acidimicrobiia > Acidimicrobiales > Ilumatobacteraceae > UBA668. The sequence continues at coordinate 8,956 of CANHST010000102.1, forward strand.
CCCGAGCGATGTGGCCGCAATGTGCCTCGATGCCATCCGCGAGGAGCGCTTCCTCGTGCTGCCCCACCCGGAGGTGGCCACGTACGTGGAGCGCAAGGCCGTGGACCGCGACCGTTGGTTGGCAGGCATGCGCCGCTTCCAGAATGCGCTGCACCCCGACGGCAACCTCCCCGGCAACGCCATCGCACCGAAGCTCTGAACCCCCGCCGTCACCCACGTGGGCAGGAAATGCTGCCCTATGTGCAGGAATACATGCCCACGTCGAGGGGTGACGCGATCACCTCTCAGCCGACGGCGTAGACGGTGATCACGATGTGGTCGCCGTCTTCCCGCGTCGCACCAACGAACACCGTCTCGGTGAGCCAGCGATGTGCGGCTGCTTCCGTCCGGAAGATGGGCGTGGTGAAGAAGTAGGCGCCCTCATCCCGGTAGACACCGCGGTTGGTCACGTCGATCAGCGCACCGTCTGCGGCGCGAATGAGGTAGCGCGCCTCCACCTCGGTGACCGTGCCGCGGGTGACCGCCCAGTCGGCGCCGATGTCGGTGACCGAGCCCTCCAGACGCGGCCCGTGCACCGTGCCGCCGCGGATGGGAAAGACCTCCAGCACCTCGTCGGCACCACGACCCACACGCTGCGGAGGGTCGACCAGCGCACGGATCTCGAAGGCGAACGTGAGGGTGGGAGTGCTCATGGCGTGTCCATTGTGGCGCGCTCGCGCTGCACCCACCGAGCCAGCGCGTCGATCTCCACGTCGACGGCCGACGCCATCGCCTTGGTGAAGCGAACGTCTTCGTGCACACCGTCCACTCGCAGGGCACCGAGCTTGCGGTCGAACGTCGCGTCCACCTTGCCGACAAGACGATCGTCGTAGAGCACGGGAAGTGCGTAGTAGCCCCATCGCCGCTTGGTGACCGGCTTGAACATCTCCAGGGCGTACTCGAACTCGAACAAGTCGGCCATGCGGGCGCGGTCGTGGATGAGACGGTCGAGCGGCGAGAGCAACGCGGCACGACCTTCGAACGGTTGGTCGAGTTGCGCAGGGTCCACCCGCCACTCGCCCTTGACACCCTCCACCACTGCCGGCTCACCC
>CANHST010000103.1 GCA_947463235.1 Acidimicrobiaceae bacterium
CCGCAACGCCACGTATTGACCGATGACATCGGAAAGCACCAGCGAGCTCCGCACTCGCTCTAGGTCTTCCTCCTCGATCGCCATGGCCCGCACTGTACCGGCGGGGTGCGACAGCAATGAACGGCGGCTCAGCGTTCCTGAGGCGGCGGCGGCGTCTCGTTTCGATCGAGATGGTCACCGGAGTCGGCGGTCGCCCGCAGTGAGAAGCCGACGGAGGCGGCCAGCACGATGGCAATCACCACCAACGACAACCAGGTCGGTATGGCGTACCAACGATGGATGAGCATCTTCATGCCCACGAAGGCGAGGATGATGGCAAGTCCCTGCTGCAGATAGCTGAAACGGGCATGCATGTCGGCGAGAAGGAAGTACAGCGCGCGCAGACCCAAGATGGCGAACGCATTCGAAGCGAAGACGATGAACTGCTCGTGGCTCACCGCCAGCACTGCCGGCACCGAGTCGACGGCGAACAACACGTCGGTGGCTTCCACCAACAGGAGTACCGCAAACAGCGGAGTAGCGAAGCGCTTGCCGTGCACGCGGGTGAACAACCGTTGGCCATCGGGTTCGTCGGTGAGTGGAACCACCTTGTGCACCAGGCGAAGGAACCGGGAGTTCGACGGGTCGACGTGCTCGTCGCCGCCGACCACCAACTTCACTGCGGTGTAGACGAGAAATGCCCCGAACACGTAGAGCACCCAATCGAACTTTTCGATGAGAGCGATTCCGGCAAAGATGAAAATGGCGCGCAGGACGAGGGCGCCGAAAATGCCCCAGAACAGCACGCGGTGCTGATAACGCCGAGGCACCACGAAGTAGCTCATGATGAGCGCCCACACAAAGACGTTGTCGACACTGAGGCTCTTTTCGATGAGGTAGCCCGAGTAGTACTCGCTCGCCGCCACACCGCCGAAACCGCCCCACACCACCAGCCCAAATGCCAGACCGATGCTGATCCAGATCGCCGACTCGATGGCCGCTTCTCTCGTGTAGACCTCGTGCCCCTCGCGATGCACCACGAGCAGATCGATCAGCAGCAATACCGCGATGAGCAGGAGCAGGCCGACCCACCAGCCTGCTCCCACATGGAGATCCACAAACGACCCGGACGCATCCGCCGACTCGACGGCGAGCAACATGAATCAGTCCCGACCGAAGAGCCCGCCGACATTGATGCCAGCCGCGCCCGTTCCGGAGTTGCTCGTACCGACGAAGCTTTGGATCCAGCTCTGCAACTCCATTGGATTGCGCGTCTGCGTCCATACCTTGCCGGGGCCGGTGAACTCGAACACGAAGCCCTCACCGCTCTTCCAGCTCTGCACCAGGCCACCGCCGCTGGCCTTGCGCAAGCCCATCTGCACCGTGTCCTCATAGGCGACCATATGACCCGTGTCGACCGTGATGCCCTGACCGGCCTCCAGGTTCCACACTTCGAGCGCGCCGTAGCAGCCGAACACCACCGTGCCACGGCCCTCGGCACGAACGATGAAGCCACCTTCGCTGCCGAACATGTTCTTGAACCCGCCCCACTTGGTGTCGAGGTTCACGGTGACGTCGTTGGCGAGCCACGAGCCCTTGGAGATGAACAACGCCCTCCCCTGCACGATGTCCTGGGTGGAGATGTCGCCGGGCAAGCGAGCTGCCACATCGACGAAACCACCCGACGGCGGCGCCGTGTAGGTGCTGACGAAGAAGCTTTCGCCACCGAGTGCGGCGCGCTTCAACGACTTCATGATGCCGCCCTCGGCCTTGGCCGCCAGGGTGACCCCTGTCGACATGGCCATCATGGCGCCACCTTCCACCTTCACCGGCTCGTTCGGACCCAGTGTGAGACGAGCCACACCGAACGCTGGCCCCTGTCGCGTCTGTACCTGCACCGCACGCTCCTTTGAGTTGTGACCAAGTCTGCTGCTGACCCTAGGGCCTGCGGCGGCCTACTTGGTGCTGCTGGTCGCGCCACCGATGACAGCCTGCGCTGCGGCGAGGCGGGCGATGGGCACGCGGAAGGGGCTGCAGCTCACGTAATCGAGGCCGGCCTCGAAGAACAGTTGGATGCTCTCCGGGTCGCCACCGTGCTCGCCGCACACGCCGAGCTTCAGACCCTTCTTCACCGAACGGCCACGAGCGGCGCCCATCTTCACGAGCTCGCCCACGCCACCACGATCGATGGTCTCGAACGGGTTGCGCTTCAGCAGGCCCTGCTCGAGGTAGGCCGGCATCATCCGGCTCTCCACGTCGTCTCGGCTGAAGCCGAACGTCATCTGCGTGAGGTCGTTCGTGCCGAAGCTGAAGAAGTCGGCTTCCTCGGCGATCTCGTCGGCGCGGATCGCTGCCCGCGGCGTTTCGATCATCGTGCCGATGGTGACGTGCGGGGGATTCTTGAGGCCCTTGGTGGCGGCGTCGATCTCGGCCTGCACCCAGCTGCGAGCGAGGCTCAGTTCCTCACGGGTGACCGTGAGCGGAATCATCACTTCGACGATGGGGTTCTTGCCCTTCTTGCGCAGCGCCGCCGCAGCCTTCAGAAGCGCACGCACCTGCATGGCGTAGAGGCCCGGCTTCACCACACCGAGACGAACACCACGGGTGCCGATCATCGGGTTGTGCTCGGCCCACTCCTCTGCGGCCTTCAGCTCGGCGGTCTCGCGCTTGGTGAGGCCCGACACCGCCTTCTTGATGCGCAGTTCCTCCACCGACGGAAGGAACTCGTGCAGCGGCGGGTCGAGCAGACGCACCGTGACGGGCAGGCCGTCCATTGCCAGCAGGATCTCCTCGAAGTCGATCTGCTGCACGCGGCCCAACTCGGCAAGCGCCTTGGCCTCGTCGGCATCGTTGGCGGCGAGAATCATTTCGCGCACCACCGGAAGACGATCGGGGGCGAGGAACATGTGCTCGGTACGGCACAGGCCGATGCCCTCGGCGCCGAGGTTGCGAGCGTTGGAGGCATCTTCGCCGGTGTCGGCGTTGGCGCGAACGGCCAACTTGCCCTTGCGGACCTGATCGGCCCACTTGAGGATGACGGCGAACTCGGCCGGCGGCTCTGCAGCTGCCAACTTCATCTCACCGAGCACCACCTCACCGGAGCTGCCGTCGAGGCTGATGACATCGCCTTCCTTCACGACGACGTCGCCCACGGTGAACTTCTTGCCGTCGATCTTCACGGCTTCGGCGCCGACGATGGCGGGCGTTCCCCAACCACGGGCAACCACAGCAGCGTGGCTCACCAGGCCGCCACGAGCGGTGAGGATTCCCTCGGACACCATCATGCCGTGCACGTCTTCGGGGCTGGTCTCGTTGCGAACCAGGATCACCTTCTCGCCGCGCTCCGACGCAGCATCGGCGTCGTCGGCCGTGAAGTACACCTTGCCCACTGCGGCGCCCGGCGAGGCGGCGAGGCCCTTGGCCAGCACCTTGCCCTTGCCGGCGAACTGCGGGTGGAGCACCTGATCCAGGTGGTCGCCCGTGACGCGCATGATGGCTTCTTCTTTGGAGATCTTCCAGCGCTGGTTGCCCTTGCCGGAACCCTTCGTCATGTCGACGGCCATCTTCAAGGCTGCTGCGCCGGTGCGCTTGCCCACGCGGGTCTGCAGCATCCAGAGCTTGCCCTGCTCGATGGTGAACTCGGTGTCGCACATGTCCTGGTAGTGACGCTCGAGCCGAGCGAAGATATCGAGCAGTTCCTTGTGGATCACAGGGAAGACGAGCTTCATGTGATCGAGGTCTTCGGTGTTGCGGATACCCGCCACCACGTCTTCGCCCTGGGCGTTGACGAGGAAGTCGCCGTAGGGCTTGTTCTCGCCGGTGGCTGCGTTACGGGTGAAACCCACGCCGGTACCCGAGTTGTCGTCGCGGTTACCGAACACCATGGCCTGCACGTTCACTGCGGTGCCGAGGTCGTGGCTGATGCGCTCGCGCACGCGATAGGCAATGGCGCGAGCACCGTTCCAGCTGGCGAACACGGCCTCGACCGCACCGCGCAACTGCTCACGCGGCTTCTGCGGGAACGGCTTCTTGGTGGCCTTCTTCACTACTGCCTGGTACTGCTTGCACAGATCCTTCAGCACCTTCGCGGTGAGGTCGCTGTCGCTCTTCACTCCGGCCTTGGCCTTGGCAGCCTCCAGCGGATGATCGAAGAGTTCGCCATCGACGCCCATCACGATGCGGCCGTACATGGCGATGAAGCGACGGTAGCTGTCGTATGCGAAACGCTCGTCGTCGGTGACGTGGGCGAGACCCTTCACGCTCTCGTCGTTCAGACCGAGGTTGAGGACGGTGTCCATCATGCCCGGCATGGAGAACTTGGCGCCCGAGCGCACCGACACCAGCAGCGGGTCGAACGGGTCGCCCAGCTTGCGGCCCATCTTCTTCTCGAGGGCGAAGACCTGCTGTGCGATCTCTTCGTCGAGTTCCGCCGGCCAGCCAGCCTTCATGTAGGCACGGCACGCATCGGTGCTGATGGTGAAGCCCGGGGGTACCGGCAGCTTCAGCACACTGGTCATCTCGGCGAGGTTGGCACCCTTGCCACCGAGGAGGTCCTTGTACTCCATCGGAGGGCGGCGGTGCTTGTGGTCGAATGCGTAGACGTATGACACGAGGGGAAAGTCTACGGGACCAGGCCGGTTCCGCAGGGCGTTTCCGCCGTAGGCTGCCCCCGTGGCCGGCAATCCGACTGTGTTCCAGTTTCTCGGGTTTCCGGTGCATGTGCGCCCTGGGTTCTGGGTCTTCATGCTCCTGGTGGTGTTCGCCCAGGGCCCGAAGTTCGGGGTTCCGTTCGCCATCTTCCTCGCGGTCTTCACGCTGATCCACGAACTGGGTCATGCATTCGCGGCGCGCCACGCCGGATGCCGAGCACAGATCGCCCTCGACTTCATGGCCGGCTACGCGGCCTACACCCCCACCCGCGATCTGTCGAAGGCCGAGCGAGCCCTCATCTCCTTCGCAGGGCCAGGCGTGCAGATCGCCATCGGCGGCATCTGCTACCTCGCCATTCGCGGCGGCCTGTCGATGCCGGAGTACGGCAACGCGGTGCAGCACGCGGTGCTGTGGGCCGGCCCAATGATCGGCGCGCTGAACCTGGTACCCCTACTGCCCTTCGACGGCGGCCATCTGGCGGAGATCGGACTCGAAGGCCTGGCTGGCCAACGAGCTCACCGGCTGATGCAGTGGTTCACCATCGGTGTCAGCGTCGCGGCGATTGCGTTCATGGCGCTGCAGCCCACGTTGGTGCGGTGGGTCTTCTTCGCCGTCATCCCCTTGCTCTCGGTGGCCGCTGCGATGAACGCCGAGCGCTCCCACGATCGGCGCGGCGAGAGCCAACAGGCGTTGTCGCGCGCCGAGGCATTGGCCTGGGCCACCGGCGTGGTGCAGTTCCCACGCGGCAGTGTGCCCTCGCCGTGGTTCCGCGCCTGGCAGCAACTACAGGCCGGCGACCGCGTCGCGGCAGAGCACGTGGTTCGGCTGGATCTCGCCGACACCGAACCGGTGAACTGGTGGCCGCCGGATGCTGCACCCGACGAGGCTCTGGCTGCCGTGCTGGCCGTGCTGCAGCCGCCACTCCCCCAGGGCCGGCCGTACAGCGCCTATGTGTTGTCGGGTGCGCTGCTGCGGGTGGGTCGCCACGAGGAAGCCGCCCACTATGCAGCGACGGCCTTCAACGCCAGCAGACAACCCATGCTGGCAGTCCATGTAGCCAGGGCCGCTGCGGCCATGGGGCACCGGGCCACCGCATTCGGTTGGTTGAAGACGGCCTCGCAGTTGCAGCCCGACGTGGTGATGAGCGCGGTTCAGGCCGCCAGCGAGTTCGATCCGTACCGGAACGACCCGGAGTTCACCGCCGCGCTCACGCAGTGAGCGCAGCCCGCGGCACGTAGGCCAGCGCCCTGCCCTCGTGCTGACTCGTCACTCGTGCGCCCACTGCTTCGGCCTCAGCGACGCTGAGACCCTGCAGCAGCCGAGGGGCACTGGCAGCGCGGCTGTCCATGCGTTCCACCAACTCCTGCCCCGGGTAGCAACCCTTGGTGAAGCTCACTGCAACGTCGGTGATTCCGGTTTCCGCCGGGATGGTCTCGCCGGGCACGATCTCGGCGCCCATCGCCGGCCATACCGCAGCAATGCGGGCAGCCAGGAGATCGTCGGCCGAACCGGCTGGCACCGAAACCGGAGGTTCGAGATCCGGGCCGAGCATGTCGACGCCACCGCCCCACGATGCAACGCCGTCGACAGCAGCGCCACGCACCGCGATGCAGCGCCATTCGAGCGGCGTGATGTCGGCCTTCACGCGGATCTTGAACCGATTGAGGCGAGCCACCATGGTGTCGCCGAATCCCGCGTCGGTGTCGAGCACGAACGTGTCGTCGGCGGTGCGCCATACGCGCAACAACACGTCGACCTTGCCGACGGGCTGCAGCACGAACGACCATGAACTCTGACCCACCTGCAACTGCCGAAGATCCTGCGACACCTGCGACTGCAGATATGTGGCCGCATCGGGCCCCTGCACCTGCACCACGTCGCGCGGGTAGTCGCACCAGAAGATCGAGTTCACCATGCCCGGCAGTGTCGCACCGATCCGAGCAAGTGACACACTGCAGGCATGCAATCCGATGTCGTCGCTCGCCGTGTGGTGGATGGCCTGCAGATCACACTCCGCCGCCTGGCGAGTCTGGTGGGCGGCCTCGTGCTGATGGCGCTGGCCGTCAGCGCCGCCACGTTCGCCACGGGGTGGTGGGTGTTTCACGGCAGCGTCACGTGGATCGCGCTCGGCGGCCTCATCTGTCTCGTGCCCGCCGTCGCCGCCACGCTGGCTTGGCTCTGGGTGCACGGCGCGGCGAAGTACGCTCCCCGACTCGTGGAGGACGTCACCGCGTTCTTGAGCACCCCGTCGCCCGCAGCAACCACGCTCATCGACTACGACAGCGGACAACCGATCGTTGCATCGGCGAAGAGCTTCAACGGGCTGAAGGCCGACCTCGAGGTACGCAAGGCCGACCTGCCTGCACTCTGGATCGGCATTCGCACCATCACCGCCATACCCGGCATCGCTGCCACCGCCGTGCTCGGCATCGTGATCGTCGGCGGCCTCGGCACCATCCTGCTCATCGCCGGCCTCCTCGGCTGACGACCGCCACACTCGCTCAGGGGCGCAGGCGGTTGCGTGCAGCCGTCATGCGGCGCGCTGCCGGGACGGCTGCCAGCAGCGCCGCCGCCTTGTTCCGACACTCGAGATCCTCGTCGTCGGGCACGCTGTCGGCCACGACGCCGGCACCGGCCTGAAACGATGCACCGTTGCTCCCCACGAACATGGTGCGGATGGCGAGGGCCGTGTCGAGGTTGCCACTGAAGTCGACGTAACCCACCACGCCGGCGTACGGACCACGTTTCACGGGCTCGAGTGCGTCGATGATCTCCATCGCGCGTACCTTCGGCGCTCCGCTCACGGTGCCGGCGGGCAGCGTGGCACGCAGCACGTCGATGGGGGTCTTGTCGTCGAGCAGTTCGCCACTCACCTCAGAGGTGAGGTGCATCACGTGGCTGTACTTCTCCAGCGTCATCAGTTCGTCCACGCTGACGGTGCCGAACTTGGCGATGCGGCCTACGTCGTTGCGAGCAAGGTCGACGAGCATGATGTGCTCAGCAATCTCCTTCGGGTTCTCCTTCAGCTCACCCGCCATCTTGCGATCGTCGTCGTCGGTACGACCGCGACGACGGGTGCCGGCGATCGGCCGACTGATCACCTTTCGACCGAGCACCTGCACCATCGGTTCAGGCGAACTGCCGGCGATGGTGATGTCGGGGTGACGCAGGAAGTACATGTACGGGCTGGGGTTCACCTGGCGCAGCACGCGATAGAAGTCGAACGGGTCGGCTTGCAGATCGATGTCGTACCGCTGAGCCAGCACCACCTGAAAGATGTCGCCGGCGAGGATGTGTTCCTTGGCCACTTCCACCGCCTGCTGGTACATGCCGTCGGGCATGGTGCTGCGAACGAACGGCGGATCCTCACCACGCTCGGGCGGCTCCACGGCGGGCGATGCGATCGGCAACGACAGCTTCTCGGAGGCACGCAGCACACGCTCGCAGGCGTCGTCGTACTCGCGGTCGACGTCGGCCCCCGACATGTGCAGCACCGGCACGCTCTCGATGAGGTACATCCGCTGGCGCCAATGGTCGAACGCGGCCAGCGATCCGATGATGCTCATCACGGCGTCGGGCATGCCCCGATCGTCGTGCGGAGCGTTCGGTAGGTGCTCCACTTCGCGCACGACGTCGTAGCCCAAGTAGCCCATCACACCGCCCTGCAGCGGCGGCAGGTCGGGCATGATCGGCGCCTTGTACGCAGCGAGCACGGCGTCGAGCACCGCCAGCATCCCCTGGTCGTACGGAATCTCGGCGCTGAGATGCTGGCCCGTCTTGGTGACCATGCCGTCGCGGAGTTCGAACGTGGCGACAGGATCGTGACCGACGAAGCTGAAGCGACTCCAGCGCTCGCCATGCTCCACGGACTCCAACAGGAAGCCGTCGCCGTCGCCCACCAGTTTCAGGTAGGCCGATACCGGCGTTTCCAGATCCGCCAGCAATTCCGTCCAGACCGGCACCACGGTGTGTTCCGCGGCGAGGGCATGAAACTCCTCGCGGCTCGGCCGCATCCGCAGGCTCACTGCTGTTGCCCGAAGGCTCGGTAGAAGCACGAGTACTCGCCGGTGTGACAGGCGCCCTTGCCCTCTTGCTCCACGAGGAACAGCAGCGTGTCGGCATCGCAGTCGAAGTACGCCTCCCGCACGAACTGCCGGTCGCCGCTGGTGTCGCCCTTGCGCCACACCTCTTGGCGGCTGCGACTCCAGTAGACCATCCGGCCCTCGTCGAGAGTGGCTCGTAGCGTCTCGGCGTTCATCCACGCCATCATCAGCACCGAACGAGTGTGGATGTCTTGAGCGATGCAGGGAACGAGACCGTTGGCGTCGTACTTCACGTTGGCCAACTGCTCGGCAGTGGCATGAATGGCGACGGCGTCGGGCATGCCCGACATGTTAGGAGGACGAGGCCACCCGGCACCCAGGGGATTTGCTGCCGACGGACGCGCGGCTCAGAGGTACAGGCCGGTGTGCTGCTCGATACGCGAAGCGGCCACGGCATGGATGTCGCGTTCGCGCAACATGATGTAGTCGGTGCCGCCGACTTCCACCTCGTACCGGTCTTCCGGGCTGAACAGCACGCGGTCGCCCACTTCCGCGGTGCGCACGTTCTGACCGAGCGCCACCACCTCGGCCCACACGAGACGCTTGGAGATCTGCGCCGTGGCCGGAATGAGGATGCCGCCGGTGGAACGCCGCTCGCCTTCGCCCTTCGGGATGCGGACCAGCACCCGGTCGTTGAGCATCTTGATGGGCAGCTTCTCGTCGTCGAGGGGCACGAGCGGCAGGGTACCGTGCCTCACGCTTCGCCCCCAACGCGCCGATACTGGGGTGTTCGCCGAAAGGAACCATCCGTGCGTCATCCCCTCGTGTTCCGTCTTCTCGCCCTCTTCTCCATCGTCGTACTCGCACCGGCCTGCAGCAGCGACGGCGGCGACACCAATGCTGCGTCCAGTGTCGCCACGGTCGCGCCCGACGGAAGCGGAGCGCCCGGCAGTTCGGGGCCCACCACCACGCTCGCCCCCACCACCACGTTCATGCCCGACTGCTCGGCCATGCCCACCACCGAAGCGATCAGCGCCGCGGTCGGCATCCCGGTGGACGTCGGCCAGGTGGTCGGCTCGGGCACCTGCCAGTTCCTCGGCCTCAACGACCAGTCGAAGTCGGTCACGCTCGGGTTGTACACCGACCCCGTGGACCAAGCGGCCTTCACGGACCTGCAGACCTCGCTCGGCCCCACCACCCCGTATCCGGACGCAGCG
>CANHST010000104.1 GCA_947463235.1 Acidimicrobiaceae bacterium
ATGGTGTTCGACCAGAAATGATCCTGCAGCACCACGTTGGGGTCGTGTCCGAAGAACATGGCTCGGTCGATGTCGCGCATGATGGTCTGCTGCAACGGGAACTTCACCCTGAACAGGCCGAAGATCGACACGCCGTCGTCGGCAGCGCCTCTCGTCTTCTCGTAGGCCAGCCACATCAGGCAGTAGGCCACGCAGTCCATCAGCAGCACGCCCCATGTGCGCCACGACTTCCCCACGAAGGCACACAGCAGGAAGATGCCCACCGCGATGGCGACCGAGACTCGGTCGACGGTGAGACCTCGCGTCTTCAGCCACACCAGGTAGCCGACGAGGTACGTCCACATCAGCGTCAGGCGCACAGGGCGGAACCACTCGTAGGGCACCACACCGGCCAGGCCGACGCGTGAGGACGGCGGCACGAAGGTTGGGTCGTCCGTCGTCGTCATCGACATGACCGACGAGGTTACCCACCCTTCGTGCCGCGTTCACTTCACGGTTACTTGCTCGCTTCCTCGAGTGCTCGGCGCACGAGCACCTTGGCCAGGTGCACGCGGTACTCCTGGCTGGCATTGAGGTCGTTCTGCGGGTCGGCCTCGGCGGCGGCGAGCTGTGCCGCATCCGACACCGATGCCCCACCGGCGAGTGCGCTGGCCACGCTGGTGGCCAGGATGGGCGTGCTGCCCATGTTCACCAGCGCCACGCCCGAATCGCCATTGCGGCGCCATGCGGCGACACCCACGATGGCCCAGTCCTGGGCACGACGATTGAACTTCTGGAAGCTCCATCCGGCGCCCTGCATCTTCGGCACGCGGATCTCGGTGAGCATCTCGTCGGCGGCAAGCGCCGACTGGAGGAAGCCGTGATAGAAGTCGGTGGCGGCGATCTCGCGGGTGCCGTTGGGGCCCTGAGCCACATAGGTGGCCCCGAGCGCCAGGGTGGTGGCGGGAAGGTCGCTGGCCGAGTCGGCGTGGGCGATGGAACCACCGATGGTGCCGCGATGGCGAACCTGCGGATCGCCGACGTGGCTGGCAGCGTGCGCCAACAGCGGTGCGTGCTCCTTCAGCACGGCGCTGTTCTCCACGTCCATGTGCCGGGTGAGGGCACCGATGGCGATGTGGTCGCCGGCGTCGCGGATGTAGCTGAGGTCGCTGACGCGGCCGATGTCCACCAGCACGCTCGGAGCTGCAAGGCGCAGCTTCATGAGCGGCAGCAGGCTGTGGCCACCGGCGAGGAACTTGGCCTCATCGCCGTGCTGGCCGATGAGGCTGATGGCCTCGGCGGCCGAACCGGCCCGGACGTACTCGAATGCTGCGGGGATCACTTGCTGGCTCCTTGTGCTGCTTGGATTGCTTTCCAGACGTTATGCGGACTTGCCGGCATCGGCATGTCCGTCACTCCGAGGCCGCTGAGGGCATCGATGACGGCATTCATGACGGCGGGCGCTGCACCGATGGTGCCAGCTTCGCCGATTCCCTTCACTCCCAACGGATTGGTGGGCGACGGGGTGATGGTGTGGCCAAGTGTGATGCTCGGCACGTCGCTGGCGGCGGGCACCAGATACTCGGCGAGGCTGGCGTTCTTCAGGTTGCCGTCGGTGTCGTAGACGGCTTCCTCGTAGAGCGCCTGGGCCATGCCCTGCACCACACCGCCGTGCACTTGACCCTCGACGATGAGCGGGTTCACCTGGTTGCCGCAGTCGTCGACCGCCACGTACTGCAGCACCTCGACGTTGCCGGTCTCGGTGTCGATTTCCACCGTGCAGATATGGGTACCGAAGGGCCACGAGAAGTTCGGCGGGTCGTAGGTGACCTGTGCCTCGAGGTTCGGTTCCAGACCGTCGGGCAGGTTGTGCGCCGTGAAGGCCTCGAACGCGATGGCTGCGAGCGGCATCGTGCGATCGGGGGAACCCTTCACGGTGAACGAGCCGCCGGCGAAGTCGAGGTCGTCCTCGTTGGCCTCCAGCTGGTGGGCGGCGATCTTCTTGGCCTTGTCGATCACCTTGTCGCATGCCATCGCGATGGCCACGCCACCCACGGGCAGCGAACGCGACCCGTACGTGTCGAGGCCCAGCGGCGCAATGGCGGTGTCGCTGTGCAACACGTCGACGTCGTCGGGGGAGATGCCCAGGCGGTCGGCGACGATCATGCTCCAGGCCGTCTCGTGACCCTGCCCATGCGGCGCCGTGCCCGTGACTACCTGCACCTTGTTGGTCGGCAGCACACGCACGGTGGCGGCTTCCCAGCCACCGGCCGAGTAGTTCAACGATGCCAGCACCCGAGACGGTGCCAGGCCGCACATCTCGAAGTAGCTGGCCTGACCGATGCCGAGGAGCTTGGTAGCGCCGGGCACGTTCTGGGTGGCCTGCTTGGCGCGGATACCGGCGTAGTCGGCCATCTCCGCGGCGAGTTCGGCTGCCTTGAGGTGGTCGCCCGAGTCGTACACCAGGCCGGTGAAGGCCGTGTACGGGAACTGCTCCTTGGCGATGAAGTTGCGCTTGCGCAGATCCATCGGGTCGATGCCCATCGTGTCGGCGAGCACGTCCATCGCCCGCTCGATGGCGTAGGTGGCCTCCGGGCGACCGGCGCCGCGATACGCATCGGTGGGCGTGAGCGTGGTGTACACGCCGGTGCAGCTGAAGTCGTAGGCGTGCGGGATGTCGTACACGCCGGCATACAGGAAGGCGCCCAGGATCGGGATGCCCGCCGTGATGAGCTGCTGATAGCCGCCCATGTCGGCGACGATGCGAATGCGGACAGCGGTGAGCTTGCCGCTCGCGTCGGCGGCGAGTTCCACGTATTGGATCTGGCCACGGCCGTGAGTGGTGGCGACGGCGTTCTCGCCGCGCTCTTCATTCCAGCGCACCGGCACCTTGTGCTTGCGGGCGAGTGCCACGCACAACAATTCCTCGGCGTACACATCGAGCTTGCTGCCGAAGCCGCCGCCCACGGAGGGGGCCACCACGCGCATCTGATGCTCGGGGATGCCCAGCGTGAGGGCAGTCATCACCTTCAGGATGTGCGGAATCTGGGTGGAGCTGTAGAGCGTCATGTCGCCACCGAATGGCTGCGGCACGGCCACGATGGCACGGGGCTCCATGGCCATCGGGATGAGGCGCTGCTGGATGAAGCGCTCGCTGACGGTGTACGCGGCATCGGCGAACGCCTGCGCCACCTGGCCCTCGGTGCCTTCGATCTTGAGGTCCCAGGTGTAGCTGCTGTTGGTGCCGAGTTCGTCGTGGATGACCACGCGGTCGCTCAGTGCATCTTCCAGATCCACCACGGCGGGCAGCGGCTCGTACTGCACATCGATGAGCTCGAGCGCGTCGCGGGCGATGGTCTCGCTGGTGGCGAGCACGCAGGCCACACCGTCGCCCACGTAGCAGGCCTTGGTGGAGGCCAACGGGTAGTGCGCCGGGTTCTTCATGTCGGGCGTGACGGCCCACGCGCTGGGCATCGGCGATGCCCACAGCCCGGACAGGTCGGTGCCGCTGTACGCGGCCACCACACCGGGCAACTCGGCGGCGGCGCTGACGTCGACGCTGAGGATCTTGGCGTGTGCGTATGGGCTGCGAAGGACCGCCAGGTGCAGCGCACCAGGAACGTTCAGGTCGTTCGCGTACTTGGCCTCGCCGGTGAGCAAGGCCGGGTCTTCACGTCGCAGCAGTCGTGTCCCCAACACGGATGCAGGACGATCGTCGGTAACGGTCATGTCAGGTACCCCCAGTACCTTCGAGAAACGGTTCGGACTACTTCGCAGCCGCGGCGAGCACGGACTTGACGATGTTGTGGTATCCCGTGCAACGGCACAGGTTGCCTTCCAGCCCGATACGCACCTCTTCTTCGGTGGGGTTCGGGTTCTCCTTCAGCAGGCTGGTGGCTGCCATCACCATGCCCGGCGTGCAGTAGCCGCACTGCAGGCCGTGGTTCTCCATGAAGGCCTGCTGCATCGGGTGCATCACACCATCGGTGGCCATGCCCTCGATGGTGGTGACCGACTGGCCATCAGCCTGAGCGGCCAGCACGGTGCAGCTCTTCACGGCTTCGCCGTTGAGATGCACGCTGCAGGCGCCGCACGACGACGTGTCGCAGCCGATGTTGGTGCCGGTGAGACCCAGCACTTCGCGGACGTAGTGGACGAGCAGAGTGCGAGGTTCGACGTCGCTCTCGTGTGCCGTACCGTTGACGGTGACCGAAATCTTCACCAGTGATCCCCCTTCGGATCCAGAGCCCCCTGTGGCGGATCACATCATGCCCCAAATCGGGCCCTGGGGAAAACACGGACGTCGTCAGCCGAGCGGGCGGTGGTGGTGCGGCATTCGCCTCGGCAGGGTGATGACGAACACGACAGCGAACGCCGCCGCGGCGACGAGCCCGATAGTGGCCCCAGGAGCAGAGCTGAGGTGGTAGCTGAGCATCAGACCCACGACCGCTTCCCCCACGCCGAACGCCACTCCCCACCAGGTCATCTGGCGAAGATTGCGAGCGAGCAGGCGGGCGGTGGCGGGAGGTGTGACCAGCAGGGTGATGGTCATCACCGTGCCGACGGTGCGCAGGCTGATGACCACCACGATGGCCAGCAACACGACCAACACGCTCTGCACGAGCTCCACCCGGACGCCTACCTGTTCGGCCTGCACATGGTCGAAGGTGGCGAGACGAAGGTCGCCGAACAAGGCCGCAACCACCAGCACTGCGGCGGTGCCGAGTGCGAGGTTCAGCCAAATGTCGTTCCACTGCACCGTCAGCACGCGCCCGAACAGAAAGTGCGAGAGCTCCACACCGGTGTCGAGTCGGGAGATCACCACCACGCCGAGCGCGAAGAAGGCGGTGCCGAGGACGGTGATGACGGTCTCCTGCCCGAGGCGTCGATTGGATGAGAACAGCAGCAGGAGCACGGCGATGATCAGCCCTGCCCCCATGGCGCCGATGAGCACGTTCACCCCGGCGGCGTAGGCGATGCCCACGCCGGCGAGCGTGCCGTGCGACATCGCGTCGCCCAGGTTCGCCATGCGGCGCAGCACTACCCACGTGCCCACCACCGGTGCGACCACACCGATGATGATCGCTGCGATGAATGCTCGCTGCATGAACTCGGCATGGAATGGATCAGTCAGCCAGTGCATGGTGACCCCCTGACCCGAAGGTGGCATCGAGCGCGTCGGCGGACAACACCGCGGCCGGTGCGCCGTCGGCGCGCAGCGTGCCGTTCACCGCAAGACAGCGGCTGAACCTGCGCCGAGCGAGGGCCAGGTCGTGGGTGGCCACCAACAGCGTGGTGCCCTGCGCGGCGAGGCCTTCGAACACCTCGATCAACTCCAGCGTGCCGGGCTGGTCGACGCCACTGAGTGCTTCGTCGAGCAGCACCACCGAGGCCTCCTGTGCGAGGGCCCGAGCCACGTAGGCGCGCTGCAGTTGGCCGCCGGAGAACTCGGTGAGCGCCCGGTTTTCGGTGCCGCCGAGGTGCACCCGGTGGAGTGCATCCGCTGCGGCGGCGCGATCTGTGGACGTGGGGCGGGCGTACCAGCGATGAAACCGGCGTCGACCCGCCAGCACCAACTCGCCCACGGTGATGGGGAAGTTGAGATCGCTGTCGTTGCGCTGCGGGATGTACGCCAGGTCCATGCGATCGGTGTGGTCGTGGCAGTGCACGCCGTTCACCTCCACCACGCCGTCGTGATTCACCAGTCCGCAGATGGCCTTGAACATGGTGCTCTTGCCGGCGCCGTTGGGGCCGATGACGGCGATCAGTTCACCCTTGCCGACGGCGAACGACACACCATGCAATGCGTGACGCTGCCCGTAATGGACACCGAGATCGCTGACCTCCAACACCGGCGGTGTGCTCATGCGCACCCCAGGGCGTTTCGGATGCTCGTGAGGTTCGAGCGCATCATGGTGACGTAGTCGTCGCCGCTCTGCAGCTGCTCGGCCGACGGTGATTCCGCTGTGTCGAGCGAGGCGGTGGTGGCGCCGATCTCTTCGGCCACGGTGGTGGCGAGGTCGGCCGGGAGGTTCTCCTCGGAGAAGATCGTGGTGACGTTCTGCGCGCGCACAAAGGCTGCGACCGCCTCGAGTGTCTTTGCCGATGGTTCCTCGGACGGGGAGATGCCGGCGATGGACACCTGGGTGAGATCGTATGCGGCAGCGAGATAGCCGAACGCTCGATGTGTGGTGACCAGTTCATGGCGCTGGCATGTGCCCAAGCCGGCGCTGAACGCTGCGTCGAGCGCCTGGTAGGCGGCACTGGCCCGCGCCAGCGCGGCAGCGCCGTCGGCCGCCGTGACCAGTTGGGCCTGCACCAGGCTGTCGACGATGACGGTGGCCATGGCGGCCATGTTGGCGGGGGCAAGCCAGACGTGCGGGTCCATGTCGCCCGCCAGCGTCTCGCCTCCGACATCGCCTTCGGTGCCGGCCAGCGGGTCGGTGACCGGCAGGAGGTCGAGGTTGGCAAGGAGATCCACCTTGAGCGCGCGTGTCGAGATCGACGACAACGCAGTTTCGACGTTCGGCTGGAAACCCTGGCCGAGGTAGAAGAACACATCGACGTCGCTGAGCCGGTCGATGTCCTTCGCCGTGGGGTCGTAGTCGTGGGCTTCCTGTCCGGCAGGCACGACCACCACGGTGTCGATCGGGAGCTGTAACCGATCGACGATGTCGGCGATGGGGTAGAAGGCCACGCCGACGCTTGCGGCGCCGTTGCTGTTCGAGCCGTCGGTGCTCGCGTTGCTGCTCGTACATGCGGTGGCCGACATCGCCAATGCCAATGCCAATGCCCATGCCAATGCCGACGAAAGTGCAGCAAGTGCGCGGTGCGCACGAAGTCGGCCCATGCGAGCAGCGTAGTGTGAATGAGAATCGTTATCAATATGTTGGGAATGATTCTCATCGAGTGAGAACGCTGGGTAGGGTGAGTGAATGTCCGAAGCCGCGCCGCCGCCGTCGTTGGTGTCAGCGTCGTTGTTGTCAGCGCCGTTGTCAGCGTCGTCGTTGTCAGCGTCGTCATCGCGGGCGTCCGCGGCACCGTTGTCGACCGCCACGGCGGCGGCGGTGGTGCAGGCGCTGGCGTTGCGGGAGTTGCGGCTCACCGCGCACCGCAGGGCGGTGCTGGCCATGCTCGAACACGGCGAGCGTCCACTCACCACCGAGGAAGTGGCCGCCGGTTCTGGCGTTCCGGTGAGCACGGTGTACCGCAACCTTGCCGAACTGGTGGATGCCGGCGTCGTGGTGCGCGTTGCGGGCGCCGGTGGCGGAGATCGCCATGAACTCGCAGAGGCGTTCTCCGAGCACCATCACCATCACCTGGTGTGCACCGAGTGCGGCATCGTCACCGACTTCACCCCGAGCCGTCAGCTGGAGCAACTGATCGAGCAAGAGGTCGGTGCGTTGTTGGCGAGCGAGGGCTTCGAGGTGGCACACCACGTATTCGACGTGCGTGGCCGCTGCCGATCGTGCTCGTCAGCCCGACGCTAACGGCTGCCCGTCGGCGTGCCAGTTGCGCCCGTGCGCCCGGAGCCAGCCCGGTACCTCGCTCGGAGGCAGTGGCCGGGCGATGAGATAGCCCTGCACCTTGTTGCAGCCGAGCGTGCGCATCGCCGCCAGTTGCTCCTCGGTTTCCACGCCCTCGCCGACCACTTCCAACTCGAGGGCGCCGGCCATACCGACCATCGCCGCGATGACGGCGCGATCTTCCGGGTGGTCGCACACGCCGGCCACGAACGAGCGGTCGATCTTGATGGCCGTCAGCGGGTAACGACGGATGTGCGTGAGCGACGAATAGCCGGTGCCGAAGTCGTCGAGACACAGAGAGGCGCCGAGGTTGCGCAACTCTTCGAGCGTGTGCTCGGGCGACACCCGGCCACCACCCGGCCGCCGGGTGAGGGTGGCGTGCTCGGTGATCTCCACGATCAACCGCTCGGGATCGATGCGGAACTCGCGCAGGATGTTGCTGACGCGATTGCACAAACCGCGGTCGGCCAGTTGGGCCACCGACAGGTTCAGGCTGAGGCTGATGGCCGGATCGACCTGCTGCAGCACGGCGCACGCCGAACGCAGCACGACGTCGCCCATCATCAGGTCGAGCCCGGAGTCTTCGGCGAGGTCGAGGAACGCAGCCGGGGTGAGCAGGCCGCGATCGGGGTGGTTCCAGCGGACGAGCGCCTCGAGCCCCGTGGTGACCCCGAATTCGAGCGACACGATCGGCTGCAGGAACGCCACGAGTTCGCCGCGTTGTAGGCCGGCGGCGAGGTCGTCGGCGAGGCGGCGGCGCTCGTTCGCGTTGCGCTGCCGTTGGGTGACGGGCCGTTCGGGTTCGCCTCGGCGAGCCGCCTTCGCCTCATACATGGCCAGGTCGGCGTCGGCGAGCAGCCCGGTGACCGTGGCATCCAGGTCGGACAGCGCAAGCCCCACGCTCGCGGTGACGCGGACGGGCCCTTCCGTGAGCAGGTAGGGCATCGACAGGCTGCCGTCGATGCGGTCGCACAACGCCTGGCCCATGGCTCGATCGACCATGCCGTTGGCCATCACCACGAATTCGTCACCGCCGACTCGTGCCACGAGGTCGCCCGGTCGCACCAGACCGAGCAGACGCTCGCTGACCTTGCGGAGGAGTTCGTCGCCGCTCTCGTGCCCGAGCAGGTCGTTGACGGGCTTGAACCGATCCAGGTCGATGAAGACGACGGCAACGGGCCGGTGCTCTTCCAGCGCTCCATTGAGTTCATCGAGGAGCACCGATCGGTTCACCAGTCCGGTGAGTGCGTCGTGGCGCGCCAGGTGCTCCAGCGTGCGGCGTGCGTGGTGGAGGTCGCTCACGTCGTAGGCGGTGACCACCAGTCCTGCCACCACCGGATCGTCGAGAAGGTTGACGATCTCGAATCGCATGGGCAGGCTCGGCAGCGCGTGGTCCGTCGGTCGCATCGAGGCTTCACAACTCACCGGCCGCAACTCGTTGCCGGCTTTCTCGATCGCGAACTCGAGATTGTTCACATCGTCGAGAGAGCAGAACGATGCCAGCGGCCGGCCGACCACCTGGCTCACGTCGTGCCCGAGCAGACGGGTGAACGCGGCGTTCACGCTGGTGACCTCGCCACGGCGATCCAGGAGCAACGTCACCGAGGAAGCATGTTGCAGCACCTGTTGGAACCGGACGGTGTCGCTACCGGCCACCTCCCACATGCGGCGCCGCGTGAGGTCGCGGGCGATCACCACCAGGCCGTTGACGCCGGGCACATCGAGGGCGTTGTAGCCGACCACCTCCACCAGTTTCCACGTGCCGTCAGCAACGCGTACGCGCACCTCCACGGGCGTGCCGATGCGCTTCGATTGCATCGTTCCAGTGGACGACAGCACGCTGGCCACATCGTCGGGATGAACGAGATCGAGGATGCTGCGGCCGAGCCATTCATCGGGCTCCCACCCGAACAGTTCGGCGCCGGTCGTGTTCACGTAGCGCAGGCGCACGTCGGTGTCGAGCACGATGACGGTGTCGGGCAGGGCTCCTGCCAGCGCCGTGAGGTCGATCTCGTCCGCCATTGCCTTCATTATCGGCCGTCGATGCAGCGAACGAAGGTATGTGGTCGGTTTTTCGCCCGACCCGGGCTCAGTGGGTGCTGGCTACCTCGGCGATGGGAGCTTCGGAAGTGTCGCTGGTGGCCGCTGGGGCGGCCTGGGCTGGGTCGGACTTCAGGAACAGCCAGAGCACGGGCACGAGGTACGCGAAGTACGCAATCACCCGGATGCGCTCGGGGTCGGAGGACCAACCGAACAGACCCTTCAGGAAGTCGTACAGCGTGCCACTGGCGAGTGGACCCG
>CANHST010000105.1 GCA_947463235.1 Acidimicrobiaceae bacterium
CCTCCGCATCACCGGGTGCAGGTGCAACTGCTCGGGCAAGCGGTGGCGTGGATGATCTCACGCTGGTCGATGGCGGCTCCGGCTACGGCGATAAGCCAGTGGTGCAGTTCAGCCTGCCCGACCTTCCGGGCGGCACCCAGGCCACTGGCATCGCCACGATGAACGCCAGTGGCGTGGTGACCTCGGTGTCGATCGTGAACCCAGGTACGGGCTACACGAAAGCCCCGACGGTCGACATTGTGGACGGCCTCAACGCCAACAACGCAGGCCCCGCCACGGTGACCGCCACGATCGGCGTATCGCAGATCGACATCGTTGACCCCGGCACCGACTATTCGGTGCCGCCTACGGTGACCATCTCGAATGCGGTCGCCCCGTTCGACCGTGGGGCGTCCGCCACCGCCGACATCGCCGCCAAGGGTGCCGTCACCAGCATCCATGTGGATGCCGCCGGCTCGGGCTACGTCACCCCCGGCATCAAGAAGTTCATCGACACGCTGCCCGGACTGGGCGAAGGCGCGGCGAACAACCTGGGCGAGTACATCCCGGTTGCACAGCCCGACACCACCACGTACCCGGGAACCGACTACTACGAGATCGCCGTGGTGCAATACCGCCACGTCTACGGATCCGACATTCCGGCGACACTCACCCGCGGCTACGTGCAACTCTCCACCAGCGTCATCCCGGGCAAGCACGTTGCCCTCACCAACGACACGCTCGACCCGACCGGTACCCCGACTGCGGCAGTGCTCCCCGACGGCAGCCAGGCCTTCGGCGTGGACGTGCCGCACTATCTCGGGCCGACCATCGTCGCCACGAAGAACCGTCCGGTTCGGGTGCTCTTCCGCAACCTGTTGCCCACCGGCGCCGATGGCGACCTGTTCTTGCCGGTGGATACCTCGGTGATGGGTTCGGGCGAGGGCCCGAACGGGATGATGCTCGACGCCAATGGCGTGCCGATGCCGATGGCAACCGACCAGGGGAGCGTGCTCGATGGCATCCGCAACCCCGAGTGCGGCCTCAGCCCCAAGCCGGCCAACTGCTACACGGACAACCGCGCCGAGTTGCACCTCCACGGCGGCATCACGCCGTGGATCAGCGACGGCACCCCTCACCAGTGGGTGACCCCCGCCAACGAGAACACGCAGTATCCCCAGGGCGTGAGCGTGAGCAACGTGCCCGACATGGCGGATCCTGGCCCGGGCGCCGAAACGTTCTTCTACACGAACCAGCAGAGCGCTCGCCTGATGTTCTACCACGACCATGCGTGGGGCATCACCCGCCTCAACGTGTACGCCGGCGAGGCCGCTGGCTATGTGATCACCGATGCGGTCGAGCAGAAGTTGTTCGGCCCGACCGGCACTTTCTCCGAACTGGGGGAGGGCACGCCGCTGATCATTCAGGACAAGACCTTCGTGCCCGGTACTGCGCAGTTGGCCGGCAGCGACCCGACCTGGGACACCGCCCGCTGGGGTGGCGAGGGCAACCTCTGGACCCCGCACGTGTACATGCCGGCACAGAACCCCGCCGACCCGACGGGCATGAACCCGTTCGGTCGGTGGCACTACGGCCCCTGGTTCTGGCCGCCCGCCACCGACACCACGAGTGGTCCGATCGACAACCCGTACTACGACGCAACGTGCGATCCGGCCACGGCCGTCGATGGTTTCTGCGAGCCCGAGCAGATTCCCGGCACGCCGAACGTCTCGGTGGGCATGGAAGCGTTCAATGACACCCCGGTGGTGAACGGCACTGCGTATCCCACCACCACGATCGAGCCGAAGGCGTATCGATTCCGCCTTCTCAACGCGGCCAACGACCGCATGTGGAACCTCTCCTGGTACGTGGCCGATCCCACGACCGGCA
Organism: Acidimicrobiaceae bacterium; assembly: GCA_947463235.1. Lineage (GTDB taxonomy): Bacteria > Actinomycetota > Acidimicrobiia > Acidimicrobiales > Ilumatobacteraceae > UBA668. The sequence goes on from CANHST010000105.1 coordinate 1,870, forward strand.
CGAACTCGGAAGTGGCGCTGAACCAGACCGAGTTGGCTGCCGCACAGACGGATCCGGTGGTCTTCCCCACGCCGGACACCACCAAGAGCCCGGCCGGCCCCGACTGGATCCAGATTGCGTCGGAGGGTGGCTTCTTGCCCCAGCCGACGGTTATCCCGGCTCATCCGACCACGTGGATCACCGATCCCACCCGATTCGACGTGGGCAACGTTGATGAGCACTCGCTGTTGCTCGCCCCGGCCGAACGCGCCGATGTGATCGTCGACTTCTCGAAGTTCCGCGGCAAGACGTTGATCCTCTACAACGACGCCCCGGCGGCGTTCCCCGCCCGAGTGAGCACCTACGACTACTACACCGGTGGCCCCGATCTGGCGCCGGTGGGTGCACACACCACGCTGCCGGGGTATGGCCCCAACACTCGCACGGTGATGCAGATCAAGGTGTCGAACTCGGCCCCCGCACTGGCGTGGGACCGTCCGAACACCACGGCCGACAAGATGGGCCAACTGATGGCGGCCTTCGCTCACCACGCCGACAATTCGGGCGTGTTCGAAGCCGGCCAGCACCCGATCGTGGTCGGCCAGGCCGCGTATAACTCCACCTACGGCAAGAGCTTCGTCGACTCGGCCTGGTGCAACAGCCCGAGCAAGCCCACGACCAAGTGCGACGGTTTCGCTCGCATCGGCGAGCAGGCCGGCGACACGTTCAAGTTCGACACATTGAACGGCAAGCAGCTCGGCGTGAAGATCGAGAGCAAGGCCATTCACGACGAGACGAACTCGAGCACGTTCGACGAGTTCGGTCGATCCGCAGCCACCCTCGGCGTGGAATCGCAGGGTGCCACCCCGCTGCTGCAGAACATCAACCTGTTCCCCTACGTGAACCCGGCCACGGAGGTACTGAACTCGGACAAGTTGCCGAGCAGTCTCGACGTGACGCCGATCAGTTCAGGTGAGGACGGCACACAGATCTGGAAGATCACGCACAACGGTGTGGACACCCACCCGATTCACTTCCACCTGTTCGACGTGCAGGTGCTCGACCGTGTCACCTGGGACGGCATCATCATGCCGCCGGAGCCGAACGAGCTTGGCTGGAAGGACACTGTCCGCATCAGCCCCCTCGAGGACACGATCATCGCCGTGCGTCCCATCGTGCCAACGCTGCCGTTCAACATTCCGGACAGCAAACGACCGTTGAACCCCGCGATGCCCATCGGCGCCAAGGGAGACCAGTCGGGCCCGAACGGCAAGCAGGCCGGCTTCAACAACACCAGCGTCAACGGTGTGCCGATTGCTCCGATCGTGAACGAAGTGGTGAACTTCGGATGGGAGTACGTCTACCACTGCCACATCCTCAGCCATGAGGAGATGGACATGATGCGACCGGTGAGCGTGCACGTCACGTCGCTCGCCCCGTCGTCCAGCGCTACCACCGGTGGCCGCAACTCCGACGACCCCACCAAGGTGACACTTCGGTGGGACGACAAGACCCCGGTGGACTACAACGACCCCATCACATGGGGAAGTCGGCGGGCGGAAATCGGTTACCGCATCGAGCGGTCCACGTTGCTCGCCAATGGCGAGACGCCGTACCAGCAGGTGGGTGTGGCCCCGGCCAACACCACCACGTTCACCGACATCACGGCGTCGCCGACCGAGGCATATCTCTATCGTGTCGTCACCTGGAACGAAGCGGGCGCTGCCCGGTCGAACCGAGTGCCGATCTTCACCGGCTCGCCGCTCGCCACCTCGGTGACGGTGCGCAGCGACGGCAATCCCTCGATTGTGGGCGAGCCCGTGAAGCTCACGGCCATCGTCTCCAGCACCTTGACCACCGGCACGATCGTGTTCACGGTGGATGGTGTGGCCAAGCCAGCAGTGGCGCTCACCGATGGTGTGGCGCAACTCTCGGTCACCGGTCTCGCTATGGGCGATCACTCCGTGGTGGCGCACTACTCCGGCGACAGCAACTTCCTCGCCAGCGACAGTGCCGTGTTCACGCAGACGGTGGGCGGCTACCCGACCACGCTGCTGCTGGAGTCCAGCCGCAACCCCAGCGCCGCTGGCCAGGTGGTGACATTCACCGCGGTCGTGCAACAGGTCCGCTCTGCGGATGGGATTCCCACGGGCTCGGTGCGATTCACCGTCACCAACCCCGGTTCGCTTCCCATCACCTCCACGGTGGCGTTGAGCCGTCTTGGTGGCGCCACCTTCAACACCACTGCGGTGGCGCTCGGTGCGAACATCGTGACCGCCGAGTACATCCCGACGGGCCTGTTCGCGGCGAGTTCAAATCATCTCACCCAGACGGTCACTTTGCGCCCGACCACCACGGTGGTCACGGTGAACCGCGACCCGAGCAACTACGGCCAGTCGGTCAGCGTGACCGCAACAGTGCGCACCATTGCCGGCGTGCCTGGCCCGCCCACCGGCACGGTGCAGTTCATCGCCACCGGCCCGGTCAGCGACCTTGCGCCGGTGGTGGTGCCGCTCAACAACCAGGGCGTGGCGGTCTGGACGACCACCCAGCTCCCCGTCGGCGCGGTCTCCGTTCAAGCGACATATCAGCCCACCGGGCTGTACGCAGCCAGCAACGGCTCGATCGGGCTGACGGTGATCGGCAAGCCGACGACCACCACGCTGTCCAGCAGTCTGAACCCCTCGGGGTTCGGTCAGTCGGTCTCGTTGACGGCCCAGGTGCGCACGGTGAACGGCAACAACGGCACGCCAACCGGGTCGGTGCTCTTCACGATCTCCAACCCGGTGGGCCTGGCGACGATCTCCACTGTTCCGTTGAACAACGGCACGGCGGTGTTCAGGTCGACGGCGTTGAGCCTTGGGAACCACACGGTGACGGCGCAGTATGTGCCATCGGGTGCGTTGGGCTATGAACCGAGTTCCGCGACACAGACCCAGGTCGTGGTTCGCGGCTCGAGCGCCACCACGGTGAGCTCCAACAGCAACCGTCCCCGTGTCGGCCAGTCGGTCACCTTGACCGCGACTGTCACTCCTTCGGGTGCAACCGGGACGGTGCAGTTCACCGTGAATGGCGTCGCCTTTGGCGGTCCGGTTGCGTTGCTCCTCAACGGGCGAGCCACCTTGACCACCAGCTCGTTGCCGGCGGGAACCCTGTCCATTCGGGCCATCTACAGCGGCGGTCCCAGTGCGCTCGGCAGCACGTCGGCCATCTACGCGATGACCGTTCGCTGACCGAACCGCTTCGAAGGGTCGGTGGTTCAGTTCGTCTTGCTGATGACCTCGTCGCCGTAACGGGCCAAGGCAGCAACGGTGTCGCGGTAGAAGAGGAAGGCGGGCAGGATGACGCGGCTCACGCCGATGTCGGCGAGCGCCTTCACTTCGTCGAGCGCCCTCCCACCCACTGCACCGTTGCCGCCGGTGGTCATCTCGATGGCATCGGGGTCGCGGCCGTGCTCCTTGGCCGTGGTGCGAACGATGTCGAACGACCTCGACAACTCCTCGTGGGTGCCGCGGCCGGGGAAGTATCCGTCGCCGAGTCGGCCGGCGCGTCGTGCAGCAATGTCGGTGTGGCCACCGATGTGGATGGGCACAGCACCTCGCACCGGCTGCGGGCGGGAGATGCACTCGTCGAACTGGGTGAACTCACCGTGGTGGGTGGCCTTCTCCTGCGACCACAGCGCGCGCATCGCCGCCACGTGATCGTCGGTGCGTCGCCCGCGCTCATCGAATGGCACGCCGATTGCATCGAACTCTTCTTTCATCCAGCCGACGCCGATACCGAGGTGCACCCGGCCACCGGAGAGGTGGTCGAGCGTCGCAACTTCCTTGGCCAGCACCACAGGGTTGCGCTGGGGAAGGATCAGGATGCCCGTGGCGAGGTTGATCGTGGTGGTGGCCGAGGCAAGGTAGGTGAGCCAGATCAACGGGTCGGGAATGGGGAAGTCTTCGCCGCCGGGCATCTTGCCGGACGCGTCGTAGGGGTACGGTGAGGCGTAGCCGGATGGCACCACGACGTGCTCCACGGTCCACAGGCTTTCGAAACCGGCAGCCTCGGCGGCCTGGGCGAATTCGACAGCCGGACCCGGCTGGGTGAACGGCCCGGTGTTCGCGAACGCAATGGCGAATTTCATGGTGACGACCTTTTCGAGTTGATGGGCTCCGGCGCAGAGTCTGGCATCGTGCATGCGGTAGACGTAGCAGCGGAACAAGGAGGCATCATGCGGATCGGCTGTGTGGGAATCGGCAACATCGGACGGCACCTGGCGGCGAACTTGCTCGCAGCGGGGTTCGACGTCACGGTGCACGACCTCGACCGCTCGGCATGTGCGGCGCTGGAGGCGGCGGGTGCGACGTGGGCTCCTTCGCCTGCGGCGGTGGCGGCCTCGGTGGACACGGTGGTGACATGCCTGCCATCGGTGAAGGCCATCACTGCAGTCGTGGCGGGCGAATCTGGTTTGTTGGAGGGCTTCCAGCCTGGGGCCACCTGGATCGACATGAGCACGAACGACCTGCACGAGTTGCAACGACTCGCCGGTCTACTGGCCGAGCGTGGCGTGGCCACCCTGGAGGCGCCGGTCACCGGGGGAGCGCACAATGCGGAGTCGGCCACCATCACGGTGCTGGTGGGTGGCGACGAGTCGGTGTACCAACGGCACACCGATGTGTTCGATGCCGTTGGCGGCCGTGTGTTCTACATGGGCGAACTGGGCAAGGCGGCCATCATCAAGGTGATCACCAACATGCTGGCCTTCATCCACATCGCGGCGACCGCCGAGGCATACATGTTGGCCGCCAAGGGTGGGATCGACCTGCGGTTGGCGTGGGAGGTGATCAAGGCCAGCTCCGGCAACAGCTTCATCCACGAGACCGAGAGCACCACGATCCTCAGCGGTAGCTACGACATCGGCTTCTCGCTCGATCTGTCGTGCAAGGATCTCGGTTTCGCGATGCAGTTGGGGCGAGAGTTCGATGTGCCGCTCGACATCGCGGCCACGGTGGAGCAGTTGAACATTCGGGCTCGCGCGGCCTACGGGGGAGGGGCAGGCTCACCGATGGTGGCGCGGCTACTGGAAACGGTGTGCGGCACCGAGCTTCGTGCCCCGGGCTTCCCGGCCACGCTCGACGACTACCTCGCCACCATGCCGCGTGCTGGTTAGCATTCGCTCATCGTGGTGGCCGTCGGCAGTCGTTTCTTCAGCGTGTCTGAACCGGCGCAACCGGCGTACGTGCGGTCGCCCGTCACGGCAATCCGGCTGCTCGGAGCGGTGGTGCTGCTGGGAGTCTCGTACTCCGTGCTCCAGGCAACCGACCCGGCGCGGTTCGCCGACAACATCGGGGAGTTGCTCGCCTCTGCACCGCACTGGCTGGTGTCGGGCATCGTCGCCACCTGTCAGATCCTGTTTCTCGTGCCAGCCATGCTGGGGTTGCTCTCGCAGTTGTTACTGCGCCGTTTCGTCCGTGTAGGCCGGATGGTGCTGGCTGGCGGAGTCGCGGCTTTGGGTCTCTTCGCGCTCTCGCGGTGGGCAGGGTCGGAGGTGTTGCCGCTGTTGCCGTTGCATCGTCCCGGTGCCACGGGTGGCGCATTGGACCCAGCGACAGGACTCACCGACTACGGCATCGGCGCATCCTTCCCGACCGGTCTCGACCTCGGCGTCATCAGCGCGTGGATGTTCGTGGATCGCAGCCATTGGTCGAGCCGGTGGCGTTGGACCGGCCGACTCGTGCTGTTGCTCGGTGTGGCGGCGCACGTCGGTGTCAGCCTGTCGAACCCGGCGATCATCATCACGATCATCACTACGGCGATGGTGGCGGCGCTGCTGGTGCAGGTGTGCCTGGGTGTGCCCAATACTCGCCCGCGAGCGGCGATGGTGGGCGAGATCCTGCAACGACTCGACTACCGGGTGCAGTCGGTGGAGCGTTTCGGCGGGTTCCGCGGCTTCGCCGGCTTTCGGGTGGTGATGGACGGCGGGGTGCAACTGTTCGTGAAGATCGTCAGCCGTGATGCGTGGGCGGCCCTGTTGCCCGTGCGTCTCTATCGGGCGATGCGATTTCGCGACGTCGGGCAGGATCGTCCGTTCCGATCACTTCGTTCGATGGTGGAGCACGAGGCGCTGTGTGCCCTGAAGGCGCACTCCGACGGTGTGCCCACCGCTCGACTCGCTGCGGTCACGGAGTTCCCTCCCGACTCGATGATGGTGGCGTTCGAATCTCAACCATTCCTACCGTTGCGCGATCTCGAGGACGACCGGCGTACGCCAGAGCTCTTGCACCAGGTGTGGGGGATCGTGGCCGCGCTCCGTCACAGCCACACCGTGCATCGACGGTTGAACGCCGACTCCTTGCTGGTGGACCAGAGCGGCACGGTGGTGCTGGTGGATTTCAGCTCCGCATCGTTGGGGGTGGTGGGGCCGGCATTGGCGACCGATGTGGCCGAGGTGCTGGCAGCCACATCGGTCATACTCGGACCGCATCGAGCCGTGGCGGCGGCGATCGAGGGGGTCGGCCCGTCGGCGGTGGCAGATGCCCTGCCACGCTTGCAACCGTTGGCGCTCACGCCGTCTACCCGTGCTGCGGTGAAGACGGCCGCGAGCTTGGATGAACTGCGGCACGAGGTGCAGCACGCCACCGGCGAATCCGCCGTGGTGTTCGACGAACTCGAACGGGTGAAGCTGCGCACCATTGCCAGCCTCGCGATGCTGGCGGTGGCCATTGCCGCGCTGATCCCGCAGTTCCTCGGTATCGGATCGGTGTGGGGCGAATTGCGTGACGCGAGTTGGTGGTGGGTCGCGGCGACCCTGGGGCTGTCGGTGGTGACGTACATCGGTGCCGCCGTGGCGCTCGATGGATCGGTCGCGGAGCGTCTGCCCCTGGTGCCGAACATGGGAGTGCAGTTGGCCACCTCGTTCGTGGGCGTGGTGGCACCAGGTGGAGCGCTGGCGCTGACGGGTCGATTCCTTCAGAAGCGTGGTGTCGACACCCCCACCGCCGTGGCAGCCGTGGGAGTGGACACCCTGGCGGGCGTGATCGTGCATCTCGTGCTCACAGCGCTGTTCTTCGCCCTTGCCGGTGTGTCGGGCCTCGGCACCTTCGATCTGCCACCGGTTGGCACACTCGGTCTTGTTGGTGTCGGCGTCGCCGTGGTGGCGACGATCGGGGTGGTGGTCCCATGGAGCAGGTCGCTGCTGGTCACCCATGTGCTCCCGGCAACGCGTCGGTCGATTGCCAGCGTGGGCGACATCGCTCGGCAGCCGGCCAAGATGATCGAACTCTTCGGCGGGTCGGCGATCATCACCATGGGCTACATCACAGCGCTTGCAGCGTCGGTGGAGGCGGTCATCCCTTCAGGCGGCGGCCCGGCGTTCACGTCCCTCGCGCTGGTCTATCTCGTGGGCACGGTCGTCTCCTCGATTGCCCCGACACCGGGCGGGATCGGCGCCGTCGAGGCCGCCCTCATCGCAGGCCTCACTGCGGCCGGCATGCCCGGAGCGACCGCGGTGGCGTCGGTCATCCTGTTCCGGTTGGCGACGTTCTGGCTGCCATTGGTGCCGGGCTGGGCGGCACTGGTGCTGCTGCAACGCTCTGACGATCTCTGACGGCGCGGTAGGTGCCGTCCGGGTCGATCCGCGACTTCAGCACATCGATCGTGACTGCTTGCCCGAGGTGGTAGCCCTGCAGGGTGGTGCAGCCGGCTGCGATCGCCTCGGTCGCCTCGCCTTCGGTCTCGACGCCCTCGGCAACAATTGAGGCACCCATGGCCTTTGCCATGGCGACCACAGCGCGGGCGATGGTCTGGTTGATCGGGTCGCTATCGATGTGGGTGATGTAACTGCGGTCGAGTTTCACCTCGGTGACGCCAAGTTGTTGTAGGTGGCGAATGGACGTGCTGCCTGCACCGAAGTCGTCGATCGAGAGGC
>CANHST010000106.1 GCA_947463235.1 Acidimicrobiaceae bacterium
GCCGGGTTCGTGCTGGGCAGTATCGACCCTCGCGCCGCCGCGGTACTTGCCCTGCCGCTCACCCTCGTGGCCATCGCCACCCGCGTGCTCGACAACCGCATCAAGCGGTACCGCTCCGCCGACCGGGCGGCTGCAGCGGCGGTCAGTGGTTTCGTGGGCGACGTGATGGCAGCAGCGACCACCGTGAAGGTGAACGACGCGGTCGACCCGACACTCGCCCACCTCACTTCGCTCGTCGACCAACGACGGCACACCGCCGTGCGCGACCGTGTGCTCGACGAAGGTGTGCAGGCCTTCGGGCAGGGTGCCGCCGACGTCGGTCTGGGCCTGGTGTTGCTGGTGAGCGCTGGCGCGCTTGCCTCGGGAGCGTTCGACGTGGGGGCGCTCGCCGTGTTCACCGCATACCTCGGCTGGCTCAGTTTCCTACCGCGCATGGTCGGTCGGTTGCTGGCGCGCCGCAAGCAGGCCGGCGTGGCGTTCGAGCGGATGCGCGGCCTGGTGGCAGAGGCCGACGTGAACAATGTGGTGCGACCCCGCAACCTTCCCATCGCGAAGGGCGAGACGAACGTCCGCCACGCAGCGGTTCGTCCGCGCCGCTCGCACCTACAGCAACTGGAGGTGGTGCACTTCTCGGCCACCTACGCCACCGGCGGCGGAGTGCGCGACATCAGCTTCCGGATTCCACGCGGCAGCTTCACCGTGGTCACCGGACCCATCGGGGCGGGCAAGACCACGCTGCTGCGCGCCCTACTCGGGCTGGCCCACGACGCGGAAGTGTCGGGCGAGGTGCGCTGGAACGGTCGGCCGGTCGTCGACCGCGCTGCCTTCCTCGTGCCGCCCAACGCCGCCTTTCTGCCGCAGGTGCCGCAACTCATCAGTGATTCGGTGGCCGACAACATCGCGCTGGGTGAAGTGCCGGCCGAATCGTTGGCACTCGCGCTCGAACTCGCCGTCGTGCGCGACGACATCGACCAGATGCCCAAGGGCGCCGCCACCCTCATCGGCCCGCGTGGCCTTCGCCTGTCGGGCGGTCAGCGCCAACGCGTGGCCACGGCACGAGCGCTGGTGCATTCGCCCGAGTTGGTGGTGCTCGACGACCTCTCCAGCGCGCTCGACGTGGAGACCGAGTTGCAACTTTGGAGCAACTTGGCCGCTGCAGGCATGACCGTGCTGGCCGTCAGCCACCGCGCCGTGGCCTTCGATAGGGCCGACCAGGTGATCCGCCTCGATGGTGGTCACCACATCGCTGCTTCCGCGCCGCCGGATGTGTCCAGTGGGGGCATCTCCTGACCCGCTGGAATTGGGTGGGCCACGGAGCGCGTTAGCATTGCTTCGAACGTGAAATGGGTCCTGTGAGGCCCATACGTGAAAGGAACGCCGCCCATGGCGCAACGCACCGTGCTCAGTGCCGACGACATCCGTCGGGCCCTCACCCGCATCGCCCACGAGATCGTGGAGCGGAACCATGGCCTCGACGGCGTGGTCCTGGTGGGTCTCCAGCGTGGCGGCGTGTGGGTGGCCGACGCCCTCGGTGAGGTGCTGCACGGCATCGACCCCGAACACCCCGTGCCGGTCGGGTCGCTCGACGTCAGTTTCCACCGCGACGATGTGGGCATCCGCCCGATCGTGCCGGGCAGCGTCACCGACATTCCGATGTCACTCGACGGTGCCACGGTGGTGCTCACCGACGACGTGCTGTTCACCGGCCGAACGGTGCGCGCCGCACTCGAGGCGCTGAACGAATACGGCCGGCCTCGTGCCGTGCAACTCGCCGTCATCGTCGACCGCGGGCACCGGGAACTGCCCATCCGGCCCGACTACGTCGGCAAGAACCTGCCCACCTCGCGCGACGAAAACGTCAGCGCCACGTCCGAAGGGGTGGTCATCCGATGAAGCACCTCCTGAGCATCGAAGATCTGAGCGCCGCCGACATCCACGCGATGTTGGAACTCACCGATCACATGGCGGAAGTGAGCAGTCGGCCCATCCCGAAGGTGCCAGCACTGCGCGGCAAGAACGTGGTGAGTCTGTTCTTCGAGGACTCCACCCGCACCCGCACCAGTTTCGACACCGCCGCCAAGCGCCTCAGCGCCGACACCATGAACTTCGCGGTGTCGAGCAGCAGCGTGAACAAGGGCGAAAGCCTGCGCGACACCATCGAGACCATCACCGCCATGGGAGTGGATGCATTCGTGGTGCGGCACAAGAGCAGTGGTGCACCGCAGATGATCACCAAATGGACGAACGCCAGCATCGTGAACGCCGGCGACGGATGGCATCAGCACCCCACGCAGGCGCTGCTCGATTGCTACACGATCCGCACCGGACTGAACCGGCGAGACAGTTTCGACGGCTTGCGCATCGCCATCGTGGGCGACATCAAGCACAGCCGCGTGGCGCGCAGCGACGTGCAGGCCTTCGCCAAACTCGGTGCCCACGTCACGCTCGTGGCCCCGCCCACCCTGCTGCCGCCCTCGCTGGAGGGATGGCCGGTCGAGGTGAGCCACGACCTCGACGCGCTGCTACCCGACCTCGACGTGCTGTACCTACTGCGCGTGCAACGCGAGCGGATGGACGATGCCCTGCTGCCCTCACTGGCCGAGTACTCGGCGCTCTACGGCCTCACGCACGCCCGTGCAGCACGCCTCGCGCCGCACGCTCTGGTGATGCATCCGGGCCCCATGAACCGCGGCGTCGAGATCGCCGTCGACCCCGCCGATCTTCCCGGCTCGGTCATCCTGCAACAGGTCACCAACGGCGTCGCCGTGCGCATGGCCGTCCTCTTCACGCTGCTCGGCTCGGGCAGCGTCTCCTCGATCGGAGCATCAGCATGACCCGCCTCGTCATCTCGGGTGGCACCATCCTCGACCAGACCGGCGAGCGCGTCGCCGACGTTGCCGTGGAGGACGGCCGCATCGTGGAGGTGGGCGTCGGTCTTGCCGGCGACACCATGCTCGACGCCACGGGTTGCATGATCACCTCGGGCTTCGTCGACCTGCACACGCACCTCCGCGAGCCCGGCAAGGAAGAAGCCGAGACCATCGAGACCGGTAGCCGCGCCGCGGCGCTGGGCGGATTCACCGCCGTAGTGGCCATGCCGAACACCGACCCGGCGCAGGACAGCGTGGCCGTGGTGCAGTTCGTTCGCGAGCAAGGCCGACGTGCCGGCCTCTGCGAAGTGCTGCCGTCGGGTTGCATCACCGTGGGGCGCAACGGCGAACAACTCGCCCCCTACGGCGAACTCAGTGCCGCCGGCGTGCACCTGTTCACCGACGACGGCAACGGCGTCCAGGATGCTGCGCTGATGCGCCGTGCGCTCGAGTACGCGAAGCCGCTCGGCATCGTGCTGGCGCAACACTGCGAGGTCAGTTCGCTCACCAAGGGCGCAGTGATGCACGAGGGCTCCTGCTGCAGCCGTCTCGGCCTCCCCGGGTGGCCCGCACTGGCGGAAGAACTGATGCTCTTCCGCGACATCGAACTGGTTCGCCTCACTGGCGTGCCGATGCACTTCCTACACCTCAGCACGGCCCGAAGCGTGGAGATGGTTCGCAGCGCGAAGGCCGAGGGGTTGCCCATCACCGCCGAAGCGACGCCACATCACTTCACCCTCACCGACGAATTGCTCGAGAGCTACGACGCGGTCTACAAGGTGAACCCACCGTTGCGTACCGCCCACGACATCGCTGCGCTCAAGCAGGGCCTCACCGACGGCACCATCGATGCGATCGCCACCGACCATGCGCCGCACGCCCCGCACACCAAGGAAGCACCGCTCGACCAGGCTCCCCCGGGCATGCTCGGCCTCGAAACGGCGCTGGCGCTGGCCATCACCGAACTCGATCTGCCGCTGTCCACCGTGGCGGCACTGCTGAGTTGGAATCCGGCAGCGATCGCCGGTGTCGACGACCGCCATGGCCGCCCCGTCGCCGTGGGCGAACCGGCCAACCTCGCCGTGTTCGACCCCAGGGCCGAGTGGACCGTGGAGCCCGCCCAACTGGCGAGCAAGAGCCGCAACACGCCGTACGCCGGCCGCACACTGCGTGGCAAAGTGCGCCACACCGTCTTCAACGGCACCGCCGTGGTCGTCGACGGCACCGCCACCCGCTGACGCCGACTCGGGAGGTTTCGCGCCCGACGGAAAACGAACTCGGCGCCGGGCCCACCCGAGGGTGGGACCGGCGCCGAGCGTCGAGATGCGGTATCAGAGGGTGATCAGGTGGTCACGGAGCAGGCGTAGCCAGCGGTGCGCAGCCCGGCCGGCACCTGCTGGAAGCCCTCGGCGTTGAGCGCCGTGATGACCTCGGAGCGGTAGCCGCGGCCCGAGAACGGACTGATGCCGGTCTGCGCGTTCGAGGTGCTGCAGAGGAACTGCGTGAACTGCCGCACCGCACCCGACTTGCCCGACGTGCCGCCGTAGATGTTGTTGTCCACGTTGTCGCAGACGCCAGCCGAGCCAGCAGTCTGACGGCAATCGGCGTCGGTGTTCCGGGTCACCTGGTACAGCGTGCGGAGGATGCCGTACGTGCTGGTGTTGATGGCCGAGGCCGACGGCACGTTGAACGTGCCGTTGGTGTCGGGGATCGCCACCAGGTTGCTCTTCACGGCGTTGCCCTGGCCGGCGTCGGTACCGTTCTTGGCGTAGGGGTAGGTGCTCCAGGTGCCGAACGACATCCACCAGATGTAGTTGTTGGCATCGTCGTCGGCGGTGCCGGCGGTGGTGTCAGTGCCGGCGTCGGCCAGGATCGGCTTCACGTCGTTCTCCAGCGGTGCCACACCGGTGGTGAGCTTGCGCACGCAGGGACCGAACGCGGTCGGAGCCAGATAGCTGACGAACGTGGCCCGGGTACCCGACGAGGTGTTCATGTCCCACGGGATGATGGTGCCGGCAGCCAGACCCAGCGACGTGACACCGTCGTCGGCCTTCAGGTCGGCCCAGTCGGTGACCGCGCAGCTGTAGATGTCCTGCAGATTCTTCTTGGTGAGCTGGTAGCCCGAGCGGGTACCGAACGTGGTCACCGCAATGGCGTCGCGAGCAAAGCCCCAGAACGTCAGCACGGCGGCCTCGCCGGTGCCGGCGCCGCTCGACGAACGGGCGTAGTCGATGGCCGGGTTGTACTGGGTCTGGCCAGAGAGGCCGCTCAGCGCGCCCTTGCCAGCGCCCGAGCCCGTGGGGGCGGCGCTGACGAACAGGTCGTGGTCGTAGTTGCCGGTGATGGGGCCGGTGGGGGCCGACGGCGTGCCGACACCCGGCACGTCACTGCACTTGCCCTTGTTCACCGAGGTGCCGCTGGTGACCACGGCACAACCGGGCGCCGCGTTGTAGAGCTGCTCGAGGCGCAGCGACACCAGCCACGTCGTATCCGAGCCGCCACCGATGACCACATCGGGGTTGAGGTCCCAGCCGGAACCGGCGGGCGGGTCTGCGTGAGTCATCGGCGCGAGAGCCGAGAACACGGCGAGGCCAGCAATCAGGCCGGCGGTGAGCTTCTGACGGTTCATGTGTGTGGTTTCTCCTCAGGACAAGGCAGCAAGCATGTCGACGATCATTGTGAGGTCAGTCGCGTGACAGGGGAAGCACTCAGGGTGGGTGTTCCCGCACACTTTCCCGCCCGTTCACCCAGCGTTCCCCTCGATGGAACACGGCTGTTCACTCAACGAACAAGCGGCAGCAACGAGTCCAGCGCCATCAGCACTTCGACGATGGCGAGCACTGCCATCGCGCCGATGGCGGTCAGGCGCACGCCGGTACCGGCACGTCCACGAAGGAAGCGCCACGACCCGACTGCACCGAGCAGGGCCACCACGGCGAGGCCGAGATGGGCGATACCCGCTCGTCCCGACATCTCCCCCGTCTGCAGGTTGGCGATCCGCGCCGGCGTCTCGCTCACGGGGAGCGACTTCGCAATCACCACGATCTGGTCGTTCTCGAACCAGCCACCCTCCGACGTCACCAGCAGCAGATACGACAGATCCTTGGTATCGGCGGGCGCTTTCCAGTCCACGATCGACGTAGCGCGGAGCACGTCGGTGACCTGATACTTCATCACGGGGCCGTTGCGCGCCTGGGTGTAGATGGCGGTGCCCTTCGCCACACGATCGAGATGTTCGAACGGCGCCCCATAGGCCTCGCGGTGGCCGTAGACCAACATCACTCCAGCGTCGCCCGGCAAGGCACCGGTTGGTTCGCGCGCCGGGCCACCTCGCAGGTGGTCCACCGTGACGCCCTCGATGGTGGTGACGTTCAAACCCAGTTCGGGAATCTGCAACGTCAACGATGCATCACCAAATGCAAGCGACGGCGTCGCGCTCTTCGCCGCGGACCCGAGGTGGGCCTGACGCTGCTCGAAGATCAAGGTCGACACGATGGTGCCGTACACCAGCAACACCGCACCGAGCAGCACCACGGCCAGCACCGCACCGCGCAGCAGTGGGCGCAGCACGGGGGGCGACGGCGGGGTGTCACCATCGGGCGGCAGGTTCGCAGGGCGCAACAGTTCCTGCGGCGTGGCATCGTCGCTCGCTGGCGACGGTTCGACGACGGTACTCACGACGCGAGCTTCCGCCGCATCAGGGTGCGCCGAACGAGCAGGAAGCCGCCTGCTCCGAGGAGCATCGTTCCCAACGGTTTCGGCACGGACCCGCCACCGTTCGACGGCTCCATCGGCATGGCGTCGAGCGGCCGACCCTGTGGCCGCTGCCCACCGCCCGCGCCAACCGCAGTGGTCGTCGTCGTGGTGCCGGACTCCACCGTGGTGGTGGTCTCCGGCACCGTGACCGAGGTGGTGTCGGTAGGAATGGTCGGCGGCACGTACGGGGGAATGTACGGCGGCACATAGACGGTGGTGGGCGGCACGTAGGCGGTGGTGGGCGGCGTCGTGGTGGTCGTGGTGCTGGGCGGAGGAGGAATCAGCGTGCAGTGGCTCATCGATGCGATGGCCTGCACCCCCGGGGTCGCCGGCTCGAACGGACCGGGCCCGCCGATGGACACCTCGTAGCCCTTGGCCGTGCAGTTCGCTTTCACGATGGCATCGGCCTTCTTCAAGGCTTCGGCGCGCAACGACGCCGTTAGCGGCGCTCCCCCGTTGGCCACCGTCACCGACTGACCGTCGGTGGCGATGTAGCGGATCATTGCCGCCATCGAGTTCGCCTTCTCAGGGGTGAGGCTGCCCGAGACCACATACACCCGATTCACCCAGACCAACGGGTAGGCACCGGCGATCGGTTGATGCGCCGCCACGTTCATACCGGAGCCCGCATTCAGCGCCTTGGTGATGGTGGCCTTCGTGGGCTTCACCCAGTCGCCGTAGGCGTTCTGGATGGCGAACTCCACGAACTTCGCGTCGGGGTAGTCGAGATTCAACTGCTTCACGGACGTGGTGGACACCGGACCGGCGTTCCCCGTCCAGGTATCGGGGCTACTGCCGGTGGCCGCATCGACACCGCTGAAGGCCATGATGCCCATTTGCGTGTCGGCACCGAAACGGGTGAGCACGCGCGGCGAGAACTCCTCTCCGACGGGCTCCCAATCGAACTCGGGGTTCTCCTCCTGACGCAGCGCCCATGCGGTGGGTCCCAACGCCTTCGCATAATCCATCAGGGCGTAGTTGGCGGCCGCACCCTCGGTGCGCTCCACGAAGGTGTGCTGCGCGCCCGGTCGTTGGATGCTCAACACACTGGTTCCCAGCGCAGACCGAATGTCGGCGTGTTGCCAGTTGGCGAGGCCATTTGCCTTGAAGGTCGGCGAGAGATTCAGGATCATTGCGGACACGTTCTCCGCAGGCATGCGAAACGGGCCGGTGAAGGTGCCACGGACGTAGCAGGCCTCGGGGTCCGCGATGTCGGGGTCGGTCGGGTCGCATCCGGGCACCAGGTCCACGGTGGACCAACCCACCTGCGACGGCTCACTGAACAGGATGCTCAGCGAAGCCACCGAGATCGGCGCATCGAGAATGGCAGGGGCACCCTTCGGCCGCGACGCCAACTGCGCGGCGGTGAACGGCCGGCCGCTGACCGCGAAATCGGTGAGCCCGTCGAGCAGTTGCTGGCGACCATCCTTCGAGCCGCGCTGGAAGTACTGCATGTCGGTCGACTGCGACGCGCCAGCCAGGGTGTCCTGCCACGTGACGAGATCGCTGGAGATCTCCGCTGCCCCCGACCCCTCGATGGTGATCGGCGCCACGGCATCCGCAGCCGACACGACCTGCTGCACACCCAGTGCCGCCAGCGCCGACAGTGCCGCGCCCAGCACCAGGGGCACGCGACCGCGCCGGATCACGAAGTCCTCCGCCGAGCGCCCGCCAGAGCAACCCCGAGGCCGCACACGGCGGCACCCTGCAAGAGCCACCAGACGATCTTGTTCAGGCTGGGGCCACTCGTGGTCTCGTCGATCACCGGATTCTCCGCTACCGGGGCAGTGAAACCGCCACCATCGCCACCACCGCCACCGCCACCGTCGACGTTGCCACCGGAGTTGCCGCACGTCGCAGGATCTGCTTCGAGGCCCGTTGCAGGGTCGGTGCAGACCGTCGGGGTGCCGCCATCGGGCAGTCCCCCATCCACCGGCACCGTGTTCACGATGGTCTCGCCCGTGACCGGATCGGTGACGATCGACGTCTGTGTCGGCGTCACGCCGCCAGCGATCGTGGTGGGGGTGGGCTGCCCCGGCACCGTGGTCGCTGCCGGTTGGCCGGCGATCGTCGTGGTGGGCGCAGCAGTGGGCGGCACCGTGGGCGGCGGAGCGGAATCCACCTTGCACTGCTCCCATGCCGGGGCGCCCGGAATCTTGGCGATCGCGGTGCGAGCAAGGTCGACGAGTGGTTGCGACAAACGCGCATAGCCGAGCTTCTCGGTGAGATCGATGCGTTGACCCTTGGTGACGGCATAGCAGAGGAACTTTGCGAGCACCTGGCCCTTGCCCGGATCGAAACCGGTGGTCTGCGCGATCACATAGCTGTAGGTCGATGGGAAGTACGCCTTCGGATCGCCGCCCGTGTAGTTCAAGCGGAAGGTTCCGTCAGGGTTTCCAGCCGCATAGGTGAGCGCGATGCTGACGGCTTCTTCCGTGGGTTGGGTGAAGGCTCCGGATGCGTTCTGCACCGAGGCATTCGGGAACCCGCGGACCTTGGCGAAACCTGCCTCGTTGTAGGTGATGGAGTTCTTGCCGCCAACCGGGTCGGCCACGATGGCCGCCACACCGTCGGCGGCGAGACCGGCGCCGACCACACCCCAACCCTGCGGCCAGCTCGACGTGGCCTGACCTGCCTTGAAGGCAGGATCGAGACTGGTGTCGGCCGCCAACAGGGTGACGAACCGGCCCCACACGTCGGGCGCCACCGTGAGGCAGAACTCGCTGAACACATAGCTGGTACCGGATCCGTCTTGACGCACGATCGGGCGCACCAGATCGGCGGGCAAACGCAGCTTCGGGTTCGCCTGCTGGATCTCTGCGTCGTTCCACTTCATGTTCGGCTCAGTGAACATCCGACACACGGCACGGCGTGTGAGCTTCAGATCCGCCACCCGCTTGCCGTTCAGGTCGATGAGGTTGTACATGAAGCCGAGGCCGCCGGCGCTCACCGGTACGTAGCTGAAGTTCTTGCGATCGCCCTTCGACTGCAGTGCGGTGAGCTCTTGGGGAAGGAACGGGATGTCGCTCGCCGCGAAATCCAACGTGCCGCCGATGTACTGCTGGCGACCGAACGA
>CANHST010000107.1 GCA_947463235.1 Acidimicrobiaceae bacterium
TGAGGCTCTTCTCCAGCAGCACCACGCCGCTCACACGCCGTAGCAGGATCGTCATCACCAGCGCGCCCAACAGACCCCACTTGCCCACCGTGGTCTCGGCAGCCACGAGTGCGATGCCCCACCACACGCAGGCATCACCGAAGTAGTTCGGGTGGCGGGTGAACTTCCACAGCCCGCGGTTCATCACCTTGCCGGCATTCGCCGCGTCGGCCTTGAAGCGGGCCAGTTGGGCATCGCCCACCCATTCGAAGAAGATGCCGAGCAGCCACACGGCCACGCCCAGGTAGGCAAGCCAGCCGAGTTCGGGTGTGTTCCTGGTCTGTCCCAACTGGACGCCGAGCGACACGATGAACATCAGCACGCCCTGCAGGGCGAACACCGTGACCAGGCTCACCAGGGGGAAACGTGCCCCCCAATGCTTTCGCATGGCCCGGTAGCGGTAATCCTCGCCGTTGCCGTGGTTACGCCACAGCAGGTAGCCAGCCAGCCGCAACCCCCAGATGGTGGTGAGCGCCACCAGCAAGTTCTGGCGTGCGGGTAGGCCGGTGTCGACGCTCAGGCGCACCGCCCACGCCACCAGCACGAAGCCGAGGCCCCACACGATGTCGACGATGGAGGCGTTCTTCATCGCCAGGCTGATGAGCCAGGTGGTCACCATCAGCACAGCAATGGTGATGGCAGCGGTAGCGAGTGCAGTCATGGTGTTCCTTCGTGAGCAGAGTCGGACAGAAGTTCGTGTACGGCGCGGTCGGAGACCATCCATTGATCGTCGAGCCAGCGCGTGAATGCGTCGCCAGACGGTACGTCGTCGCGACGAATGCGGCGCGCATGGAACTGCACCGGGCGAGGTGGCCGCGCGAGGTGGCGCAGGATGCCACCGAAGGTGTCGAGCCCGTCGAACCCGACGTGCCATGCGATCACCACATCGGCGGCAGGGCAGCCCTCCACCAGTGCGGCCGAACCGGCGGGGCGCGGCGGCAACAGGTGCTGCAAACCCGCCAGACGCTCGCCGCGGTCGGGGTCGCGGGCGTGGATCTTCTCCATCGCCGACGCACGCTTCTTCGGTGCGGCCCTGGTGCCCTCGGGGAAGATGATGGCGATTTCGTCGTCACGCAGTCCGGCCGAGAGCGCCGTCAGTTGGGCCAACTCCACCGATGAATCGGCAGCCTCCCGGTCGAGGAAATGGTTGGGGAGTCGGTTGCCCACGATGTCGAGGCAGGGGTCGAACAGCAACTCGCGCTTCAACACGTAGCGGGGGTTCAGTCTGGCGTGCGACGTGACCACGTAGGCGCTCACCAACGAGTCGGCCAGGCTGGCGTGACGGCACAACATGATGGCCGGTCCGGGAGAGAGGCAGTCGGCTTCGGCGGTGTCGATGCGCACGCCCGTGGTGACGCGCAGCGCACCCATCAATCGGGCGGCCCACCAGCGTTGTAGTGCGAAGTGCGCCGGTTCGTCGCCAGAGCGGCGGGTGCACCACAGCCAGGTGGCCGACAACACGCCGGCAGTTTCCAGCCACGACCAACACAGACCGAACGCGAGCAGTCGCGCCGTCGGAAGGCGGAAACGGCCACGCACCACATCGGCGAGTGCGGCCAGCGGCAGCCATAGCGGCAGCAGCACGACAAGGAGGACCGCCGCAGCGAAGAGCGCAGGAATGCTCTTCAGGCGCCGAGTGAAGGTGGCACTCATCGGCTGCACCCTAGAACGGTGCATCCGCCTCGTGCGGCCCCCTGCGGGAAATCAGGCGTTGAACTCGGCCACCAGCGGGGCATAACGATCCATTGCTTCGAATGCGGCGTCGCGGTCCAGTGCGGGAAGACCCAGCGCGACGAAGGAGGTGCCGATGTCGCGAAGGTGAGCCAGGTGCGCGGCGTCGGCCTTGGCCCCGAACACACCCAGCCCCAGGGTGGACGGATCGCGGCCCGCAGCGCTGGCGGCCTGCTGCAGCTCGGTCCACTTGCCGTCTACCTCGAATCGACCCTCGATGGGCATCCAGTAGTCGCCGTACTCGATGATGTGGCGGAAGTGCAGGGGGGTGGGCGAGGCGCCGATCACGATCGGCGGATGCGGTGTCTGTAGCGGCTTGGGCCAGCTCCAGCTCTTCTCGAAGTTCACGTACTCGCCGTGGAACTCGGCCTCATCCTTGGTCCAGAGCTCCTTCATGGCCAGCACCTTCTCGCGCACCACCTTGCGGCGGCGACCGATGTCGGTGCCATGGCTCTCCATCTCCTCGTGGTTCCACCCGTAGCCGATGCCAAACAGGAAGCGGCCGCCCGAGATGACGTCGAGCGACGCCACCTCTTTGGCCAGCCAGATGGGATCGCGCTGCGCCACGAGCGTGATGCCAGTGGCCAACTTGATGGTGGACGTGGCGCCGGCGATGGCGGCCAGCGCCACGAACTGGTCGTGGGTTCGCCAGTACTCCTCGGGCAGCGGCGGTGCACCTTCTCGACCACCCCACGGGGTGCGACGGCTCACCGGAATGTGCGAATGCTCGGGGAACCACAGGCTGTCGAAGCCGCGAGCCTCAGCCTCCTTGCCGAGTTCGATGGGCTGGATGCCCTTGTCCGTGGGGAAGATCACCAGTCCGACGCGCATGGTCGTGAGACTAGGTCCGCGAGACTCACCCTCGTGTACGCGTCGGATCGCACTCGTTCGTAGGAGGGGTATGGCACGACGGATCCCCTCCGAGTTCGAGGCGTTCTACCGAGACGCGAAGGACCCCTGCTTCCGGGCGCTGCTCGCGACGGTCGGGTCGGCGGCCGAGGCCGACGATCTGCTCGCCGAGTCGTTCACACGGGCATTGGCCCGCTGGAACGACGTTCGCCACCATCCCCGCCCCGAGGCGTGGGTGGTGCGCGCGGCGTTGAACCTTCATCGCGACCGGTGGCGTCGCTCGCAACGACAGCAGCGTCTGTTGGAACGGCGCGAGTCGGTCATCCACGACGACGTCGTGGACCCCGCGCTGATGGCGGCGGTGCAGGCGCTGCCCGAGCGGCAAAGGGAAGTGGTGGCGTTGCGGGTGCTGCTCGGCCTCTCGGCCGAGCAGACCGGCGAGGTGCTCGGCGTCGACGCCGGCACGGTCGGGACGCACCTGCGGCGCGGTCTCGCCTCGCTGCGGCTCGCACTTCATGGGCCCGTCGAGTCATCCACCAACGAGACGACCCAGGAGGTCATGCAATGAACACCGAGATCGACGACATGATGATCGACGAGCTGCGCGAGGGCTTCGCCCCTGTCGGCTACGAACGCACGACGCGTTCGTATCGCTCGCCGTCCCGTGCCCCCTACATCGCGGGTGTGGCCGTCATCGCCGCAGTGGCCGCCACCTTCGTGGTGGTCGGCGGCGACGGCGCCCGATCACCCGCACTGGCGTGGAGCCCGAACCCGACGGCGGCGACCGCCGCCGACGGGGAGGCAGCTCGCGCTGCGTGTGGGACACCCGACAACGCCCGAGGTGCGGTGAGCGTGCAGGGGATGGCCGCGGTGCCGCCGTCGGACGGCTCGACCCGTGCGCCGGAGCTCGGGTCGGGTGAGCCGATCGAGATCACGGTCGACGCCTCGTCGGGCGACGTGGTGAGCGGTGAGACGGGAGTGGGCAAGCCGGCACCCGGCGAGGTGCTGCCCGGCGTGCCGTCGGCGGAGGCGCCGCCGACCGAGCTGCCGCCGCTGGTGTCGCTCGATCTGCGCGGCACGGGTGGCCTGGCGGTGTTCGCCGACGACGAGTGGACGTTCACGTGCATGCTGCTGCAGTCGGACGACGGTTTCGAGACGGGCCCCATCATGGCGTCGCCGACGGCGGAGCTGCCGAAGGCCGGCGAGCTGGCGGTCGTCGCCGGGATGCAGACCACTTGGGCGGACGGACGCTCGCTGGCGATGGTGTCGGGTACCGCTCCCGCGGGTGCCGCGACCGTCGAGCTGTCGTTGCCCGGTCAGCCGACCGCGAGCGCCGAGGTCGAGGACGGCCGGTTCAGCATCTGGTGGTTCGGCAGCTTCGACCCGAGCGTCGGAACGATCCGTGCGCTCGACGCCTCGGGTGCCGAGCTGACCACGCTGTCGCCGATGATCGACAAGCGCTGAGCCTGCCGGCTCAGTCGCCGGTCACGCCGTCGATCCGCTCACGGATCAGGTCGGCGTGGCCGGCGTGCCGCGCGTACTCCTCGATCATGTGCACCATGATCCACCGCAGGTTCGGTTGCCAGTCCTCGTCGCGTCCACGGTCCAGGTCGTTCAGCGCGGCCAGGTCGTCGAGGGCGTGCCCTGCAGCGATCTCGCGCGAGATGCCGACTTCCCGGTCGTAGAGCGCCAGGGTCTCGGCCAGGGTCACGGTCGCGGGCACCTCGAAGTCGGCGTCCGGTCCGATGTGCCAGAACAACCGGTCCTCGGCGTCGCCGCGGAGGTACATCTGGAACCAATGCCGCTCGACCTCGGCCATGTGGCGCAACAGACCCGCAATGCTCATGATGCTCGGCTCGACGGTGGCCGTACGCGCCTGCTCGTCGGTCAGGCCGTCGGCCTTCCAGCGCAGCGTGGCTCGGAGGTAGTCGAGGAACGACTCCAGCGCCACTCGTTCGTCGGGCTGCGGCGGGGGTTCGACGCGTTCGGTCATGTGTCGACGTTAGGCGGCAGACTGCACGGCGATGATCCGAATTCGCGTCGTGGTGCACGGGCTGGTGCAGGGCGTGTGGTTCCGCGAGTCGTGCCGTCGCGTCGCCGAGGAACAGGGCATCAGCGGGTGGGTGCGCAACCGCGCCGACGGCACCGTCGAGGCGGTCTTCGAGGGCGCGCCGCAACCGGTCAGCATCGTGGTGAGCTGGTGCCGCATCGGCCCACCTCGAGCGGAGGTCACCGGTGTGGACGTCAGCGAGGAGACCCCCGAGGGGATCATCGGCTTCCAGGTCAGACGGTGATCGTCAGGCAGTGAGCGGCGGGCCGTCGAAGCGGTCGATCGATGCGAACGACTCGACGGGGTTGCGCTTCAGCTTGGTGTTCTGGTGCGTGGGCACGCCGAGGAAGATGGTCGCCACCAGCGCATGGTCGGCCGGAAGGCCGAGCACCGGGACCGCCTGGGCCTCGGCACGCGACAGGAACGTGGTGAGCACGCCACCCAGCCCCCGAGCCTTGGCGGCCAGCAGGATGCTCCAGCAGAACGGGTAGATGCTCGCCCCGCCCACCACCGGCGGACGGTGTTCGGCGTTGCCGTCCATGATGGCGATCTTGTTCAGGTCGGCAGCGATGGCCAGCACGACGGGCACCGACTGGATGTCGTCGATGAGCGCGTTGGGTGCCGCCACGGGGGCATCGCCGGTGGACTTGCCGAACGCGAACGCCCGCTTCCCGGCGTGCTGTGCACCCATGTACTCCTGCCACACCGGCCGCATGAGGTCGGCCATCGCCGTGCGCACCTCCGGCGACTTCACCACGGCGACGCGCCAGGGCTGCTGGTTGCCGCCGCTGGGCGCGAACCGTGCGTCGTCGAGCAGCTCGCTGACGACGGCGTCACTCACCGGGTCGGCGGTGAACCCGCGGACCGCACCGTTGGTGCGTAACGCCGTCGAGATGTCCATCAGGACTTGCCCTCGGCGACCTTGCGACGCACCACATTCAACGCCGAGCCAGCCTTGAACCACTCCACCTGCTCATCGCTGAAGGTGTGCTTGCCCTCGAAATCGATGGTGGTGCCATCGGGCTTCACGATCTGGCAGCGCACGTTCTTGCCCGGCACCGGGGGAAGGTCGAGCACGTTGATGCGGTCGTCCTCGCCGATCTGCTCGTACGTGTCGGGGTCGGCGAACGTGAGCGGCACGAGGCCCTGCTTCTTCAGGTTGGTCTCGTGGATGCGGGCGAAGCTGCGGGTGATGATCACCACACCACCGCGGAAGCGGGGCTCCATGGCGGCATGTTCGCGGCTGGAGCCTTCGCCATAGTTCCGGTCGCCGATGGCCACCCAGCGCACGCCAGCCTCGCTGTACTGCTTCGCCAGGTTGGGGTAGCTGTCGGTGCTGCCGTCGAGCGCGCTCTTGCCCTCGCCGACGGCGTCGTTGAACGCGTTCACTGCGCCGATGAACAGGTTGCCGGAGATGTTCTCCAGATGGCCGCGGTACGTGAGCCACTTGCCGGCCGCCGAGATGTGGTCGGTGGTGCACTTGCCCTTGGCCTTCATCAACACGGGCAGGCCGAGATAGTCGTTGCCGTCCCACGCCGGGAACGGTGCCAGCAAC
Organism: Acidimicrobiaceae bacterium; assembly: GCA_947463235.1. Taxonomy (GTDB): domain Bacteria; phylum Actinomycetota; class Acidimicrobiia; order Acidimicrobiales; family Ilumatobacteraceae; genus UBA668. Next base: position 6,225 of record CANHST010000107.1, read on the forward strand.
TGCAGTCGGTCGCTGGTGGGCGACACTTCCACGCTCACCCCACTGCCATCCGCAGGCGGGGCGGTAAACGTGTTGGCGCCCGGGTCGTAGCCCTTGGCCGGCAGCACTTCACCCACCGGAGCCTCAAGCGTGACCTCGCTGCCATCGGGCGCCGTGATGGTGTCGGTGGTGGGATCGAAATCCAACCGACCGCTGAGGGCCAGCGCCACCACCGTGTCGGGTGACGTGACGAAGCTCAACGTGTTGGCCGAGCCGTCATTGCGCTTCGGGAAGTTGCGGTTGAACGAGTTGACGATCGTGTTCGGCACACCGTTGGCACTGGCCGGGCGATCCCACTGGCCGATGCACGGGCCGCAGGCGTTGGCCAGCACGGTGGCGCCGATGGCTTCGAGGTCGGCGATCAGGCCATCGCGCTCGATGGTGGCGCGGGTCTGTTCGGAGCCCGGCGTGACCAGCAGTTCGGTCTTCACCGTCAGGCCGCGAGCAGCAGCCTGGCGAGCAATGCTGGCGGCGCGAGTGATGTCTTCGTAGGAGCTGTTGGTGCAGCTGCCGATGAGCGCCGAACTGATCTCGAGCGGCCAGCTGTTGGCGGCAGCCTCGGCCCCCACCTGAGCGCCGACGCGGTTGGCGCGGTCGGGGGAGTGCGGGCCGTTGATGAGCGGCTTCAGCGTGTCGAGGTCGATCTCCACGAGCTGGTCGTACTCTGCGCCGTCGTCGGGTCGCAGGTCGGCCGCAACCTTGTCGGCCGCGTCGGCAATGGCTTCACGGCCCGTGGCCTTCAGATACTGAGCCATGTTGTGGTCGTAGCCGAACACGCTGCAGGTGGCGCCGATCTCGGCACCCATGTTGCAGATGGTGGCCTTGCCGGTGGCCGAGATGCTGTCGGCGCCCGGACCGAAGTACTCCACGATGGCGCCGGTGCCGCCCTCCACGGTGAGCACGCGGGCCACCTCGAGGATGACGTCCTTGGGGGAACTCCAGCCCGAGAGCGAGCCGGTGAGTTTCACGCCGATCACCTTCGGCCAGCGCACATTGAACGGGAAGCCGGTCATCACGTCGACGGCGTCGGCGCCGCCCACGCCGATGGCCACCATGCCCATGCCGCCAGCGTTCGGGGTGTGGCTGTCGGTGCCGATCATCATGCCGCCGGGGAAGGCGTAGTTCTCCAGCACGACCTGGTGGATGATGCCGCTGCCGGGGCCCCAGAACCCGATGCCGTACTTGGCGCTCACTGAGCGAAGAAAGTCGTACACCTCGCGGTTGGTGTCGATGGCGACACCAAGGTCGATCTTGGCACCGACCTTGGCCGAGATGAGGTGATCGCAGTGCACGGTGCTCGGCACGGCGGTCGTGGGCAACCCGGCTGTCATGAACTGCAGCAGCGCCATCTGCGCCGTTGCATCCTGCATGGCCACTCGATCAGGGTGGAAGTCGTTGTAGGTGCCGCCGCGCTCGATGGCCTCGTCGGGGTTGCCGAGGTGGTTGAGCAGAATCTTCTCCGTCAACGTGAGGGGACGGCCGAACCGTTCGCGACCCTGCGCCACTCGGTCGGGCAGCGTCGCGTACACGCCTTCCACGAGTTCGATCGGTGTACCTGCGGTGACAGTCATCTGCGTTCCCCTTGCATTCGTGATGTAGACAAGCATAATACAAGTTCAGCCGGAGGGGAAAATGCGCACGATTCGTTACCAAGAGATCGCCGACACCCTCCGCGAACGCGTGGCTGTCGAGGCCCCCGGTCACGTGCTCCCGAGCGAGAGCGAACTCTCCACCGAGTTCGGCGTGAGCCGCGTCACGGTGCGCAAGGCGCTCGAAACTCTTCGCGAACAAGGCCTGTTGGATTCCCGCCAGGGCTTCGGGTGGTTCGTGGCCACCGCCCCACTCCAACAGCGTCTTGGCAGCCTCGACACCATTGAGTCGCAGCTTTCCGAACGCGGCGTCCACCCGAAGCGCCAGATCCTGGAGTTCGCATTCGTGGCCGCCCCCACTCACGTACGCGCTCGTCTCGGGTGCGAGCAGGTACTGCGCGTGAAGCGCTTGAACCTCGCCGACGACGCACCGTTCGCCGTGGTCACGGTGTGGTGTCCGGCCGAACGCGGCCAGCACCTCAGCCGACGAGATGTGGAACGCCGGCCGTTCTACGAGTTGCTCGGCGTGCAGTTGCGTGGTGCCGTGCAGACCATCGGCGCAGCCGCGGCCTCGGACGGCGACGCCGAGTTGCTGCAGGTGCCGCAGGGGAGTCCGGTGCTGCGCTGCGAACGACTGACCACCACTGTGGCTGGGGAACCCATCCTGCTCAGCGAGTTCATTTTCCCCGCCCACCGCACCGAGTTCACGGTGGAGTTGCCCCTCGCCGAGCCCAGCATCGTGCCCGGCGGCCTGCGCCTGGTGGACTGACACCTGGCGGCCGGACCGATGGTTGACGGACCGATGGTTGACGGACCGATGGTTGACGGACCGATGGTTGACGGACCGATGGTGCACGGACCGATGGTGCACGGACCGATGGTTGACGGACCGATGGTTGACGGACCGATGTTGCACGGCCTCGCTGGCGCGTTGGGACGGCGTGCCGTCAATCATGTGTTCTTCGCGACTCCTCCTGACGACAACCCCCTCTAACCCGGTGCCTTTGCGGCGCCCGCCCTCGCGTCGCGCTGACGAGGGACATCTCACGAAGTACGTCACCGTCACGCCGCCCGGCGGAGGTTCGGGGGTCCTGTGGTGCGTACTGTGCCGTCGGGTGTGGTGGTGGTGAGTGTGCGGTCGGGTGCGAGGTGCAGTTGCCAGCCGCCTTCGTGGACTTTGTGGTGGTGGCGGTTGCAAAGCGGGAGAAGGTTGTCGATGTCGGTCGGCCCGTGTTGGAGGGTGTACCAGGTGACGTGGTGGATGTGGCAGTGCTCGAATGGCACGTCGCACATGGCGCAGGTTCGGTAGAGGACGCGGAGTGCTCGTCGTTGTGCCCGGTTCGCTAGTCGTGTTTCGCGGCCGAGGAACAGTCGTACTCCGTCGGCTCCGATGACGGCGGGTGTGATGGACCCAATGCAGGCCCATCGGCGGATGGTTTCGACCGGTAGTCCGAATTTGCCGAGCCCGAGATCGATGACGGACCCTTGATGGACCTGGCCGTCGCACAGGGTTTTCTCGTCGATCAGCACCGTGACATCCGGGGTGCCCGATGCGCCGCGTCCTTCGGACAGGGCGAGCAGTGCGTGGGCGGCGAGGAAGGCTTGTTTCTCGAGTGGGTCGTCGGGGCAGTCGTCCGGTGTCGTATCTCGAAAGAGCGCGTCGCGTGTGTTGCGTAGGCGGCCTTCGAGCAGTGCACCGTTGACGGGATCGAAGCGGCCGTTGAGGCACCACATGCCGTCGGAGTCGGTCCACCATCGCAGTCGGGTGTCGCGCCGTTGTCGTGCCAGACGGGTCAGCCCGTCGTCGGCGCGGGCATGCCGCA
>CANHST010000108.1 GCA_947463235.1 Acidimicrobiaceae bacterium
ACTGCGACATCCGCATCGCTGCCGAGGGTTCGCGGTTCGGCATCACCCCTTCGAAGTTGGGCATCGTCTACCCGCCCGCCTCGCTGGAGCGAGCGGTTCGCTTGCTCGGCCCGGCGGCCAAGCGACTGCTCTATACGGGTGATCTCATCGATGCTGCCGAGGCGCACCGCATTGGGCTGGTCGACGAACTGTTGCCAGCCGACGCGGTGGAGGGCCGTGTGGTGGCACTCTGCGCCACGTTGGCCGAGCGCTCGTTGCTCACGCAGGCTGGCACGAAGGAGATGGTGGCTGCCGTGCTGTCACACGGTTCGGTACCTGCCGAACTCGCCGAGTCGTGGGCTCGCGAAGTGGCGGCTGCGCCCGACCCGCAGGAGGGTGTGAACGCATTCGTCGAACGGCGAGCGCCGCACTTCACCTGGACCGAACGCACGCAGGAGTGACGCCGGAAACTCTGTGACACCCCCCGTTCATGATGGTGGTATGTCGCAGCCCACCGCACTTCTTGCGCAGATCCACGATCTGGTCGGGCAGCTGGCTGCGTGCGAACTTGGTTCGCTCGGTGTGGACGATCTGCAGGGGCTCACGCTCGGCTTGCAGCGTGAGCAGTCGCGGCTTGGTGTGGTGGCCGCTGCGGCGTTGGCACCATGGGAGTCGTCTGAGGTGTGGCGCGAGGGTGGCACGTTGCGCCCGGAGTTGACGGTTGGTCGCGAAGCGCGGCGAGACCGCGAGCGTGTGCGGTTCGAGCTGCGCCGTGCGCGCCTACTGGCACTCTTGCCGCATACGCGGGAGGCGGTGTTGGCCGGCCGCCTGTCGATGGATCATGTGGACCTGTTCGTGCACTACGCCACCCGTGCTCGGCTTGGCTACTTCATCGAGCACGAGGAGCTGCTGGTCGAGCAATGTGCTGCACTCGAGTTGTTCGACGACGCACGGCGAGCGGTGCAGTACTGGGCGTGTCGAGCCGACGACGAGTTGGGGTTGCGCCGCGAGCGGCCAGAGGGTTCGCGCGTGTATCTGTCGCGTTCCTCCGCTACGGGTGAGGCCGATCTGTCGGGTCGGCTGGGTGCCATCGATGCTGAGGTGGTCGATGGTGAACTGCGTCGCCTGATGCGCGACATCCGTCTGGAAGATCGTCAGCAGGGTGTGGTGCGCACGTCGGCGCAGGTGCGCGCAGCGGCGCTGGTACGAATGGCCGGTCGTTCGGTGAATGCCGCCGGGCCCACGGCGCGACCGCTGTTCGAGGTGGTGGTGGGCGACGAGACCGCTCGGCGGTTGTGCGAGTTGGCCTCGGGTGTGGTGATCACGCCCGATCACTTGGCGCCGCACATCGACACTGCGGTGATGCAGGCGTTCCTGTTCGATGGAGCCAACACGGTGGTGGCGGTGTCGTCGCAGCGCACGTTCCGAGGGGCGCTACGGCGAGCCATTCAGGTGCGCGATCGGCGGTGCCAGCATTCGTCGATCTGCCCCACCCCGGCAGTGGATGGCGATGTGGACCATCGAATACCTGCGGCCCGGGGCGGGCCCACGAGTCAGTTCAATGGTCGATGCCTGTGCTGGTCGCACAACCGCGATGCTGCGCTGCGCGACCACACGTCGGCCCTGCCTGAACGGCACCTCACGGTGCTCGACGAGCTCCGCTGCCGCATGCGTTGGCGCTACCTGCGTGACGAAGGCGAGTCCTACACTTCGGCCGACATCGACGAGGTTCACAGGTCGTAGACCTCAGGATGGTCGAGTGGGTGGTTCAACCACGAGATCATCTGCCGCAGTTGGTGGTACGCCGCCATGCGAGCCTCGTCGGAGTCGGCTGCCTCGGCGGCGGTGCAGACGCCGTGGAGACGCCGTGTCATCGTGGGACCGAGTTCCAGGAGGCCGCTTGCACCTTCGCTGGCCCACCGCGCGAGCACCCATCGCACGATGGCTCCCTCGGGCACGTTGGTGGCGGCCGACAGGCCGCGCACGGTGCGTAACGGGTCCACCTTCGCGTAGAGCGCCACGTCGGCCTTCAGGTTGGCGTCCTTGTCGTCGTCGGGCCATGGGCCGGTCCACGGCTCCAGATGCACCACGGGCACGTCGGTCATGGCTCTGCTCCGTTCGTTCACTCAGCCCCAGATGCTGATGATCGACGTCGGGCGCAGGCGAAGCACGACGATGTCGTCGTCCTTCCAGGCCTCGCGCAGTGCCGCGGCGCGAGGGGTGCCTGCCTCGTAACGGTCGATCATGCGATGCGTCACCACTTGGCCCGGGTCGTCCTCCACGGTGATGGTGCCGCGGATCAGGTAGCCCTGAGTGTCGGAGCGGTCGCCGCCGACGGTGACCCCCGCCCGCGGATCGGCGAGTGCGTTGCGGGTCTTGGTCGCTGCGCGATCCGAGACGAAGAGCAGGTCGTGCGCGCCGTCGGCGGCGGGTTCGACGTCGAACCAGATCGGCACGTTGTGGGGGAAGCCGTCGCGACCAATGGTGGCCAGACGGGCGAAGCGAACTTCACCGAGGAACGCAAGGGCTCGATCGTCGAACATCCGAACAGCATGCCATTTCGGCAGCGGCTACGTGGCCGAGTGGGCGCCCTGTTGAGCGGCGTGCAGCTGGGTCTCCATCAGCAGCAGGCGGGCGTCGGCGCCGAGCGTCGATCGGTAGCGGTGGGGGAGCTGCGAGGGGTACGACATGAAGTCGCCGGTCTGCAGCAGCGACACGCTGCCGTCGATCTCCACCTCGATCGGGCCCGCCAGCACGTAGAGCGCCTCGAAGCCCTCGTGGGTCCACGCCTCGCGAAACTCGGTGGCGAGACCACGCAGTTCGATCACGTGAAACGGGGTGTCGCCGGGTAACAGCAGGCGCCGCAGCGACTCGCCCGCAGTGTCGATGGTGGGTACGGCGGTGTCGTCGGCGCGCGCCACCACGGCCTCGTGGTCGCCGGTCGTGGCGCCGAACAGGGCCTGCGGGGTGGTGCCGAGGGCTGAAGCGATGCGATACAGGCTGTCCATCGAGGGTGTGGCGCGACCGTTCTCCACTTGGGAGAGGAACGGTTGCGACAGGCCGGATCGCTCGGCCAAGGCGACGAGCGTGAGGTCGCCGGCCAGTCGACGTTCGCGAATGGCGGTGCCGAGTTGGGTCAACGGACCAGCGGGACCACTTCGGTCATGAAGCGTTCCATCTGCTCCACGGCCTTGCTGTACGGGTCGCCGATGAGGTGCGGGAACAGCGTGAGGTTCTCGAGGCCGAGCAGGTCCTTGTAGTCCTGTACCTGTGCGGCCACTTCCTCGGGTGTGCCCACGAGGATGGTGCGCTGCTTCATCGACTCTTCGAGGTCGGGGATGAGGCCCGGCCGCACCGGCCGACCGTCTTCGCCCATGTAGCCACGGCTCCAGCCATAGGGCCCGAGGAACTTCCAGAACTCGTCGTGACCGTTGCGGGCGGTGCGCATGGCCTCTTCGTGGGTGTCCTCGATGCGCACGCTCACGACGAGCATTCGCTGTTCGTGCGCCTTGAGGCCCGGGCCGTGGGCATCCTCGTGCACCTCGCCATACCGGTCCCACATGCGCTTGATGAACATGGGGTTCTGGTTCCAGAACACGGCGCCATGGTTCACCCTCGGGGTGTACTCCACGGTGGGCGGGCTGGTGGCTGCCTGCCAGATCTCGAAGGGGTAGATCGGCCGGGGGATCAGCGTGAGTTCCTGCACGGTCTCGCCGCGGTCGGGGATACCTGGCACGGGCAATTGGAAGTACTTGCCGTCGATCTTGAAACGCTCTTGGGTGAGCGCCATGCGGATGATGTCCATCTGCTCTTCGAAGTACTCACGGTTCTTCGCATCGTCGGCCGACTGATCGGGGTTGTCGTGTGACCCGATGGAGACGGCAAAGTCGTTGAGGTGCAGGATCTCGCGGGGCACGGTGCCGCGACCGACGCCGAGGATGCCTCGGCCGCCGCTGAGGTTGTGCATCGTGGCGAAGTCTTCGGCGAGGCGGAGGGGGTTCCACTGCGGGACCACGTTGAACATCGCGCCGAGACGGAGGTTCTTGGTGCGGGCGGCGATCCAGGCGCTGATGAGGATGCCGTTGGGGATGACCTCGTAGCCCTCGTACTGGAAGTGGTGTTCGGTGGTCCAGAAGCTGTCGTAGCCGAGCCGGTCGGCTTCGGTGGCAGCGTCGATGTACTGCAGCGTTGCGTCCCAGCACGCCTGATTGTCGTAGCGACGATCCATCGGGTTCGGGAGCCCGGCACCGGCGTCGGTCATCTCGACACCGCCGAAGAAGAATGCACCAATTTTCATGGTCGGACCGTAGCAGAATATTGATGTCGTCAATATGACGGATCAGCGCGGGCGTTGCGTGACCGCACCCAGTGCCGCCAGAGCGGGCACCACCAACAGTGCCCAGCGCAACCCCACCATGTCGGCCATCACTCCCAAGGCGAGTGGGCCCACCGTGACTGCGGCACCCGAGGCCAGCGCGCAGTACGCACCCATGCTCACCGAGTCCAGCCGGTGGCCGGCCTGCTCGTAGAACGCATCGACGGTGAGTGGGTAGAGCGGGCCGCCGCCGAAGCCCACCATCATGAGTCCGAGCACCTTCGCCGGTAGGCCGGGGGCGAAGCACATCACGAGGGCGCCTGCTCCGGTGACGATGAACGACAGGCTGATCGTGGCTGCGCCGAAACGAGTGAGCAGGCGAGGCAGCAGCACGCGCACGAGAAACATCATCACCCCGAACACGCTCGCCAGCACCGCTGCGGTGCCGGCCGCAGCGTGGCCCACCTCGTGAAGGTAGGTGACAGCCCAGATGCCGATGGTGAACTCGGTGAGCACGGCGTTCACGATGTGCAACCAGGGCACGAGGACCGCACGATCGCGGAGTGGAGCGAGCGAGAACGTTCCTGCCCGATCGCCTTCGGGTACAGGCACCGGCCAGGCGACGAAGGCCAACGCCAGAGCGAACGCGAACGTGATGGCCAGATACGGCGGCCGCCACGACAGGCCGGCGGACAGGAAGCCGCCGATCACCAGGCTGAACGTCAAACCGGCCAGACCGGGGATGCCGTTCACTGCGGCGAACGCGGTGGCGCGATGCTCGCCGTGGTGGTCGCTGATGAGGCCGGGCATCACCATCACCATCAGTGCACCGCCGCCTCCCGTCAGCGCAGTGCCGAACAACGTGATGGGCCACGCCGGGCCGAGACACAGCAGTGTCACGCCCACAGCGATCGATCCGGCAGCCAAGCGGAGCGCCGAGCGCCGCCCGATGCGATCCACCAGGCCCACTCCCCACACGCCGGCAGCGAGCAGGCCGACGCCGAAGGTGCTGCCGTGCAGCGCCGCCACGACGCCGCTGATGTGGAACTGGCTGCGCAGCTCACCCAGCACGACGCCCACGCTGAGGCCCGCCACGAGTACGCAGTAGCCGAGGGCCGAGGCGGCCGTCAGCCGATCCCACCGGAACCTGGTGGGTTCGGCGGTCGTCGTAGTCACCCGTCCAGTGTGGCAAATCCTGAAAGGAATCGGACGTTGGTAGACATGGACCTCGCGTGAACGATCGCCGAGCGAGATTCGAGGGGTTCTTCGGGGCCGTGTACGAACCGTTGCAGCGCTACGCACTGCGACGCACCGACCCGGCCACTGCGGACGACGTGGTGGCTGATGCGTTGCTGGTGCTGTGGCGACGGCTCGACGAGGTGCCCGATGATGCGGTGCTGCCATGGTGCTACGGCGTGGCTCGCCGTTGCCTGGCGAACCGGAGGCGCAGCGCCGACCGGCAGGTCAGCGTGATGGATCGCCTGATGGGTGAGCGCCCGGTCTCGCCGGTGGATGCTGATCCCGCGTTGGAGGTTGCCCTCGCGTCGCTCGACGCGGACGACCGTGAGATTGTTCGCCTCTGGGCGTGGGAGCAGCTGCCACCCAGGGAGATCGCAGTAGTGCTCGGCATCAGCGCCAATGCGGCGTCGATCCGGATCCATCGTGCAAAGGGCCGACTCGCCGTCGCTCTGGGCGGAAAGAACGGGGCCGGTGCCGGACACGGAGGGGTCGGGAACACTCCCGTCGAGCGTCAGCAGGAGGCGACATGAACGGCGATATGCAACACGACGAACTGTTCGAACGGCTCGCCCGCCTCGACCCAGCCGGTAGTGCGCCCATGGAATCAGCCACCGGCCCTCGCGCCGCAGCACTCATGGAGCAGATCATGCAGACCGATGTCACCCCCACGGCACACGTGCCGTCACCGGCACGCCGCCGTCGCCCACTCCTGCTCGCCATCGGCGGGTTGGCGCTGGCCAGCGTCGCGGTCGTCGGATTCATCGCCTTCCGCGGCGACAACGCCATGGCGCCGACCGCGCTCGCGCTGTCGGTCGCCGCGCCGTCGCCGGCAGGCACCAGGTGCATGCAGCTCGATGCCAGCATCCCGCAGCCGGATGGCACGGTGGCCTTCCGCGGCACCGTGGAGTCCGTTCTGGGCAACACCGTCACGCTGAATGTCACCACCTGGTACGCAAACGGCACCGCCGATCAGGTGGTGGTTACCACTGGCACCGCCGACGGCACCGTCGACCCCGAGCTGTCGGCCGCGTTCGAACAGGGCGGCGACTACCTCGTCTCGGCCATCGATGGACAGGTGAACGGTTGCGGCATGACCGGGCCGTACAGCGCTGAGCTCGAGGCGCTCTACATGGGATGGTTCCCTGCTCCGTAGAGTGTCCCCATGCTCCTCGGCATCGACACCGGCGGCACGTACACCGATGCCGTGCTCTACGACGAAGCCACCCGAACCGTGGTGGCGAAGGCGAAATCGCCGACCACCCACCATGAATTGTCGATCGGCATCTGCGGTGCGATCGACGCCGTGCTTGCCGCTGCGTCGATCGCACCCGAGCGCATCGAGTTGGTGTCGCTGAGCACCACACTGGCCACCAACGCGTTGGTGGAGGGCAAGGGCCGCCGCGTGGGTGCGGTGATCATCGGATTCGACGGCGACGTGTTGGAGCGCGCCGGTCTCGGTGATGCGCTGGGCGACGATCCAGCGGTCATCCTGGCCGGCGGTCACGATCCGCACGGTGGCGCCGTCGCCCCACTCGACACCGAACGTCTGGCCACCGAAGTGGCAGCGATGGCTCCGCGAGTGGAGGCCTTCGCCGTGACGGCGCAGTTCAGCGTGCGCAACCCCGAGCACGAATTGGCCGCCGCCGCAGTGATCCGTGAGGTCACCGGTATGCCCGTCACATTGAGCCACCACCTGTCGGCCAAGCTGAACGGCCCGAAGCGTGCGGTCACCGCCGTGCTGAACGCTCGGCTCATCTCCATCATCGACGGCTTGGTACGCACCACCGAGTCGGCGCTGCTCGAACGAGGTGTGCATGCCCCTCTGATGGTGGTGCGTGGCGACGGCTCGTTGGTGTCGGCGGCATTCGTGCGCGAGCGCCCCATCGAGACCATTCTCAGCGGCCCAGCCGCCAGTCTGGTGGGAGCTGCGCACCTCACCGAACTGGCCGATGCCATCATCAGCGACATCGGTGGCACCACCACCGACGTGGCGGTACTGCGCGACGGCATACCGGCGGTGAGCCCCGATGGTGCCACCGTCGGAGGTCACCAGACCATGGTGTCGGCCGTTGCCATGCACACGCATGGTTTGGGCGGCGACAGCCGTGTGCGGCACGACGAACGCACCGCCAACACCGTGCTGCACATCGGGCCTCGCAAGGTGGTGCCGCTGTGTCAGTTGGCGGTGGAAGAGCCGAAGTTGGTGCACGGCATGCTCGATCTGCACCTCACCTACTTCAACCCCGGCGATCTTGACGGCGTGGTGCTGATCGCCGAACGATACGAAGAACGCATGGCGATGCTGGAGGGTGTTGAGCGCCAGGTGTTGGAGAACATGGGCGGTCGGGTGGCCGTGGCATCGACGGCGCTGAACACGTTGCAGCTGCGGCGCGTCATGGAGCGTTTGGTGCAACGTGGTGTGCTGCAGATTGCTGCGTTCACGCCCACTGACGCCAGCCACGTGTTGGGTATCCAGGCCACCTACGACAGCGCTGCAGCGCGGAAGGCGGCCGAGCTGTTCGCCCGCAATCGCAACCGCATGGGCAAGGCCATCGCCCCGGATGCAGAGACGATTGCCGGCATCACGATCGACACCTTGGTGCGACGCAGCGCTGAAGCGGTATTGGCTGCGGCGTTCATCAATGACGGGCTGCCTGCCGAAACCGTGTCGCAACCGGTGGTGCAGGCGGTGCTCGACCGGCGCCTCGAGGTGGTGCGGTTGGGTCTCGGCCTCTCGGCTCCGCTGGTGGGCCTTGGGGCATCGGCGCCCGCCTACTACCCGCGAGTGGCGGCACTCCTGGGTGCCGAGTCGCGTATTCCCGCCCACGCCGATGTGGCGAACGCAGTGGGTGCCGTGGTGGGCAGAGTGCGCATGACCCGTGAGTGCACGGTCAGTTCACCGGCCCAGGGTCAGTTCGTGGTGCACGCCGGCGAGGCGCCACAGGTGTTCATCGATCTGCTGAAGGCGCGTTCGTTCGCTCTCGAGCACCTCACGGCAGCATTGCATCACGACATGGTGATGGCCGGAGCGCCGGTGTTCGAGACGCGAGAGCAGTGGGTGGAGCAAACGGTGGCCGTCGATGGCCTGGAGCTGTTCGTGGAGGGCCGACTCACGCTCACCGCGAGCGGCCGCCCCGAACTGGCCGCTGTCGAGGCGTGACGTAACCTTCGGTCATGAACCCCCACATTCCCGCCGAATGGGCACTCGATCGCGAGATCGTGCTCACCCGTGTCTTCGACTCACCCAGCGAGCGTGTGTTCGCAGCGTGGACCGGCGGCGACGCGATGGGTGCGTGGTTCGGGCCCGACGACTATCGGTGCGTCGTGCACGGCATGAACGTGCACGAAGGCGGACGGAGCACGTTCGACCTGATTGCCTCCGATGGCACCCTGTTCACGAACCGGATGGACTACCTGCGGGTCGTTCCCGGTCGGGTGCTGGTGTACGACCATGGCTCCGATATCGACGACGACCCATCGGGCTTTCGGGTCACCGTCACGTTCGACCAGCAGTCGGATGGCAAGACCGTGCTCACCATGCGACAACTGCACCCCACTGCTGAGCGCCGCGATGCAATCGTCGGCTTCGGTGCGGTCGAGCTCGGCTTTCAGACGTTGGCCAAGCTCGACGCGTACCTGCGTCAGTAAGTCTTCTTGCCGTACGGCTTCTTGCCCTCGTAGGGCTTCTTGTCGCCGTAACTCTTCTTCTCGTACGGCTTCTTGCCCTCGTAGCCCTTGCTGGGCCCGTTGTCGACGTACTTGCGCACCTGGGCGGCCTTGCCGCGGATGACCGTGTTCTTGAGCTGGCCGATCACGGTGTCGAGGCGGCCCTCGGGGACGCCCACCACCGAGTACGAGTCGGTGATGCGAATGGGGCCGATCTCGCGGCCGGTAAGGCCGGTCTCGTTGGCGATTGCGCCCACCAGGTCGTTCGGGCGGATGCCGGCCTTGCGGCCAACGCCGACATAGATGAACGCCGTGCCAGCCTGCGGTGCGCCGCCGGACTCGCGGCTGCGACCCTGCTCGCGCGGCTCGAACTTGCGCTCGGGACGGGCTTGCACCTCGGGGATCTCGTGCTCGTCGACCGTGTTGCCTGCGGCCTCGTGGTACAGA
>CANHST010000109.1 GCA_947463235.1 Acidimicrobiaceae bacterium
CCAGCAGCAACGTGGTGTCGGCGATGGCAGCCACCGACTGGTTCAGCCGCCCGAGTTCGTCACGGTACTCGCGACCCATCTCGGTCTCCGGATGGATGCCCATGCCGACCTCGTTACTCACCACCACGGCCGCGCCGCCACGCGACTGCCGTCGTTCGAGGGCGGCCGTCGTGTCGAGCCCATATCCGGCGATGATGGGAACGTCGCCAGCGTGCTCTTGCCGCTTCGTGCCCCGCCCACGAGCAGGGTGAGCATCAGTAGTCGATGCCCCGCTTGGCCAGAATGCCGTTGTCGTACGCGTGCTTCACGTGCACCATTTCGGTAACCGTGTCGGCGATGTCGATGATCTCCTGCGGGCAATCGCGACCGGTGATGATCACATTGACACGGCTCGGTCGATTGCGGATGGCGGCCACCACATCGGCGGTGGGCACCCAGCCCCAGGTGCACAGGTACGTGAGCTCATCCAGAATCACGAGATCGTGCTCGCCGGCCGCCAGCTCCTTCTCGGCCTCCGCCCACGCGGCGCGCGCAAGGTCTATGTCGTGCTGCAGGTTGTCGGAGTCCCAGGTGAAGCCGCCGCCGAGTGCATGCCAGGTGACGCCCAGCTTGCGACCCATCTTCTCTTCGCCGACTTTCCAGTCGCCGCTCTTCACGAACTGGACGACGGCAACCTTCCAGTCGCGGGCGAGTGCGCGGATCATCACGCCGAACGCCGCTGAGCTCTTGCCTTTGCCGTTGCCGGTGTTCACGAGCACCAGCGATTCGGCTTGGCGGCCACCTGACGGTCGGGGATCGTCGGTGAGGGGCTGGAGGTCGTCGGTGCTCATGTTGCTTGGAGCATAGGCACGCCTTTGCTATGGTCGCCTCGTCCGGCTCGGTAACGAAACGGATGAGTGGTTCCCAGCGAAGTCCGGTGAGATTCCGGCACTGTCCCGCAACGGTGGTCCGTGTTCAGCACGGCGAGTCCGGTCGCCTGGTTCCACTTGCGTAACCAGACCCTCGAGGCAAGGGCGGTCCGCGGCGGAGATTTCCGCCCCGTTCCTCACTTGTCCTCCACTACGGAGGACTTTCCGATGCGACGTTTCACATCCATTGCAGCGCTCACCGCGCTGCTCATCACCGGTGCTGCGTGCGGCAGCGACAGTTCGTCTGCCGCCACCACCGCGGCTCCGTCGACAGCGGCCACGACGTCCCCTGCGCCGGAGACCACGGCGGGTGCCCCGGTGCCCTCGGCCATCGTCAGCCTTTCGCCCACCGGCACCGAGATGCTGTTCGCCATCGGCGCCGCCGACCAGGTGATCGCCGTCGACGATCAGAGCAACTATCCGGCCGAGGCGCTGCAAAAGCCGCACGATCTGTCGGGCTACGAGCCGAACGTGGAGGCCATCGCCGCGCTGCAGCCCGACCTGGTGATCGTGCAGGACGACACCCTGAAGGTGCAGCTCGAGAAGGTGGGCATCACCGTGTGGGTGGGGCCCGCCGCCACCACGTTCGACGACGTCTACAGCCAGATCGAACAACTCGGCGCTGCCACCGGGCACGTGAGTGAGGCTGCGGAGTTGGTGAGCAAGATGCAGGCCGAGATCACGGCCGCGGTCGATGCAGCGCCGAAGCTGGCTTCGCCGCTGAAGATGTACCACGAGCTCGACAACACGCTCTACAGCGTCACCAGCAACACCTTCATCGGTCAGGTGTATGCACTCTTCGGCTTGGTGAACATCGCCGATGGCGCTCAGCCCGGCAACGACTATCCGCAGTTGAACGCCGAGTACATCGTGCAGCAGAACCCGGCGCTGGTGTTCCTCGCCGACACGAAGTGCTGTGGCGAGTCGCCCGAGACCGTCGCTGCCCGACCGGGCTGGGATCAACTGGATGCCGTACAGCACGCCGGTGTGGTGGCCATCGACGACGACGTCGCGTCTCGCTGGGGACCGCGTCTGGTCGAGTTCATCACAGCCGTCGGCGATGCCATTGCCAAGGTGCCGGCAGGAGCCTGAGATGTTCGCCCGTCGTCGCCTGAACCGTTGGTGGATCGTCGCAGCCGTGGTGCTGCTGGCGGCTGCCGTGGTGCTGGGCGCGATGGTCGGGCCAGCGGGTGGGATCAGCGCCGCCAACTGGGACATCATCTGGAACATCCGACTGCCTCGCGTTGTCCTCGCCGGTGTGGTGGGGGCAATGCTCTCGCTGGCTGGCGCTGGCTACCAGGGCGTGTTCCGTAACCCGTTGGTCGACCCCTACCTGTTGGGGGCGGCGGCGGGTGCTGGTCTTGGCGCCACGCTGGTGTTCGCCTATGGCCGCACCGCCACCTCGGGATGGCCGGTCGACCCGCTGCCGTTGGCGGCATTCGTCGGTGCGCTGGCTGCCGTGTTGGTGACGTACCTCGTGGGTGCGTCGTTCGGCGGTAGCGGCCTCAGCCTGGTGCTGGCGGGAGTTGCCGTTGCGGCGCTGGGAACAGCACTGCAGCAGTACCTGCTGCTGCGTCACAGCGATGTGATCAAAGAGGTCTACAGCTGGATCAGCGGTCGGGTGAGTACCGCCACGTGGGACGACGTGAAACTGGTGTCGCCGTACGTGCTGCTGGCCACCGTGGTGCTGTTGCTGCACCGTCGCCAGCTCGATGTGCTGCGCGTGGGCGACGAGGAGGCGATGACGTTGGGCTCGGAGGTCCGACGCATCCGCCTCGTCGTGGTGATCGCTGCCACACTCGGCACTGCTGCGGTGGTGAGCGTCAGTGGCCTCATCGGGTTCGTCGGGATCATGGTGCCGCACCTCGTGCGTCTGGTCGCCGGCTCGTCGTACCGAGTGGTGCTGCCGCTCAGCATTCTCGTGGGTGCGTCGTTCCTCATCCTCGCCGACATCCCCGGCCGGATGATCGAGCACGGAGGCGAAACCCCCATCGGCGTGGTCACCGCACTCGTCGGTGCGCCGATGTTCATCTTCGTGCTGCGTTCGAGGCGGGTGCCCGCATGAGTTCGCTCGGGTTCGAATGCGTCAACGTGCTGTACGGCAATCGCGAGGCCGTGTATGCGCTGGATGAACAGGTGAAGCCGGGCGAGTGGCTGTGCCTCATCGGCCCCAACGGCGCTGGCAAGTCGTCGGTGCTGCGTGCCGTGGCCGGCTTGGTGAAGTACCGCGGCATCATCACCATCGACGGCACCCCCATCGATATGCGTTCGCCCAAGCGCCGCGCCGCGATGGTGGCGTACGTGCCGCAGTCGCCGCTGATGCCCGACGACATGACCGGTGCCGAGTACGTGCTGCTCGGTCGAAACCCGTACGTCGGTTACTTCGGCTCCGAGACCAAGCACGATCGGGCCCTCGTGGAAGACGTGCTCGAGCGACTCGATCTCGGCGAGTTCGGCACGCGGCGCCTCGGCACCCTCAGCGGTGGCGAGCGTCAGCGTTTGGTGATCGCCCGTGCGATCGCCCAGGAGTCGCCGATCCTGCTGCTCGACGAACCCACGAGCGCGCTCGACATCGGTCACCAGCAGCAAGCACTGGAACTGGTCGATCGCCTGCGTCGCGAGCACGGCCTCACCGTGGTGTCGGCGATGCACGACCTCACGCTCGCCGGGCTCTATGCAGACCGCCTGTCGCTGCTGCATCAGGGCCATGTGGTGGCCAGCGGTTCGGCGGCCCACGTGCTGCGCCCCGACATCCTCAGTGAGTTCTACGGCGTCAGCGTCAGCGTGCACCACCAGGACGACGGCACTGTCGTGGTCGTCCCGAAGCGCGGCCGCGGCTAGCTCCGCGCCCCGGTGCGTCAGTCGACGGGTTGGAACCAACCGTCGCCGCCGAGGATGCGATCTGCTTCGCTCGGGCCCCACGAGCCACGGAAGTAGGGGTGTACCGGACCGGGCGTGTCGAGTGCGGGCTGCACCACACGCCACGTCTGTTCCACGATGTCTTCACGGGCGAAACGACGGGGCAGGCCAGCCAGCGCGTCGTCGAGCAGGCGCTCGTAGGCCTCACGGCGTTCGCCGAGCGCAGCGGCGAAATCCACTGCCACATCGACGTTCTGGCTGTCGAGATGTTGGCCGGGGGTTTTGGCCTGCAGCGTGAACGTGACGCCGTCGTGCTTGCCGAGCCGGAAGCGCACCAGGTTGCGTTGCGGTTCCGGGCCGCCGGCCTCGTCGAACAACAGGCTCGGCGGCTCGCGGAACTCCACCACCACTTCGGTCGCGGCGCTGGTGAGCCCCTTGCCGCAGCGCACGTACCACGGCACGCCGGCCCACCGCCACGAGTCGATCTCCAGCCTTGCAGCCACGAAGGTCTCCACCGTGGAGTCGGCAGCCACGCCGGGTTCGTCTCGGTACCCCACGTACTGACCGCGCACCATGGAACCCGGATCGATGGGGCGCATGGCGGCGAACACCTTCGCCTTCTCGTCTTGGAGGAAGCTGCTCTCGGGGCCGACAGGAGGCTCCATGGCCACCAGCGACAGCACCTGCAGCAAGTGGTTCTGCATGATGTCGCGGATGGCGCCGACGCCGTCGTAGAAGTTGCCGCGGCCTTCCACGCCGATGGTCTCGCTCATCGTGATCTGCACGCTGCGCACGTAGTTGCGGTTCCACACGGGTTCGAGCAGCGTGTTGGAGAAGCGGAACACCAGCAGGTCTTCCACGCTCTCCTTGCCGAGATAGTGATCGATACGGAAGATGCGCTCTTCGGGGAACACCGAGTGCAGCAGATCGTTGAGCTCGACGGCGCTGTCGTAGTCGCGTCCGAACGGCTTCTCCACCACGATGCGGCCGCGTGTGTTCAAGCCGACCGTGGCAAGCGACTGCGCCACGATGGGGAACGAACTGGGCGGAATCGCCATGTAGTACACGGCCTGCTGGCTGCGGTGCCGGTCGAGGGTGTCGCAGAGCGAAGTCCATGTGGCGGGGTCTGCGTAGTCGCCCTGAATGAGGTCCAGCCTCGACAGCAGCGCATCGATGACGGATGCCTTGGCGTCGGCGATGGCGGCGATGATGGAGTCGTGCGCGTGCTGCCGGAAGGCTTCATCGCTCCAGTCGCTGCGAGCCACGCCGATGACGGGCACCTTCAGCGAACCGTGTTCTTCCATCCGGTACAGAGCGGGGAAGAGCTTGCGCTTGCTGAGGTCGCCGGTGGCGCCGAATAGCACAAGGGCATCGGCCTTGGGTTGCTGTGCGGTGCTCACGAGCGCGGTTCCTTCACTTCGTGATGGCCGCCGAAACCGGCGCGCATGGCCGACAGCACCTTATGGGCCACCTCGCCGCGCTCGCGGCTGTAGAAGCGATCCCACAGCGACGCGGCCAACGTGGGCACCGGCACGCCTTCGTCGATCGCGGCGTGCAGTGTCCAGCGGCCCTCGCCGGAATCCGACACGCGGCCTTCGTACTGGCTGAGTTCGGGGTCGGCGTGGAACGCTGCGGCCGTGAGGTCGAGCAGCCAACTCGAGACCACGCTGCCACGCCGCCAGACCTCGGTGATGGCGGCAAGGTCGAGGTCGTAGCGGTAGTACTCGGGATGTGTGAGCGGCGCCGTTTCGGCATCCTTCGGGCGATCGGCGCTGCCGATGTTCGCGTTGGCGAGCACGTTCAAGCCTTCGGCGTACGACGCCATCATCCCGTACTCGATGCCGTTGTGGACCATCTTCACGAAGTGGCCGGCTCCGCTCGGACCACAGTGCAACCAGCCGCGTTCTTCCGTGCCCTCGTCGCCCTCGCGGCCGGCAGTGCGCGGGGCAGCGGCGATACCGGGCGACAGGGTGTCGAAGACCGGCGCCAACTGCTGCACGGCGTCGGTGGGGCCGCCGATCATCAGGCAGTATCCGCGCTCGAGACCGAACACGCCGCCGCTGGTACCCACGTCGACATAGTTGATGCCCTTCGGGGTGAGTGCTGCGGCGTGGTCCACGTCGTCGCGATACCAGGAGTTTCCTCCGTCGATGAGGGTGTCGCCGGGCTCCAGCAGCGCGGCAAACGTCTCGATGGTCGACGCAGTGAAGGCTGCGGGCACCATCAGCCAGATGTGCCTCGGCGCGTCGAGCGCTGCGATCACTTCCTGCGGCGATCGAACCCCCTGAACGCCTTCCGCCTCCATCGCTGCGACAGCGGCTTCGTTCACGTCGTAGGCCACACAGTGGTGGCCACCTTGCTGGAGTCGACGGACCATGTTGGCGCCCATGCGCCCCAGGCCGACCATGGCAATCTGCATGGGCACAGGTTGCCATGAATCCCGTCCATTACGCTCACATCGATGAGCGATCGACAGCGGGCAATGCAGGGGGTGCTGGACGCGCATCGAATCCTGGTCGCCCGCATGGAGACCCTCACCGACGACGAAGTGGCACGCCCCTCGCTGCTGCCCGACTGGTCGGTCGGACACGTGCTCACGCACATTTCCCGCAACGCCGACGCGTTGAGGAATCTGCTCGAAGCTGCCATTCGCGGTGAGGAAGCGGCCATGTACCCGGGTGGTGCGGAACAACGGCGCGCCGACATCGAGGCGGGTGCCCATCGGGGCGCCGTCGGTCTGGCGTTGGACGTGAGGACGTCGGCGGCAGCGCTGGAAGCGACGTTCGACATGATGACCCCGGCGGCATGGTCGGGTTCAGGCTCGGCTCCCTTTGGCCCGGTGCTGATGGACGACGTGCCGATGCGGAGGTGGCGCGAGACGGTGGTGCACCATGCCGATCTCGGCCTCGGATACTCGTGGACGGACTGGCCGTCCGACTACGTTCGCACCGAGTTACGACTGCTCGGCATTCTCTGGAACAGTCGTCGCCCGATGGGGCTCACCGGTCTGCCACCTGCAGCACTGGCAGTGAGCGATCAACACCGGGCGGCGTGGCTGTTGGGGCGAGCAACGATCGAAGGATTGGAACCAGCGGGGTTGATGGGATGAATCGCAACATGATCCGCGGCGTTGCCGCCGCGCTGCTGGGAATGGTCGCTTTGGCGGCGCTGCCCTCCTCCACCGTGTCGGCCCACGCAGCATTGGAGACCAGCACGCCGGCTGCCAACAGCGTGCTCGAGGAGAGCCCGCCGCAGATCGTGCTCGACTACGACGAAGACATCGAGGCGTCGCTGGCGAGCATCAAGGTGTTCGGCAGCGACGGCACGGCAGTGGAAGTGGGCGCGCCCGTCGCAGGTGCCGACGCCTCGATCGTGCAGGCAGACCTGCCGAAGTTGGACGACGGTCTCTACGCCGTCACGTGGCGTGTCTCCTCTGCGGATGGGCACGTGGTGGACGGAGCATTCAGCTTTCAGGTCGGTACGGCCGCTGCAGGAAACGGGCAAGACCTCATCGACCAGGTTCGCAGCGGTGACGGCGTCGACCCCGGTGTGAAGTGGGTCTACACGTTGGCGCGGTTCCTCTCGCTCGCCGGTGCGATCCTCCTCATTGGCGTCGGTGTGTGGTCGGTACAGGGTCGGCCGGCGCTCGGTACCCGTCGCGGCATCCAGACGTTGATGTGGGTCGGGCTGGTGGCACTGCTCATCGGCTCCGCGTTCGCATTCATGATGTTCGGGGCCCAGGCCAAGGGCGGCACTGTCGGCGACGGGTTCAAACCGTCCGTGTGGGCCGACGTGGTGGCAACGCAAACGGGGCGGATGCTCTGGCTGCGGTTCGCGCTTGCGGTGGTGCTCGGCGTGATGCTGCTCAAGTGGAAGTCGCACGCATCCACGTGGTGGGAAGGCGTTGCCGGTTCTGCGGGCCTGATCACCATCGTCACGTTCTCGGCGTCGGGTCACCCGAACTCGATGGATCCGAAGTTGCTCTGGATCACGCTCGATGCCATCCACCTCACTGCCATCGTGCTGTGGGTCGGCGGCCTGCTGGCGCTGCTGTTCGCTGGGAAGAGTTGGCTCTCTGAGCCCGAGGCCGTCCGCCCGGTGCAACGCTTCTCCATGACGGCCTTCGTCGCTGTCCCACTGATCGTCGCCACAGGAGTCGCAGCCACGTTGAAGCTCGCCGGTGGGCTCGACGATGTCACCGCCACCACGTGGGGCCGTCTGCTGCTGGCCAAGGTGATGGTGGTCATCGCCATGGTGGCGGTGGGCGGCGTGTCTCGATGGATGCTGCATCACGATGGAGCAGGCTCGATCCGCCGCACGGTGGCCATCGAGGCCGTGATGGGATTGCTCATCGTCGGTCTCGCTGCGGGCATGGTGGGTCAACCTCCGCGTCCGCCGGTGGCAGCCGCACCGTTCTCGCAGACGGTCACCGCCAATGGTGTGATCGCCGCCGTGTCGATCAGCCCGGGGTCCGTTGGTGGCAACGACATTCATGTGGTCGTCACGCCCCCCGGTGGTTCCATTGATCCGGTCGCCAACGTGACGGCACGAGTGTCGTTGCCGGCTGCGAACGTTCCGTTCTCGCCGGTCACACTCGCCTCGGAAGGACCGAACCACTACAGCGGCAAGATCACGTTCCCGAGGTCGGGTGTCTGGACGATGGAACTCATCATCAACATCACCGAGAGCGACAGCGCGCTGCTGAAGACGACGGTCACGATTCCGTAGCGAGCTGTCGTAACCATGAGGTCGCGGCAGCGTGGCCTTCCTCGATCATCGCGGTGGTCTTACCGACGTCGAAGGTGCCGAGTGGCGACGGCCGCGCCGTGATTTCGGCGACGCGCAGTCCTTCGGGTGGCCGACGGAGCACGGTTCTCCCATGGGCTTCCACGCCGAGCGAACTCGACCTCAGCAGGATCTCGATCGCGTTCGTCGGAGGGGCACCGGCTGAGAGCGGTGGGATCGACAGCACCAGTGCCGATGCAGCCCCCATCTCCTTCGCGAGGTCCAGCGGCACGTCGGCCACCACTCCGCCGTCGATGAGCGTTCGGCCACCGAAGTGCACCGGCGGGTAGGCGCCGGGGAAGGCGCTGCTTGCAAGCACCGCCGTGACCGCCTCACCCGCCGTGAGGGCAACGGCCTCGCCGGTGGACAGGTCGGTGCCGACGAGCACCAATCGAACCGGTGCGTGTTCGAGCAGTCGCCCGCCGAGGTGCCGACGAAGGAACTCGCGCCCGTGACGGTTGTCGAGGAACGAAGGATGTCGTCCCGCGAACGCCAGTGCCATTCGATGCGGTTGGAACCGCAGTAGATCGCGCCGTCGAATGCTGCGCCAGATCGCCTCGAGCCGCTGAATGCCATCCAGCCCTTGGTTCCACGCGAACAGTGAAGCGTTCACGGATCCCGCCGAGACGCCGACCAGCATGTCGGGCACCACACCGGCCTCGGTGAGCGCACGCAGCACCCCCACCTGGTACGAGCCGAGCGCACCCCCACCGGGAAGTACGAAGGCCAGCGGCCGAGGAAGGCCGGCGAGTTCGTCCGGTGTCACGCTGCGATTGTGTCACGCCTGAGAACTGAGCTCGCCCACGAGCCAAGGGTTGAGCGCGGCCCACACCGCGTGTCGGGCTTCGTTGGCCATCGTTCCGTCGATGCCGCCGGGCAATGTGAACATCCAATCCTCGAAGTCGTTGTACCACTGCTCCGACGGTGACACCACCTTGGTGTTGAGCTCGGGAGGTGTGGCAAACCCGTGCGGAAGTCGACCGTTCGCGATCCAGAGGCGGTGCACCTCCTTCGCCAGGTAGACGGCTGC
>CANHST010000110.1 GCA_947463235.1 Acidimicrobiaceae bacterium
CCATACCCGGCACGGCGAGGTCGACCGAACGCTTATCGGGCACGAACTTCTCGACAACCAACGTGATGGCCTCGCCCAGTTTCAGGAATTCGCGGGCGCTGCGAGGCGCTGGGTTCGACATCAAGCGCAGGGGCACGTAGCCGATGACGTCGCCCACCTGCACGTAGGCGCCGTGCGATGAGTAGTGGTCGACGATGGCGTTCACGCTTGAACCAACCGGGTGGCGCTCCACGAAGGTGAGGAACGTGAGCAGGTCGTTCACCGCGCTGCGCTTGCCGGCAGGGGCCGGCGTGGCGGACGGGGCAGCCGCTGCAGCCGGAGTAGATGCGGCAGCCGGAACAGGAGACGGGCCACGACTGGGCGCCGCGGTGGCGCGTGGCGGCGGGGCCTTCGGCACCGGCATCGGCTTGCTGGCCTCGGGGCTACCGACGCGCACCGTGCCGGCATCCGACAACGGCGCGTCGGCCTTGCGATCGCGACCGCCGCGGCGCTTGGCTTCTGCGGTGACCTTCCGGCTGAGCGGGCCGCGCACGGGCAGGCGCGGCACGAATACCCAGCCGATGTGCGGAACCGGCTTACCGCCGATGAGACGACCCTCTTCGAAGAGCCACTCATACTGACCGTGGAACTCCTGAAAGCTGTCGTTGGTGAGGATGACCGCATTCACCTTGTTGGCGATGCTCAACACGAACGCATCGCCGCGGCCGATGGCCCCCGCTGGCGGCGCAACGAGTTCGTTGTTGGCGACCGCCTCGTCGAACTCGTTGGACTCCTTCGAATCGATGCGGTGCCCGAAGGTGGCATCGACCACGACGGTGATGAGCGCATCCGGCTGCTCCTGCATGAAGGCCATGACGGCCTCATTGAGCTGTTTCAAGCTGGGTTGCGAACGACCTTCAGTGGCAATGTTCGAACCATCGACGACAACATGATGTGGCATAACGCTTCCAGCCTACGATGCCCGGGTGTCCACTGCTCCTCTCTCGCCCCCGCCGCCGTTCACCGCTGTCCTTTGGGACTTCGGCGGCGTGATCCTCAGTAGCCCCTTCGAAGCCTTCAATCGCTACGAACATGAGCAGGGTCTGCCCACCGATTTCATCCGCACGGTGAACGCCACCAACCCGCACGACAACGCCTGGGCCAAACTGGAACGCAGCGACATCGGCGCACGCGAGTTCGACGAACTCTTCGCGGCCGAGAGCCATGAACTCGGCCATCGCGTGCCGGGAGCCGACGTGCTGGCGTTGCTGTCGGGCGATGTGCGCCCCGAGATGGTGGCGCTGCTGGATCAGGTGAAGGACGCCGGCTACCTCACCGCGTGCCTCACGAACAACGTCCTCGGCGACCACCCCGACGCCGAACGGGCTGCCTCCATCGGCGCCATCATGATGCGCTTCGACGCCGTGGTGGAGAGCAGCAAAGTGGGCGTGCGAAAGCCCGAACCGCGCTTCTATGAGATCGCCTGCGAACTGCTCGGCGTGGAGCCCAGCCAGTGCGTGTTCCTCGACGATCTGGGCATCAACCTGAAGCCAGCCGCAGCGATGGGGATGAGCACCATCAAGGTGCTCAACGCGGATCAGGCCATTGCCGACCTCACCCGACTGTTGCAGCTCTACAAGTCCTGAAAGGTCTCGTCCATCAGGTCGGCGAGTTCCTGGTCGTGCACGGCCTTGCTGCCCGTGGCCGGGCTGCCGCTACCGATACGGCTGACCAGACGCAGGTCGTACCCCTGCTCCTTCACCTTCCAGAACCGAGCTTCCACGAAGTGCCAGGGCCCCATGTTGTCGGGCTCTTCCTGCAGCCACACGATCTGCTTGGCATTCGGGTAGCGCTGCAGGATGGCTCGCATCTGTTCGCCCGGGAACGGGTACAGCTGCTCCACACGCACCACTGCCACGGGGGCTGAGCGGCGGTCGCGTTCGGCCATCGCATCCCATGCCACCTTGCCGCTGCAGAACACCACACGCTGCACCGCACCCGGGTTCTGGCCGGCGATGACGTCGTCGAGCACTTCCTCGAACGAACCGTGTGTGAGGTCGTCGACCTTGGAGCGACTCTCCTTCATACGCAGCGGAGCCTTGGGTGTGAACAGCACCAGCGGCTTACGCACGTCGCGACGCACCTGACGGCGGAGCAAATGGAAGTACTGCGCTGCCGTGGTGGCATTGCAGACCTGGATGTTGTCCTCGGCGCACAGCGTGAGGAACCGCTCGATGCGGGCAGAACTGTGCTCGGGGCCCTGACCCTCGAAGCCGTGCGGCAGCAGGAGCACCAGACCGTTCTGCTGACCCCACTTGTCTTCGGCGGCCACGAGGTACTGGTCGATGATGATCTGGGCACCGTTCACGAAGTCGCCGAACTGCGCCTCCCACATCACCAACGCCGCATGGTTCTCGTGGGCGTACCCGTACTCGAAGCCGAGGGCGGCGTACTCGCTGAGCAAGCTGTCGTACACCCAGAACGGCGCAGTACGGCTGGGCAGCGTGCTGATCGGAATCCAGACGCTCTCGTTCTCGTAATCCACCAACGCCGAATGACGCTGACTGAACGTGCCACGTCGGCTGTCCTCGCCGGCGAGGCGCACCGGGGTGCCCTCGCTGACCAGCGAACCGAGCGCGAGGAGTTCGGCCGTGGCCCATTCCAGTTCGCCAGCGTCGTGGTACATCTTCGAACGGGTCTCGAACTGCCGCACCAGCTTCGGATGCGGCGTGAAGTGTTCGGGGTACGACGTGAAGTGCTGGAAGATCGAGTCGAGCATCGACCGATCGACGCCGGTTTCCACGTGCTCGCGAACGCCCACCGGCTTCGGCGGCTTGGCGGCCTTCACCGGTTCCGGAGCATGGGCACGGGTCTCGTCGAGCGCCGCCTGCAGCTTGCCTTGGAAGTCGGCCAACGCACTCTCGGCTTCCTCCACCGTGAGCTCGCCGCGCTTCACCAATGCCTCGACGTAGAGCTTGCGCACGCTGCGCCGCTCGGCAATCGCCTTGTACATCAGCGGCTGCGTGTAGCTGGGGTCGTCGCCCTCGTTGTGACCATGGCGGCGGTAGCACACCATGTCGATGACGACGTCCTTGTGGAACTTCTGCCGGTACTCGAACGCCAACTCGGCCACACGCACACAGGCCTCGGGGTCGTCGCCATTGACATGGAAAATCGGCGCCTGCACGGTCTTGGCCACATCGCTGCAGTACAGCGAGCTACGCGAGTGCTGCGGGCTGGTGGTGAAGCCGATCTGGTTGTTGATGATGAGGTGGATGGTGCCGCCGACGCGGTACCCGGCGATGTCGCTCATCGCCAGACACTCGGCAACGATGCCCTGCCCCGCGAACGCTGCGTCGCCGTGGATGAGGATCGGCAGCGACGGGTACGACCCGGCGGGCTCGATGTTGTCTTGGATGGCTCGCACGATGCCCAGCACGACCGGATCGACCGTTTCGAGGTGACTCGGGTTGGCGGCCAACTCGAGACGGATGCTCTCGCCGCTGGGGCCTTCGTAACGACCGCTTGCACCGAGGTGGTACTTCACGTCGCCCGAGCCCTGCACGGTGCTGGGGTCGACGTGACCTTCGAACTCCTTGAAGATCTGGTCGTAGCTCTTACCCATGATGTTGGCGAGCACGTTGAGACGACCGCGGTGGGCCATACCCAGCACGGACGAGTCCATGCCCGCATCTGCAGCCATGGAGAGAATCTGATCGAGGATCGGGATGGCACTCTCGGCACCCTCGAGTCCGAAGCGCTTGGTGCCGACGTACTTGGTGGCAAGGAACTTCTCGAAGGCCTCTGCGGCGTTGAGGCGCTCCACCACGCGACGCTTGCGCTCCTTCGAGAGTTCGTACGTGGCGCCCTCGAGCTTGGCCTGAATCCAGCGCTGCTCGGCGAAGTCCTGGATGTGCATGTACTCCACACCGATGGTGCGGCAGTACGCGTCGCGGAGCACACCGAGCAGATCACCGAGGGTGAGCCGAACCGTGCCGCCCACACCGCCGGTGAGGAACTCGCGGTCGAGGTCCCAGATGGTGAGGCCGTAGGTGGCGGGGTCCAGTTCGGGCGGCATGTGGGGGTGATGCCAACGGAGCGGGTCGAGATCGGCAATGAGGTGCCCACGCACGCGGTGCACCCGAATCAAGGTGGCCACCTGCATCTGCTTGTGCAGCATGGCCTCTTCGTGGTTCACCGGGTTCTGGTCGACGTGCCATTCGACGGCCTCGTATGGCACGCCGAGGCTGGTGAACACATCGGCATAGAAGTCGTGCTGCCCGAGCAGCAGTTCGTGCACCCGCTTGAGGAACATGCCGCTCTCGGCGCCCTGCACGATGCGGTGGTCGTAGGTGCTGGTGACCGTGACCACCTTGCTGATGCCAAGCGAGCCGAGGGTGCGCTCGTCGCTGCCCTGGAACTCGGCCGGGTAGTCGATGGTGCCGACCCCGACGATGACGCCCTGGCCCGGCATCAGGCGCGGCACGCTCTGGACGGTGCCGATGGTGCCGGGGTTGGTGAGGCTGACCGTGGCACCTTGGAAGTCGGCGACGGTGAGCTTGTTGGTTTTCACCTTGCGAATGAGATCGTCGTAGGCGGCGAGGAAGCCAGCGAAGTCGAGTGCGTCGGCATCGCGCAGCACGGGCACCACCAGCGTGCGCGAACCATCCGACTTCGCCACGTCGACAGCGAGGCCCATCTGCACGTGCTCGTGACGGACGATGCGCGGCTTGCCCTCGGCATCGGCGACGAAGGCGTTGTTCATGTTCGGCACTGCATCCGCAATTGCTCGAACGATGGCGTAGCCGATGATGTGGGTGAAGCTCACCTTGCTCTGGCCGGTGCGGCTGCGATAGCCGTTGATGACAGCCCGGTTCACCTCGAGCAACTTCGCCGGAATGTTGCGGAAACTGGTGGCAGTAGGAACGCTGAGACTGCGCTCCATGTTGCTGACGATGGCGGCGCCGGCACCGCGAATGGGTTCACCCACCTCTGCGGAGGCCGCCGGCGCGACAACGCTGGTGGCAGCGGGGGCTGCTGGCGCGGCAGGCGCGGCCGCAACGGGAGCGGCAACCGCAGGCGCGGATGCCGAGGGCTGCGGCGCAGTGGGCTTGTAGTCCTCGAAGAACTCTCGCCAGTTCTCACCAACGCTCGCGGGGTCGGCACGGAACTGCTCGTACATCTCTTCGACGAGCCACGAGTTGGCGCCAAAGGCGGCCGCAGGTTCTGGGGTAGTCATCGCACGTGATGGTACCCGTGCGAACGCGCGCTGGAGATGTTGGTCTCAGCACCCGTCTCCGCCCGCCAACGGTTGCATTTCCGAAGCGCGGACTTTTATAATGCTGTGCATGACGACCCGCCTCGCCACACCCCTCGCCACCCTGCTCGTCGCCGTCGGTCTCACCGGCCTTGCCGCCTGCGGCGGCGGCGCCACCACGGGAGGCACCGTGCCCGCCGACGCCGACGTGGTCGTGAAGGCCATCGACGGCGTGGCCTGGAACGAGAAGACGTTCGAAGCCACCGCCACCGATGGCAAGGTCACCATCTACGTCGAGAACGACTCCAGCATCGCCCACAACATGTACGTGCTGGATGCCAACGAGAAGGTGCAGGGCGACTACGTCGACCTCCCCACCAAGAGCTCACACGACACCCGGGTGCTGCCGTTGGCGCCCGGCACCTACCACATCGTGTGCAAGGTGCCCGGCCACAACAACATGAACGCCACGCTCACGGTGAAGTGAGCCATCGTCGCTCCAAGGGCGACCGACCAGGAACGCGAAACGAGGGGCCCGTCGCCGGGCCCCTCGTTCCATTTCGAGGCGACGCCGGGGATCGAACCCGGGTGGAAGGATTTGCAGTCCTTTGCCTCAGCCACTCGGCCACGTCGCCACCTGCGTCGGGCATGCCCGACAACGGCTCAGCACGATAGCGGCAATCAATCGTGATGCCCCCGGTTTCGACCATGCGTCGGCGCGAGGCGCGTGGAATGATGCTCGTCCATGCGCACCCGACGCCTTCATCTCTCCCTGGCCGCCGTTGCCTCGTTGTCGCTCCTCACCGCAGCGTGCAGCAGCGACAGCAACACCGCCGCCCCCGCCACCGCACCGGCCGACACCGACGCCCCCACCACCGAACCCGTCGCCACGGAGCAGCCGAGCACGACCGCGACCGAGCCGCCCACCACGACCATCGACCTGGCGGCAGCGGCCATGGCCTACACCGAGCCCGGCGAGTATCCCGTCGGGGTCACCACGCTGCAACTCGACAAGGGCCCACTCGTCGAGGTCTGGTACCCGGCGGTCGCCGGCACCACCGGCACCGATTCCTACGACGTACGCGACTACACCCCGCCGGCCATCAAAGAGATCCTCACCGGCGACGCTCCGGCGTCGTACAGCTACGACGCTGGCCGCGATGCCGCCGTGGCCGATGGCGCCTACCCCGTGGTGTTGTTCAGCCACGGATTCACCGGCATTCGCGTGCAGAGCTCGTTCCTCACGTCGCACCTGGCCAGCTACGGCATGATCGTCGTGTCGCCGGAACACCCATCACGCGATCTCACGAACGTGCTGGGCGGCACCGCCAGCGGCGACCAGGCCGACTCGGTGGACGACCTGCTGAAGTCGCTCGACCTGATCACCGCGGCCGGCACCGACGCCGCCAGCCCATTCAATGGCCATGTCAACGCAGAGCTCGTTGCGGCACTCGGCCACTCCGCCGGCGGCGGCACCATTCTCGGCGCTGCGAAGGACCCGCGGGTCGACACCTACGTGTCGATGGCATCCGGTGTGTTCCTCGGACGCACCGACCCCAACGCCACCACGACCACCGCCGATCCGAACGCGCTTCCCGACA
Organism: Acidimicrobiaceae bacterium; assembly: GCA_947463235.1. Classification (GTDB taxonomy): domain Bacteria; phylum Actinomycetota; class Acidimicrobiia; order Acidimicrobiales; family Ilumatobacteraceae; genus UBA668. The sequence continues at coordinate 6,838 of CANHST010000110.1, forward strand.
AGCCGTCGTTCTTCATGGGTGGCACCGTCGATGCGGTGGTGCCGATGGACACGGTCACCCGACCGGCGTTCGAGGCAGTACCCGCCCCGAGCCTTCTCTGGTCCATCACCGGGGTGGGTCACAACGGCTTCGACGACTTCTGCACCTTCGGTAACGGCACCGGCATCATCGGCGTGGCCGAGGCATCGGGCCTCGGACCGCTGTTGGAGGCCCAACCGCAGTTGAAGAAGCTGGGCCAAGACGGCTGCATTGCTCCTGCGATCGACGTGAACAGCACGTTCCCGCTGATCCGCCACGCTGTGACGGCGTGGATGCGTTGGCAGTTCGGCGTGGATGCGGAGCCCGTGGGCCTGGATGCCAGCGTGACCGATCAGTACGACACGCCGGTCGAAGTCGCCAGCAAGTAACGCTGCAGATCTGGCCCGCCACCGGAACGCGTTCCGGCATTCGCCACTCAGCTGGCGGCGCTGAACGCCGGGCGGGAGAACACCTCACGCACCATCGGCTCGAAGTGTTCGAGCGACTCTGTCGGGTAGTCGGGGTCGAAGGCCGCCTGATCCCAGCGTTCGCAGAATCGCTCGCAACTCTCGAACCACGGGTGGTCGCGATAGGCCTCCCGCGCATCGGGGTCCACGCCCGTGTGTACTCCGTAGTAGTGCTGCTGGAACAGGCCGTGCATGTTCACCACCCAGGTCACTTCCTCGCTCACGTAGGGCCGGATGATCGCGGCCGCAAGTTGCGAGTGGTTCTCGGGTGCCAGCGCATCGCCGATGTCGTGCACCAGTGCCGCCACCACCCACTCGATGTCGGCTCCATCGCGCTCGGCACGCGTGGCAGATTGCAACGAGTGCTCGAGACGCGAAACCCGGTAGCCACCAAGGCCACCGCCGAGTTCGCGGAGGCCGGCGAGGATGCGGTCGGGCAATGCGTCGATGTACTCCCGTTCACGTTCATGGAGGAACTGGTATTCCTCATACGTCCCGTCGCGCATCTGGGTGAACTGCACCTGCTCCATGACCCCGAGCGTAGACCGGGCCGGGGTCTACCCTTCCCCCATGGCTGGCACTGAAGAGGACCTTGCGCTGATCCGGGACCATGTGGCGGAACTGTGCACACAGTTCGACGACGACTACTGGGGTGCCTGCGACCGCGAGCATCGTTTCCCGTGGGACTTCTACCGCGCCATGGCAGCCGGAGGCTGGATCGGTATCGCCATCCCCGAGGAGTTCGGCGGTGGCGGGCGCGGCATTCTGGAAGCCGCTGCTGTACTCCAAACGGTGGCGGCATCCGGCGCGGCGATGAACGGCGCCTCGTCGTTGCACATGAGCATCTTCGGCATGCAACCGGTCATCCGGCATGGCGATCGGGAGATGAAGGCCCGCTACCTGCCTGCCGTCGCGGACGGCAGCCTTCACGTGGCCTTTGGTGTCACCGAACCCGACGCCGGTACCGACACCTCACGCATCACCACGAGGGCCGAGCGCCGCGGCGACACATACGTGATCAACGGGCGCAAGGTCTGGACCAGCAAGGCCCTCGAGGCAGACCGCATTCTGCTGCTCACCCGTACCACTCCCCTCGCCGAGTGCCGCAGACCCACCGATGGCATGTCGCTGTTCTTGGTCGACAAGCACGCAGCGGGCGTGGGCGTGATGCCGATTCCGAAGATGGGCCGCAACGCCGTGGCCTCGTGCGAAACCACCTACGACGACGTGGTGGTGCCGGCCTCCGATCGTGTCGGCGAAGAAGGCCACGGCTTCCGCTACCTCATCGATGGGTTGAACGCGGAGCGGGTGCTGATCGCTGCGGAGGCCATCGGCATCGGTCACGCCGCCCTGCGGGTCGCCGTGGCCTACGCCAAGGAGCGCGTCGTGTTCGGCCGCCCCATCGGCCAGAACCAGGGCATTGCCTTCCCGCTCGCTGAAGCCCACGCCAAACTCCGCGCCGCCGAGTTGATGGTGCAAGAGGCAGCCCGCCTGGTGGACGCGGGTGCGCCATGCGGCGAGGAAGCGAACCTGGCCAAGTACCTCGCTGCGGAGGCAGGCTTCTTCGCTGCGGATCGCGCCGTGCAAACCCTCGGTGGGTTCGGGTACGCAAGTGAGTACCACGTGGAGCGGTACTTCCGAGAGGCCCGCCTGATGCGCATCGCCCCGATCAGCCAGGAGCTGGTGCTCAGCTACGTCAGCGAGCACGTACTGGGTTTGCCGCGCAGTTATTGAGCGACCTCACCCATGGCTCGGCGAATGTGCTGATGCACGAAGAAGACGCCGCGCTCCTCCACCGTGGCCAACACACCATCGGCATTCACTCCGGCATCGTGAGTTCGTTGCACGCTGGCGCAGATGTCGATGTCTTGGAGGTGGACGAGGCGATGCGCCGACACCTGCGCCGCCACTGCGTCGGCATCCGCACCCGGGTGCGCATAGAGGCGGCGGTGCAC
>CANHST010000111.1 GCA_947463235.1 Acidimicrobiaceae bacterium
GCGGCTCAACGAGGGCGACTCATTCGTGATGCCCGCCCACACGCCCTACACGCTGAGCGACCCGAGCGCCGATCTACAACTGCTCGACGTCACCCTGCCGGCAGAGGTCTGACGGCGCAACCTCGCGCAGGTACTGCCACCGGATGCGGCAGCGAATCTCGTCGAGCACGGTGAGGTGCCGCTCGGGCACCGGCGACGGATGGTCGCTCAGGTGCTCGTGCCGGTTGTGCGACCAGCACAGACACCGACCGTTGAACTGGCTCGTCGGCCCGCCCCGGGCTGCAGGTATTCGATGATCGACATCACCGTCGATGCCCGGCACCGGGCACACCGACCCGTGCTGACACCTCCGGTCGCGCACCTGAATGGCCTTGCGCAACGCTCCTGTGAACGTTCGCCGTGCCGACACCGCGACCACTGTGTTGGATCCGTCGAACAGGAAGGCCTGCATCACCGCCGTGTCGATGTGCTCGGCAAGTGCCTCCGGCGGCACCACCACCCCCGACGCCAACTCGCACAGCCGCCGCGCCGTCTCGTCGCCCACGACCACCTCGAACAACGGCCGCGCCGAAGGCCCCGACGCATTCACCGACCGACTCGCCATCCGCACCAACGCCACCGCTCGCCGCTGTGCCGTGCTGCGGCACACCTTGTTCGCGCGGTCGTCCAACAGGACCTCGCGCATCAGACGCGACAGCTCGCGTTCCACGATCTCCGCATCGACCGCATCGAGCTGCCCGCCCAGATGCGCCTGACCGGTGATCGAGGAACGATCGAGGTAGACGCGTGAACCCTCGGGGCGCTCGCGCCGCCGACCCAGAAGGTCGTCGGCCAACAACGCCCAATACTGAACCGCCCGCCGAGCATCGTCGAACAATGGCAGGCCCGCCAGTTGCTCCACCAGCGTGGCCTCGTGCTCCAGGAACAGCTCGAACCGGAGGCCACCGCAGATGCGAACGAACAGATCGACATGATCCATCGACAACCGACCTGCCACCACCGCCGCCCGCGTATGCGGCATCTGCGCAAGCAGGCGAGCCCGCCGCAACTCGTTGGCCGCCACGCGATGGTCGCACCGAGACTCGCGCCCCATGGCCAGCGAGGCCCGCAGCGTGCCATCGACCTGCCAAGCGCGCGACGCCTCCCAAGGGGCAAGTGTGTCGGCAGCAGCCACGGCCAACCGGTCGCGTTCGCGCTGCACTGCGAGCACGTACTCCTGCCGGTCGGCGTCGTCGCACGCCGAAGAGTCGAGATCGAGCAACTGCTCCACGAGATCGTGGATCTGCGCAACGAGGTCGGCGGGCGTGGACATACCCCCATCATCACCAAGGGGTGTGACAGGGTTTCCGGCTAGCGGCGCAGCAACGCCAGCACGCCACCGAGCCATTTGATGGAGGCTTCGGTGATGGGGTCCACCACCAGCATCAGATGCTCGGCTCCAGCGGCCTCGAACGCAGCGAGTTGCTCGGCCATCGCTGCCGGATCGCCGCGCAACGGCTGAACGCGCTCCGCCATCGACGGGTCGCCCATCGTGCGACCGCCGCCACCCGACGCCTGCACGTACACGCACGCAGTGGCCTCGATCTCGTCGGGGTTGCGACCACCGGCTGCCGCACGAGCACGCATGTCGGCAACCACCTCGGCAAAGCCCTCGGGCGTGTTGCCGAAGATGCTCCACCACACGTTCCACGAGTGCACGTGTGGAAGGGCGATCGATGCCATGCGCGGGCTGTTGGACCCCAGCATCAGGACCGGCCCGCCGGCGCGCACGGGCGGCGGGTCGATGACGCACTGATCGAGCGCGTAGTAGGTGCCGGTGTGGGTGACGGTCTCGCCAGCCAGCAGGCGTCGCACCAACCCGAACGCTTCCTCGAAACGATCGACTCGCCGGTCGAACGGCAGGCCGTAGGCGCGGTACTCGCGCTCGTTCCAGCCCGACCCGACACCCAGGGTGAACCGACCGCCGGAGATGCCGTCGATGGTGGCCGACATCTTGGCGATCATCGCCGGGTCGTGGAAGCCCAACGACGAGACCAACGACCCGAGTTGCACCCGTTCGGTGACCGCCGCCAACGCTGCCAGCGAGGTGTAGACCTCCCACGGCCCACGCGATGAGCCGTCGGGAAGGTCGTACAACAGATGATCGCCCAACCAGACCGAGTCGAAGCCGACTGCTTCGGCGGTACGTGTCATGGCGATCAGCTCGGACCACGGCACGCGCCGTTCCACCTCGGGCAACTGCACACCGATCTGCATAGGTCGAGCCATACAGCGAGCCTAAGGGCTGCTCAGCCGAGCACGCTGCGCACTGCAGCGTCGACGTAGGGCGAAAGAAACGCCGAGGCCGTGGCGGTGATGTGGCTGTTGTCGCGATACATCAGCACGTTGCCCACCACCGGCGGACAGTACGCGTCGGTGCACATCCAGTCGCTGGTGGGAATGAAGTCGGCGTCGTACTTCGCAGCGATGTCGCGCTCGACGGCGAGCCGACTGGGCCGTACTGCTCCCTCACGCGAGTTCATGCACTGCTGCACATTGCTCACGTTGCTGGCAAGGCAACTCGGCACATCCGAGATCGGCGTGGCCGAATCGCCGAGCAGCAGCACGTGCTTGGCCGAAGGACGAAGTGTGGACATGGTGAGGTCGAGACCCTCCTGCCACACCGCGTCGGGGTCGCGCCCCGCAGCAGCGCCAACCTGCTTGTAGCGATACGCCGACATGATCACGAGGTCGGGTTGCAACTGACCGATCCGCTGCAGAACCGAGTCGCGCCACACGGCACAGTCGGTGCGGCTGCGGTCCTTGTCGGTGGGAATGTCGGCCGTGGGGCACGCCTTCTTCACGTGCACGATGATGCGCCATCCGTTCGCGGCACCGACCTTGTTCAACGCAGGCATCCACTGCGCGGCATGTGAGTCGCCGAAGAGCACGACAGTGATGCTGCCGCCGGGGTCGCCGTACAGGCAGTCCTTGGGCGTGTTCACACCCACGTCGAGGATGCACCCGTTGTCGTAGATCGGCGGGAGGTCGCTGCGGGCACTGCGGAGGCTGGGCGACAGGTTGCTCGGCACCTTTGTGGTCTGCGCAGCCGCTGCAAGTGTGGCTTCGTTCGCGGCGATCAATGGGGCCAACGCCGGCGGGTTGTCGTGCGATGCATCCGCCACGGGTGCGGGTGCCGCAGTGGTCGTCGTGGAGGTGGTGGTGGAGTCGAGCACCGAGGTTGACACCGAGGGCAGGGAGGCCGCAATCGTCGTCGGAGCCACCGTGGCGATGGTGGGCACCACTGCCTCCACACCGGCATCGAGACGCGGCGGGTTGTGCAACACCAGCGCCGCGCAGGCGACTCCGATGAGCGCCACCCAACCGCCCATCACCAAGCTGCGAGCCGGCGACGCTGCCAGCGAGCGCGAGTGCCGCACCGGGTTCTCGATGAGCTGGTAGCTCACGGCCGCCAACAGCACGGCCAACACCAACAGGCCTACTCGGGCAGGCACCGGGAGCGGGCCCCACTTGCGATCCACGAGGATGAGGATCGGGAAGTGCCACAGGTAGATGGCGTACGAACGCGCACCCACCCATTGCAGCGGCGCGGCACGCAGGAACCGCACTGGCCCCGCCGCCACGCCACCGGCGTTGATGATCGCAGCGGTCGCCAACACGGGAATTGCCGCGATCCATCCGGGGAACCGCATCGAACCGTCGAACACCACGGCGGCGACCACCACGACGATGAGCCCGATCCAACCCACCAGCGCTCGCTGGTGCTTCGGCAGGCGCAGCAACGAACCGCCGACGAACGCCAACCCGGCACCGGTGAGCAGTTCCCACGACCGCGCCGGCAACATGAAGAAGGCCCACGGCTGATCGTGCGCGGTGAACCACACACAGACCGCCAGCGAGGCCACCCACATCACACCCAGCACCATCGCAAGGCTGCGGCGGCTGATGCGCATGCCCCGCACGAGCAGCATCAGCAGGCCGGGCCACACGAAGTAGAACTGTTCCTCCACCGCAAGCGACCAAAAGTGCAGCAGCGGCGACGGCGGCAGTTGCGACGTGAGGTAGTCGGTGCCCACCGCGTAGAAGCGAATGTTGGCCACGAAGGCAGACGCAGCGAACGCATCGCGTGCGAGTTCCGCCTGCGACAAGCCGTCGAGCGCGATGCGGCTGAACAGCAGCGTCGCCACCAGCACCAGGCCTGAAGCAGGGAGTAGTCGTCGAGCACGACGTGCCCAGAAGTTGGACAGCGACACCGTGCCCGTGGTGGCAAGTTCGCGCAGCAACAACGAGGTGATCAGGAAACCGGAGAGCACGAAGAACACATCTACGCCGATGAAGCCACCCGACACGCCCAGCAGGTCGGCGTGGTACAGCAGCACCAACAGCACGGCGATGGCCCGGAGGCCTTCGATGTCGGGACGGAACGAAGCACCCGGCGCTGCATGCGACGCAAGCGCCGGTGGCGGCACCTCGAGTGACGCGGATCGAACCGTTTCACCACCCTCGTGGTTGTGGTTCCAGTCGGGCTTTCGAACCCACCACCAGGCAAACACGGCAACGAATGCTGCTCCGACGATCACCGTTTCCACGGTTGGCGACCCTAGTCCGGCAGGGCCGGGAAAACGTCGAACGTCCGGTACGCGCTGGGGAGCGAGAGCCCCAGCCCATACCGGACGTTCTCAGTGGAGGTGGGTCAGTGACGACGGGGGGTCGTCACGCCACCGCCTCGGCCAGAACCGGCATCCGCTGGGTGCCAACGACTGCAGCCCGCCGCTGCTTCGCCGGCATCCAGAGACGTCCGCCCCGGATGGCCACCGCCCACAGCACAAGTGCTGTGTTCGAAATCAGCAGCACGATGCTCGTGATGCCGAGTGCCTTGATGTGCGACGCCAACGTGGCGTGCTGCGCCTGACAGGTCAGGTCGCATGTGCCCCGCCCCGACACCAGCACGGGGGTGCCGTTCTGGATCAGGTAGGTGGGGTGCCGCAAGTGCTCCGACGTCTGCAGCAGCTTGAGCTGCAGGTAGTAGTCGTAGCCCGACGACGCGGCGTTCACCAGGATGCCGAGCACCGTGACGAACACCGTGATGATCGCCAGCGTCGTGGCCATCTTCGCCCAACCCTTCCGATCGCCAACCAGCTTCTTCGCGGTGTACATGGCACCGACGACTGCGAGGACGAAGAGAGGGAGGACGATGATCGAATCCCGAATCCACCGTTCGAACGGCGGTGTCAGTCGCTCGATGGCGCCAACCGCGCCGCCCAGCGTGATCATCACGAAGATGTCGGCCAGCGCCGCCAGTGCAGCGATGAGGACCACCGTGGTCCAGCTCAGCTGCAGATTGCGCAGTGAGCCGGCCACCCGGTCGCGTGAGGTGCGAATGCTCATGATCATGGCCTCAGGCGGTGATTTCCCAGCCGAACATCATGGCGTGGTCCTCGTGGGCCAGGTTGTGGCAGTGCGCCACGTACGGGCCGACGAAGTCGCGGAAGCCACGGTAGATGATGACCGACTCGCCCGGATCGAGGTTGACCAAGTCTTCCTTCGACATGTCGTCCGGGTGCGACTTGTCGCCGCCGTTCATCGTGATCACGCCGTTGCGCATCACCGTTCGGTGTTCTTCCATGTGGAGGTGCATCGGGTGCACCCAACCGCCGCCACCGTTGCGGATCTCCCAGAGGGCGAAGCTGCCCACCTTCTGCTGCGCCAGCGGCGCCTTGCCCGAAGGGTTCTTCAGACTCGTGGCCGGCTTGGTGGGGTCGAACAGGGTGCCGTTGATCAGCCACTCGACTTCGCCACCGGCGCTACCGCGCTGGAGTTCGAAGATCTTGCGGTCGGCCATCATGCTCTGCCAGTTCGCCGGCACCGGGGGGAGCTCGGCGATCTGGCCGGTCGGAATGAGGCTGTCGTCGGGAGCCGCGTCGCCGATGACGATCTTCATCATGGGCACCTTGTAGTTCGGGTCCAGGCCGAAGCGGCTGGAGTTCGTCCACATGCGACCGTCTGGCATCTTCATGATGTTGGTGAGGTAGATCACGTCGCCCTTGGTGGTGGGCGTGCCGTCCTGGTACTTGGTGAAGTCCACGATGAACTCGCGGCGCTTTGCCGGCCACAACTCGAACGAGTCGCGGGTGATGGCGAAGGGCAACAGCCCACCGTCGGCGGCGATCTCGGTGAACTTCATGCACTGCTGACCGTCCGGGATGCGGTACTGACCCTGCAGTTCGTTGCCCGTGTAACCCAGCGACACGGCCGACTTCGGGCCCTGCGTGGAGCTCATCAGCTTGAACTCGTAGATACGCGCGATCGAGCAGTCGAGGAAGCGCAGACGGTACTTGCGGCGCTTCACGTTCAGCACCGGGTAGGCCGTGCCGTTGACCGTGAAGATGTCGCCCACGAAGCCGTGGTTCGGGAAGTGCTTGAAGAAGGTCTTGCCCCACCACTCGGGGTGCTTCTTCGGGTTCTTGGCGTTGGGGAACTCGCCCAGACCGTCGTGGATGTCCTGGTGGATGGTCACGCCGTCATCGAGGCGAGCGTCGAAGAACGCCAGTGGGATGTCGTAGGCCACGTCGAAGGAGCCGTCGGGGTTGTCGGTGCGCACGCCCGGCAGACGCAGACCTTGGCGCTCGTCGCCCATGTCGCGGCCGTTCTTCGGGTCGTAGATCGGGTAGAGACCGACCATGCCCTTGTAGACGTTCGATCCGGTGTGATCCATGCGGTGGTCGTGGAACCAGAAGAAGGTCTGCTTCTCACGGTCGTCGCCGCCGGCCGGCCAGTTCAGGTACAGGTTGTCCACCCACTGGCCCGGCTGGTAGCCGTGCGTCTTCGGGCCGTTGTTCATCGAGTAGTGCGGGTTGCCATCGCTCTCGGGCGCGGTGTGGGCGTTGTGCAGGTGGGTAAGGAACGACCAGTCGGGCGAACCGAAGTCCTGGCGGTCGAGGTTCAGCGGGTTCTGGTCGAGTTCGTTCTTGATGCGGATGAGAACCGGCTTGCCATACTCGGCGTTGATCATCGGCCCGGGGAACTGACCGTTGAAGCCGTAGATGGTGCTGAGCGGCAGGGTCCGCACCGTGCCGGCCGGGTAGGTGACGCCGTTGGCGTCGTAGGAAACCGCGGGCTTGCCAAGGCTGTTGATCGGCATCACCTTTGAGGAGGTGAACGAGTGGCCACGCACCTGCAGCTTCATCTCGTACACGACCGGGTCGGGGGAACCGACATCGCTGGACCACTTCTGGTGCTTCTGGTTGCCGATCGAGTTCTGCTGGCCGAGGCCGGGTCCGGGCGTCTGTGCCCACGACTTGTAGGTGAGCGCCTGCACCGGCGCCAGTGCCTTCGGGATCGGGAGAAGATCATTGAAGGGCGACAGGATCAGCGGGCTGGTGGGGAATGCCTCGGTGTACACGGCACCGGCGAGGGCGATGGACGCATCCTCGAAGATGCCGTCCTTCGACATCAGGCCCTTCTGCTTCAGGTCCGGGACCACGACGGAGGCACCAGCGCCCACGGCGAGGGCTGCGGCACCGGCGGCGCCGAGTTGCAGCAGCGTGCGGCGCTTGATGGCGTGGTGTTCGGTTTCGATCTCTACATCGGACATTGGGTCGTCCCCTTCTCTCTCACTGGCGGTGGTTGGGGCCGCTCTCCGGTCGTCTGCGGGGAATCAGACCGGTGCGTCGGCAGGTGCAGCATCGCCAAGGCACCTTTGGAAAACCTTCGGAAAACCCTTTGCCTCGCAACAAATATGAGAGCTATCTCGGAAGAAACCGTCACGAAGTGGCTCAAACTGGGCAGTTCCGCCGTTATCAGTGAGGTTGAATACACCCAAAGTGGGCTTTTCGGGCGTGTTTCGTTGCGCGGTAGGTCGTACGACTCAACGCACTACACAGAGTGCCGGACAACCGCTCAGCGGTCGATGGCGATGACGAACGGGCCCAGAACAGCGGATGTTCGGGCCCAACTGGCCTCGAAGAGGGGCCGTTCGGCCGTCAACGATGCATCACCAAGTGCCACCGGCAGCAGTCGCACGCGGCCAGCCGCCGCGTCGTACCACGTGGGCCGCACCACAGGCGCTGCAGAGTGCACGGTGCCATCGTCGGCCACGGTGAAGGTGACGGTCGCTACGGCACCGTCGTAGGTGTCCGGGTGCTCGGATCCTTGGTTGGCAACCACATTCCCCAGGCTCAGCAGCGCGAACTTCCCGTTCGATTCCAGCACCGGTTGCAGCACATGCGGCCCGGTTCCCACCAGCAGGTCGATGTCGGGCGACGCCAGCAGCTGCTGGGCGAGCGATCGCTGCTGATCGTTACCGGACCTGTCGTACTCATCGCCCCAATGCAGACTGATTACCACCAGGTCGGCCCCGGCGGACCGCGCGGCACGGGCGTCGGCGAGGATGGTGCTGGGCTCGATGACGTTGGCCATCCAGGGCTGTGACGGAGCCGTGCCATTGAAGCCCCAGGTGTACGACAGATGCGCCACGTCGAGGCCCTGCACGGTCACGATCGGAATCCGTGCGGCTTCCTTCGGGGTACGGGCGGTGCCGCTATGGCCCACGCCGGCCGCGTCGAGCGCATTCAGCGTGGCCGCAATCCCCTTGGTGCCCTTGTCGTTGGAGTGGTTCGAGGCCGTGGAGCACCGATCCCACCCACCGGATTGGATACCGGTACCGATCTCGGCCGGGATACCAAACACCGGATAGCCGCTGAGTGCCGTGCCAGCGGGGGCCACCGGCACCTCGAGATGGCAGATCGCCAGATCGGCGGCGCCCAGCAGTGGGGCGAGGTCGGAGAACATCGGCCCAAAGTCGTAGCCATCTCCAGCGAGAGCGTGTGCCACCACCGACGGGTGCGGGAGGATCTCACCGGTCGCCATCACGGTGATCGATCGGCCGGCGGTACCGGTGGCGACCACGGGGTCGGCAGTTCGGGCGCTCGACGAGCCCGGCTGCAGCAGTGGGGCGATGGCTGCGGCAATGGCAAAGACCGCTCCGGCCAGCCACAAACGGGCACTCGGTCGCCTTGACCGTTCCACCATGTACACCAGTATGTATCGAACACACGCGCGATGGGTGGATACTCCATCACGCACCGCGCGAAAAGCACAAAGACCAGGGCACGAGGCCCTGGTCAGTGGTGTCGAAGGGGGGACTTGAACCCCCACGAACTTACGTTCACTAGCCCCTCAAGCTAGCGCGTCTGCCTATTCCGCCACTTCGACGTGGTGAAGCAACAACCTACCGTTACGCGGTCAGCGCACCAACAGGAAACTCAACGCC
>CANHST010000112.1 GCA_947463235.1 Acidimicrobiaceae bacterium
CAACACGAAGTCTTCGATGAGCGAGTTGTCGAAGCTCACCTCGCCACGCACGAGGTCGCGCACCACCGTGGTGCCGGCGGGCACCTTGAATCGCAGCACGTGACCCGGCCCCGGCCCGAGGCCACGGTCACGCGACCAGCCCTGATAGCCCTGGTTGCCCTCCGCCTTGTTGCGCGCCTCCACGTCGGCGCCGGTCATGTCGCAGTAGTACGCGTCGCCCTGCTCGAACAGGCGTTGCGCCGCTGCGATGTGCTGCTCGGCGTAGTTGCTCTGGAAGTACGGGCCCTCGAAATGCGGGTCGTCGGCGTTCACACCGATCCATGCCAGGGCATCGATGATGCCCTGGGTCCATTCCGGACGATTCCGCTCCGCATCGGTGTCTTCGATACGCAGCACGAACGTGCCGCCCATGCTCCGGGCCAACGCCCAGTTCCACAGCGCGGTGCGAGCACCACCCACGTGGAAGAAGCCGGTGGGCGAAGGAGCGAAGCGAAAGCGAGGACCAGTCATGCCGAACCGAGGCTAGCGGCAGGGCCTTACGCGAGCAGGGCGAGCGTGCGCAGCTGGCGCACGGCCACCGTGAGCGTGGTGAGGTCGTGGGCATCCACGCGGCGCAGGTCGGTGAAGATGGCAACGGACGTGCCGATGATGCCCTCGAACCGATGGAACCAATCGGGGGCACCGCCCACCTTCAGCGCATCCGAGGTGAGTTCACTCAGGCCCGTCACCAGGTCGTCGCGCAGCGCCGCACGAGCCTGCGTCTGCCAACGGGTACCGCGCGGCAATCCACCAATGGCCTCCCAGAGCCACTGCAGGTCGAGCAGTTCGAACACCTGCCAGTAGGTGGAGGCCACGCGACCGACAGGATGGCCGGTTCTGGTGGCAAGGTCGAGCACGTCCAGCCCGGTGTGCAGCAACGGCCACTGCACACTGCGCTGAGCAAGGTCTTCCGGGACGCCCGCAGCCAAACGGCCAGCCTCCTTCGCGAACACCGCTTCACGCATTCGGCCCTGCAGATGCCCTTCCAGACTGACAGCGAGTTCACCCATGCCGTTCCGCAACTCATGCACCGCTGACCCGATGTCGATAGGAAGCGAGCGATGCCGCAGTAGCCACAAGGTGGCCCGCTCGGCCATGGAGCGAAGTTCCAGGAACAGCTCCATCTGCACATCGGCCTTCACCACCCCGGCGAGGGCCTCCACCCGATCCCAGAGTGCAACCAAGCCGAGGATGTCGCGGGCGGCCACCCAGGCTCGCGTCATGTCGACGATGCTCATGCCGGTCTCTTCCGACACGCGATGGTCGAAGGAGATGCCGGACAGATTCACCAACTGATTGCCCAACTGCGTGGCGATGATCTCGCGACGCAAACGGTGGCTCTTCATCTCCTCGGCGAACTCGGTTCGCAGGCGCTCCGGGAAGTAGCGCACGAGTTCGGGTTCGAGGTACGGATCGTCGGGCAGATCGCTGTGCGTGATCTCCGAGATGTCGGCGCTCTTCGTGTACGCCAGCAGCACGGAGAACTCCGGCGTCGTGAGGCCGGCGCCGGACGCCTGACGTTCGGCGATCTGCCGATCGGTGGGCAAGAACTCCAACGACCGATTCAGCCAACCCTCGGCCTCCAACAGATTCAAGTACCGACTGTGCACGTTCACCATCGGCAGGGCCTGACGGCGGGCAATCGCGAGCGCCAGCGTCTGTGCACGGTTGTCGTCGAGTACCAGTTCGCCCACCTCGTCGGTCATCGAGGCCAGAATCTCGTTGCGCTCCGCCTCCGTGAGTCGGCCGGCCTGCACTGCGGCGCCGAGCAGGATCTTGATGTTCACCTCATGGTCGCTGCAGTCCACGCCCGCCGAGTTGTCGATGGCGTCGGTGTTGATGAGGCCGCCCGAGAGAGCGAACTCCACACGCCCGCGTTGGGTGAAGCCGAGGTTGCCGCCCTCCCCCACCATCCGACAACGAAGTTCGGCTCCGTTCACGCGGACACCATCATTCGCCCGATCGCCGACGTCGGCATGGGTTTCTCCAGCGGCCTTCACATAGGTGCCGATACCGCCGTTCCAGAACAGGTCGACGGGGGCGCGCAGGATGGCCGACATCAGTTCGTTCGGGGTGAACGACTCCCGATCCGTGCCGAGACGCCGACGAGCGGCTTCGCTGATCTCGATGGTCTTCAGCGATCGGGGGTACACACCGCCGCCGGCCGAGATGAGGGAAGGGTCGTAGTCGGCCCAACTGGAGCGCGGCAGCGCGAACAACCGACGGCGTTCTTCGAACGACGCAGCAACATCCGGGTCCGGGTCGAGGAAGATGTGCCGGTGGTCGAACGCTGCCACGAGTTTCAGATGCGGCGAACGCAGCAGGCCATTGCCGAACACATCGCCACTCATGTCGCCGACGCCCACCACCGTGAGTTCGTCGGTCTCCACGTCCTTCCCCAGTGCCGCGGCGTGGCGACGCACGCTCTCCCAGGCCCCCCGGGCCGTGATGCCCATCGCCTTGTGGTCGTAGCCCACGCTGCCACCTGAGGCGAATGCGTCGTCGAGCCAGAAGCCGTAGTCGCGTGCGATCCCGTTGGCGATGTCGCTGAATGTGGCGGTGCCCTTGTCGGCCGCCACCACCAGGTACGGATCGTCGGGGTCGTAGCGCACCGTGTGCTCCGGCGGCACGATGGCGTCGCCCACGATGTTGTCGGTGAGATCCAGCAAACCGGCGATGAACTGCCGGTAGCAGGCCACGCCCTCCGCCCTGAACTCGTCGGGGTTCGTCGGTGGGCGCTTCAACACGAACCCGCCCTTGGCGCCGGTGGGCACGATGACTGCGTTCTTCACGATCTGGGCTTTCACCAACCCCAGGATCTCTGTCCGGAAGTCTTCACGACGGTCACTCCAGCGCAGGCCGCCGCGGGCGATACGACCGTTGCGCAGGTGCACCCCTTCCAGGCGCGGCGAGCACACCCAGATCTCGAACATCGGGCGTGGCAATGGCAGGTCGGGCACCTTGGTTGCATCGAACTTGAACGCCAGCACGTCTCGGTATCCGGCGTTCGGGCCGGGTCGAAATGCGTTGGTGCGCACCGTGGCTTCCACCAGTGCCAGCAGTGCGCGCAGTGTGCGGTCGTCGTCGAGGCTGGGCACAGCATCGAGGGCGGCCAGCACTGCAGCACGCTGATCGGCCGCGGCAGCGACATCGGGGCCATCGGAGCCTGGCGAGAAGCGCACCTCGAACAACCCCACCAATTGGGCGGCAATGGCTGCGTGGCGGGCCAATGTGGTTTCGATGTACTGCTGGCTGAAGGGGAACCCGATCTGGCGCAGGTAACGCGAGTAGGCGCGCAATACCTCCACCTGGCGGGCTGTGAGGCCTGCCAGGAGCACGAGACGGTTCAAGCCATCCACTTCCACCGTGGTGGTGAATTCGGCCACGAAGGCCCGCTGCACCTCTGCCCGGGCGTCGGGGCTGAGCGTCACGCCGCTCGGTGCCTCCACACCCACGTCGTGAACCCAGACACCATCGGCGATCGCGAAGTGGAACGCACGCTCGTCGATGGCACGGAAGCCAAGCTGATCGAGCAACGGCAACAGATCGGAGATCGGCACTGCCGACCCGCGGTGGTACACACGGAAGCGCCACTGATGCTCGGCCGCCTCCTCGAAGTGCATCATCGAAGTCTCGATGTCGAGGCCGTCGGAGGATGCTGCGAGGCGATCCACGATCGGAAGGTCGATAGCGGCGCTGTTCGGCCAGTTCAACTCGTCGTAGCCAGCGGGTACCACCGGCAGTAACCGTGCCAATAGCGCATCGGTGGCGGCGGTGCCGTGCTCGTCTGCCAACACGGTGCGAAGTGCAGCCACCCAGTCGTCGGCCACCTCACCGGCGGCCACTTTGATGCTCACGAGGATCCGTTCCTTCCCGACGACGCTGTCGTGATGTACGTGCGCTCAGTGTGCCACAGGCGCGCCGACAGTAAGTTGCGACCATGCAGCAGATGAACGTGCTCGGTCAGGACCTTCAGCCGTGTTCCTACGACCCGCTCACCGGGTACTACCGCACAGGGTGCTGTGAGAACCGTGGCGACGACCCGGGTCTCCACGTGATCTGTGTGATCTGCACCGACGAGTTTCTGGCGTTCTCCGCCTCGGTGGGCAACGACCTGTCCACCCCCATGCCGCAGTACGGCTTTGCCGGCCTGAAGGCGGGCGACCAGTGGTGCCTGTGCGCATCGCGTTGGCAAGAAGCCTTCGAGGCCGACGCCGCGCCGAAGGTGCGTCTCGCCAGCACGCACGTCTCGGCATTGGAGTACTGCTCGATGGCCGACCTGCGTTCCCACGCCGTGGACGCCGACGCATGACCGTCACGGTGCGCCGCGATGGCCCGGTCTGCATCGTCACCATCGACCGGCCCGAGGTTCGCAACGCCGTCGATGGTCCCACCGCCGCATTGCTGGCCGACGCCTTTCGGGCATTCGACGCCGACGACTCGCTGGCAGTGGCCGTGCTCCACGGTGCCGATGGCACATTCTGTGCCGGGGCCGACTTGAAGGGCATCACCGATGGTCGCGGCAACCGCGTCGACCGAGACGTGTCGCTGGACGGGCCCATGGGCCCCACGCGAATGCTGCTCACCAAACCTGTCATCGCCGCAGTGGAAGGCTTCGCCGTGGCCGGCGGTCTCGAATTGGCCGTGTGGTGCGATCTCCGCGTCGCCGCCGTCGACGCAGTCTTCGGCGTGTACTGCCGGCGCTGGGGTGTGCCCTTGGTGGATGGCGGCACCGTGCGACTGCCGCGTCTCATCGGCCACAGCCATGCACTCGACCTCATCCTCACCGGGCGAGGCGTCAGCGGCGAGGAAGCGGTGCGCATGGGCCTCGTGAACCGGTCGGTGCCCACCGGTACAGCACTGGACGCCGCCGTCGTCCTGGCGAACGAACTCGCCCAACTGCCGCAGGGATGCATGCGCCGCGACCGCCAGAGCAGTTACGACCAATGGTCGCTGGATCTGCCGGCTGCGCTGGCTCACGAAACCGAACTCGGCCTCGCCACCATTGCGAGCGGCGAGACGTTGGCCGGGGCCAGTCGGTTTGCGTCAGGAGAGGGCCGCCACGGGGCACCGGCATGAACGCCGTGCCCGTCATCCGACTGCAGCATTGGCTCGACGGAACCGATCGTGCGGGAGTAGCCGCAGCGGTCGACGAAGCACTGCGCACGGTCGGCTTCTTTCTCGTCACCGACCACGGGGTGTCACAGGAACTCATCGCTGCAACCCGCCGCGTGTATTCCGAGTTCTTCCACCTGCCGGCCGAGCAGAAGGTCGATGTGAAGATGCCACGCCTCGGTATGGCCGGGTGGGCACCCATGGGCATGGAGGCCAACGGTTACTCGTTCGGGCACGAGACGCCGCCCGACATGAAGGAGAGTTACCGGTTGGGCTCTCACGTGCTACCCGAACGCGTGGCACAACGCGGCGAGAACATCTGGCCCACAGCACCGGCCGAGTTCCGCGCCGTCGTGGAGACCTATATGGCAGCGGTCGATGCGCTGCATCTGGAACTGCTCCGCGTCTGCGCCGCAGCACTGGGTCTCGACGACATCGAGTACTTCGCCTCACGGTCGCTGCGCAACGACAACACGTTGAACGTGAACTGGTACGCACCCATTCAGCACCTTGGGCCTCCCCTGCCGGGCCAATACCGCATCGGCCCACACACCGACTTCGGCAGCATCACGGTGCTGCACCGCGAACCCGGCACGTCGGCCCTGCAGGTGCAGTTACCCGGCGGCGAATGGGTGGAGGCACCTGTCGTTGACGGTGCCTACACCATCAACGCCGGCGACCTGCTTGCTCATTGGTCGGGTGGCCGCTGGCGTTCGGCCATTCATCGCATGTTGCCGCCCGAACCGGAGGCAGCCGACGAGGGATTGCTGTCGCTGGTCTACTTCTGCGATCCGGATCCCGACACCATGGTGGTGCCGTTCGACGGCGATGCCGAGCCTGTACTGGCCGGCGACTACCTGCGCGCCAAGATCGCCGCGATCACGATGCCCGACCCAGCCGGTTGACACTGCCCCTCAGACGGCGGGACTGGTTTGAAATGCATCGTCGGCCTGCGGGTCGATGCGGGCTTCGCGCACGTTCACCCACTGGGCCAGCAGCACGCCGGCAATCACCACGGCTGCGCCGACGATCTTGATGCCCGTGACCGTCTCGCCGAGGAAGATGACCGACCACAGCATCGCGAGCGCCACCTCGGCCGTCATGATCATGGCCACCACGCCGGGCATGATGTGCCGCATCGCTCGGAAGAAACACACGTTGGCGACCACGGTGGGAACCAGCGCGAAGAGCAGCACCTCCGACACCAATCTCGACCCATGCGGCACCACGAGACCACCGCCAAACGCCATTGGCGCCATCGCCAACGCCCCGCCCAGCACGTTCCACGAGGCCGACACCACGCCATCGATGTGCTGCGGCAACACGCGGCCGCTGATGATCATGAAAGCCGCCATCATGAACGCCTGCAGCACCACCAGGGCAACGCCGAGCCCACTGATGTGGCCGACGCCGCCGAACAACTCCGGCACGGTGAGCACCACACCGACCATCACCACAGCCAGCGATGCCCACGTGAGCCGAGAGGCCTTGTGATGGCCGAGCATCGATGATCCCACCACCACCAAGGCCGGGTACATGTAGACGATGACGATGTAGACCGACACGTCGAGGTACTTGAGCGCCACGAAGCCGATGTACACCATGGCACCGAACAGCATTCCGATGCCCAACGAGCGAAGGCGCGGCACGGCCAGTGGATCGGGACCACCCTTGCGGTGCCACAACGTGACGGCGATCCACAGCACCACCGATGCGATACCGAAGCGCCAGAACAACAACGACGCTGCACCCAGCGCGGCCAACAGGTCCTTGCCCACCACCGACGAGAGCGAATACGACAACGCCGTCGCCGCCGCCCAGAGGACGCCCGACGTCGCGTTCTTGCCGCCCCCTTCGCTCATCGCCCCTCCTGGCCGCGACCGTAGCGGTTCCACTTACCGGAACGGCGTTCCACGAGATGGAACCATCAACTGGCTGAGGGCGTCGCTTCGTGTCGTCGACGCGGCCGCCACCCGGGTGATGGCACGCTGGCGCGCAACAGTTGTGTGTACTCATGCTGCGGACGGTCGAGCACCTCGCGGGTGATGCCGCGCTCCACCACCTGGCCGTCGCGCATCACGATCACATCGTCGGTGATCTGGCGCACCACGGCGAGGTCGTGGCTGATCAGCAGATAGCTCACACCGGTTTCGGCTCGCACGTCGGCCAGCAGATTCAGCACCTGCGCCTGAATGCTCACATCGAGCGCCGCTACCGATTCATCGAGGATCAACAACCGCGGTTCGGCCGCCAACGCCCGGGCGATGGCGACACGCTGCCGCTGCCCACCTGAGAGCGCCCTCGGCAGGGCATTCAGTTGCCGAGCATCGAGACCGACCAGCGAGCCGAGTTCCGCCACGCGATCGGCACGTTCGGACGACGAGCCTCCCTTGTGGAGCGCCAGCACCTGATCGATGGCCGCAGCGCCGCTCTGGCGAGGATCGAGGCTGCTGTAGGGGTCTTGGAACACGATCTGCACCTCGCCACCGCGTCGGCGGCGCTCGGCAGTGCCCTTGGCCGGCTTCGACCGGTCGTGTCCGCACGCCCGAATGGTGCCCGAGGTGGGAGCCAGCAGGCCGGTGATCATCTTTGCGATCGTGGTCTTGCCCGAACCACTCTCTCCGACGATCGCCAATGAGCCACCCGGCTGAATCTGGAACGACACATCGTCGACCGCCACACGAGTACCGAACTCCTTGCGCAGATCCAGCACTTCCAACAGGGGTTCGTCAGCCATGGTGCACCCCCGTCAGTCGCCCGCGAAGTTCCACCGCTCGGTGACAGCGAACGAAGCCGCCATCGAGGGGCTCCAGTTCGGGGCGCGCCTGCGTGCACGACTCCACCGCGTGCACGCAGCGATCGGCGAAGGCGCAACCTGCAGGAGCCTCGAATGCCGAGCGAGGCCGACCCGGAATGGCGGCCAGTCGGCCGACCTCACCATCGATGCTGGGCCGCGCGCCAACCAGGCCCGCCGTGTACGGGTGCAATGGGTCGTCGTGCAGTTCGCTGGAGCGGCGCTGCTCGACCAGTTGGCCGGCGTACATCACGGCGGTGCGGTCGCACACGGCGCTCGCCAACTCCAGGTCGTGGGTGATGAACAGCATGGCCATGCCACGCTCGCGTCGCAGCGCATCGAGAATGGCCATCACCTCGGACTGCGTGGTCACATCGAGCGCCGTGGTGGGCTCGTCGGCCAGCAGCAACAACGGGTCCGTGAGCAGCGACGTGGCGATCATCACCCGTTGCAGCAATCCACCTGACAGTTCGTGCGGATGCTGCTCGAGACGACGAGCACCATCGGCAATGCCCACGTCGGCCAACAACCCGACCGCCTTGCGAACGGCATCAGCCTTCGACACTCCGTGGTTGGTGCGCAGGGCTTCGGTCATGAAGTC
The DNA here is from genome assembly GCA_947463235.1 of Acidimicrobiaceae bacterium. Taxonomy (GTDB): domain Bacteria; phylum Actinomycetota; class Acidimicrobiia; order Acidimicrobiales; family Ilumatobacteraceae; genus UBA668. Next base: position 8,550 of record CANHST010000112.1, read on the forward strand.
GCCGATGGTGCGCACCGGGTTCACGTGCGCCCGCGGGTCTTGGAAGACCATCGCCACCTCGGACCGATACGAGCGGGACGCCTGCCATTTCATGGCCGACACATCCAGTCCACGGAACTGCACCGAGCCATGCACCTCGGCGCCGGGCGGTAGCAGTCGGGCGATTGCCTTGGCGGTCATCGACTTACCCGAGCCAGATTCGCCGACCAAGCCGAGCGCCTCGCCCTCGCCGATGCCGAACGACACCTGGTGCAGCACGGTCTTCAACTCGCCGCTCATCGGAAGGCGCACCGTCACATCCGCAACGTCGAGCAACGGGGCACTCATCGCGTCACCGAGTTCGCCCGCTCGGTAAGGCGTTCACCGAGGATGTTCACTGCCACCACGACCACAACGATGCAGATGCCGGCCGACAACGACTCCATCGGATACCCCTGCAACACGCCGCTCTGACCGGTGGACACCATCACGCCCCAGTCGGCCTGCGGGGGCCGAACGCCGAGACCGAGGAACGAGATGGCGGCAAGATCGACCATGGCATAACCGAACAGCACCGCACCCTGAGCGACGATCAGTGGCAGCAGGTTGCGGCCGAGGTGTCGAATGCAGATCACCGTGGCCCGGA
>CANHST010000113.1 GCA_947463235.1 Acidimicrobiaceae bacterium
ATGAACTTCTCGTACCCCATGGTGAGCGCACCCTCGAGCCAACCGGCGGAATGAAGGATGAAGTTCGCTCCGCACTGCAGGGCGGCGATGAAGCTGACGGCGCTCTCGGTCATCGCCTGGCCGTCGGGCAGCTTCGACGATGTGAACGCGCCGGAGCAACGCAGTGGCAGGCCGACGCGGCGGGCGAGTTGCCCGACCACGAGCGATCCGATGGCAGGTTCGGGCATGCCGAAGGTGGGGCTGCCCGAGCGCAGCGCCATCGACGACAGGAAGTTGCCGTAGATCACTGGCGAGCCAGGGCGGACCAGTTGGCCCAACGCGACCCCGACGAGGGTTTCGGCATGCGACTGAGCGATGGCTCCGGCGTTGGTGACGGGACCCATGGCGCCGCCGAGAATGAACGGCACCACGACCGGAGCTTGATTCGCTCGGGCGTACGTCTTCAACGCGCCGGTCATCGTGGCGTCCCACACCAGAGGGGAGTTCACATTCACGTTGCCCAAGATGACGCAGTTCCGGTCGACGAAATCGGCGCCGAACACGATGCGGGCCATCTCGATGCTGTCGGCTGCCCGTTCCGGCGCAGTGACCGACCCCATGAACGCCTTGTCGCTGTAACGAAGGTGGGCATAGACCATGTCGAGATGCCGCTTGTTCACCGGCACGTCGGTGGGCTCGCAGACGGTGCCGCCCGAGTGATGCAGGTACGGCGTGGAGTAGGCCAGCTTCACGAAGTTCTCGAAGTCGGCCACGGTGCCGTAGCGGCGACCCGCCAACAGGTCGTGCACGAAGGGCGAACCGTAGGCGGGGGCGAGCACCACGTTGCGCCCGCCGATCTGCACCGAACGATCGGGGTTGCGGGCATGCTGGGTGAACTCGCTGGGGGCGGTGGCGCACAGCGCCCGGGCATGACCGGGATCGAACTTCACTAGTAGGCCATCCACGGTGGCGCCGGCGTCTCGAAACAACCGGAGCGCTTCGTCGTCGCCGCGGATCTCGATACCGACCTCGGCCAGAATCCGGTCGGCGTGCGCCTCCACGGTGGCGAGACCTTCCTCGGAGAGGAGTTCGTAGGCGGGAATCTCGCGGCGAAGGAACGCCGGCCCGCGGTTGCTCTCGTCGCCATGCCGGGAGCGTTGGCGTGCGGCTCGGCCTTTGCGGCGATTCTCTGGCGCCGCAGCGTCGACGTCGGTCATCTTTTCCCCCTTGTAGAACGGCACCATTCGCAAAACGACCGTACCAAGATCTCTGGGGTGTCGTTGACCCGAGTGTGTCCAGCCGATTATGGTTCGCCCTGCTGACCAGTTCACTGACTGGCGGTCACACACTTCACACAATGGGGGAAGAATGACAGAGAAGCTCGATCAGCTTCGGAACAGCGTTGGGCCGCTTCAGCAGGACGTCATCGACGGCCTCGCCAGCGGTTCGCTGAACCGCCGCAGTTTCCTGGTGCGCGGTAGCGTCGTGGGCCTTTCGGCCGCGTTCATGGGCTCTGTGCTCGCAGCCTGCGGCAGCGACGACACCAGCGCTCCGGCCACCACGGCTGGCGGCTCCGGCGACACCAGCGGTGCCACCGAGACCACGGCCGGTGCCACCGAGACCACGGCTGCGGCCGGCGGTATCAAGGAGGGTGGCAACCTTCGTATTGCCGCTCAGCGTCCCGGCAGCGAGCTCGACCCGATCTCGATGGACAACCTGGGTTCGTACACCCCGGTCGTCACCGCGTTCGAGTACCTGTGCGGCCCCGGCGAGGGTGCAGCCCTGGCCCCCATGCTGGCCACGGAGTGGACGCCGAACGATGATGGCAGCGAGTGGACCTTCAAGCTCCGCGAGGGCGTGACCTGGCACTCGGGTGGCGCGTTCACGTCCGCCGACGTCGTGGCCACGATGGACCGTCTCTCGGTCGAGGGTGGCAAGCTCGCCGCCTACCTGGCCCCCGGCTCCACCACCGCCGCCGACGACTTCACCGTCACGATGAAGCTGAACACGCCCGACGGGCAGTTCCCCTACAACGTGTGCCACTGGAACCCGCAGACCGTCATCACCCCGGCCGACTACGTCGCCGGCACGACGCTCGACAAGCGCCCCGACGGCACCGGCGCCTTCAAGCTCGACAGCTACGACGCGGCCACCACCGCCAAGTTCTCGCGCAACGACGCCTACTGGGGCGGCAAGCCGAAGCTCGAGAGCCTCGAGTTCATCTTCTCCGACGACATCGCCACGCAGGTCACCGGCCTGCAGAGTGGTGCTGCCGACGTGATCGTGCAGCTCTCGGTCATCGGTGGCGAGGCCATCCTGAACAACCCCGAGCAGTTCACGGTCACGGCGATCCGCGGTGCAGCGCACCGTCAGCTGTGGATGAACGTGCGCGAGGGAACCTTCACCGATGTGAACGTCCGTACGGCCATCGCTCTGGCGTTCGACCGTCAGGCACTCGTCGACACCGCCCTCGGCGGCAAGGGCGACGTGGGCAACGACCACCCGATCGCTCCCGTCTACGAGTTCTTCGACGCTGGCCTGGCCCAGCGCGAGCGCGACGTCGAGCAGGCCAAGTCGCTGCTCGATGCCGCTGGCAAGGCCGGTCTGGCCATCACGATGCACGTGCCGAAGCTGCAGGAGATCCCGCAGTTGGCCGAGCTGATGCAGAGCCAGCTGAAGGACATCGGCATGGACGTCACGCTGAACGTCGAGAGCACCGACACCTTCTACGACCGTTGGTGCAAGGTGTACGACTCGAAGACCGAGCCGGCCGGCTGCGACGGCGGCGAGGAGTTCGGCATCGTCGACTACGGCAACCGTGGTGTGCCCGATGTGTACCTCGTGAAGGCCTACGCAACGGGTGAGTGGAACTCCGCTCACTACCTGAGCGCCGACTTCAACACGGCAGTGAAGGATTACCAGGCGGCCCTCACTCTCGACGACCGCAAGGAGCCGGTGTCGCGTATCCAGAAGATCGCGAACACCGACGTCCCGTACGTCATCCCGTACTTCTACAACGGCCTGTTCGCCACGGCCGCGAACGTGACGGGCGTTGTCGCCACCGGCCTCGGCCACTACTACTGCGACAAGGCTGGCTTCACGGCCTGAGGTCCGTAAGGACCCACAACCAGTGAGTTGCGTCGGGTCGCTGCAGTGATGCAGCGACCCGACGTGTTTTGAGGGGGACGCTTTGGCGGCCGAGAAGGGGGACAGGTGAGTCGATATCTGCTGCGACGATTGGGTTCGGCGGTCATCACGTTGTGGTTGCTGGCCACCATCGTGTTCGTGGTGGTGAGCGTGTTGCCGAGCAACGTGGGTCGTCAGATCCTCGGTCCCTTCGCGCCGCAGGAACAGGTGGACGCACTGAACCATCGATTGGGCTTCGATCGGCCGATCATCATCCAGTACCTGCAGTCGATGCGCCGAGTGTTCACCTTGAACTTCGGTGAGTCGTACACCTCCGGCGCCCCTGTGAACGACGTGATCTTCCCGGCGCTGTGGCGTTCGGGCAAGCTCGCCCTGCTGGCCTTCATCATGACGATCCCGGTGAGCATCCTGGCAGGCATCATCGCTGCTCGTCGCCAAGACAAGCTCAGCGACCGCGCCATCGTGAACCTCGGCCTCGCCACTTCCTCGATTCCCGAGTTCGTGTCGGCGGCCGTGCTGCTCTCGATTTTCTGCGTGCACTGGAAGTTGGGTAAGGCGTTCGCCAACCCGCCCGACGGCGCCACCATCGTGCAGCAATTGCAGTACCTCTGGGTGCCAGCGTTGGCCATGGCCATCACCTACTTCGGCTATCTGGCCCGCATGACCCGAGCCGGCGTCATCAGTGCGCAGCACTCCGACTATGCCCGAACCGCCACCATGAAGGGCATGAGTTCTTCGCAGGTGATGCGTCGACACATCATGCGCAACGCGCTGGCGCCCACCATCACCGTCATCAGCGTGCAGATCGGTTACCTGTTCGGCGGCATCATCGGTGTGGAGCGAGTGTTCAACTACTCGGGTCTTGGCTCCACGATGCTCATCGCCGTCGGCAAGCGCGACATTCCGGTGCTCCAAGGCGCCGTGTTGCTCGTCGGCATCATCTACATGTTCTCTACGCTTGCCGCCGATCTGCTGATCGCGGCGCTCAACCCCCGTGTGCGCCTGGAGGTCTCCAAGTGAGCGAATCAGATCAGATCGAAGGCAATCCGGAGTCCATGGTGTCCACCCCTGCGGTCGACGTCATCATTCCTGCCACGCCCCCTGCGGGCCCGAGTGAGCGTCGAGCCGCCCGCAAGGAGAACTGGCGGCTCATCCGTCGCCGCCCGTCGTTCATCGTCGGCAACATCATCGCCATTGTCTGGGTCACCTGTGCAATCTTGGGCACCCGCATCACGCCGCACGACCCGCTCGACTTCCGTGCGAAGCCGCACCTCTCGCCGAGTTCGGACTTCTGGTTCGGTACCGACAAGACCGGACGCGACGTGCTGTCTCGCGTGATGGCCGGTGCTCGCGATGTATTGAAGATCGCACCACCGGCAGCACTGCTCGGCGTGCTCTTCGGCGTCATCCTGGGCATGCTCATGGGCTACATCGGCAAGCGGGTCGACATCATCCTCAGTCGTATCGTGGAGGCATTCCTGGCGCTGCCGGTGGTGTTGATCGCACTCCTCGCCATCACCACGTTGGGCAACTCTTCGTGGGTGGTGCTGGGTGTGGTGGCCGTGCTGTTCACCCCGGTGGTGGCCCGAACGGTTCGCTCGGCAGTACTGGCCGAACGAGATCTCGACTACGTCACGTCGGCTCGTCTTCGCGGTGAGTCGAAGATGTTCATCATGTTCAAAGAGGTGCTCCCGAACGTGTCGGGTCCGATCGTGGTGGAGCTCACGGTCCGCATCGGATACGCGGTGTTTGCCATCTCCACGCTGTCGTTCCTCGGCGCCGGCCCGCCGCCGCCGTCGCCCGACTGGGGCGCACAGGTGTCGGAGGGCTTCAACTCCATCAGCGCCGGCATCTGGTGGACCACGTTCTTTCCTGCGGCCGCTATCGCCAGCTTGGTGATCGCCGTGAACCTGATCGCCGACGCGGTGCAGTCGGTGTTGGAGGCGTCATGACCATCACGAATCCCGACAACGCCGTGAAGGCGCCTGCCTCTTCGGCGCTTTCTGTCACCGACCTCGAGGTGGTCTACAACGTTCGAGGCATCCCGCGCGAGGTGTTGCGCGGCGTGTCGTTCCACATCGCTCCTGGCGAGGCCTACGGCCTTGTTGGCGAGTCGGGCTGCGGCAAGAGCACCACGGCGTACGCCGCATTGCGGTACCTGCCGCGCAACGGTCGCATCGTCGGTGGCACGGTCTCGGTCGATGGCCAAGACGTGACCGCCATGAGCAACGAGCGGCTCCGCGAGTTCCGCGCCCGCGATGCCTCGATGGTCTATCAAGACCCGGCCCTGGCAATGAACCCCACGTTGCGCGTGGGGCGGCAACTCATCGAGAGCTTCACGCTGCTCGGACAGAGCAAGACCGATGCCGAGAAGTCGGCGCTCGACGCCCTCCGTAAGGTGCGTATCGCCGACCCCGAGCGGGTGATGGATCGGTTCCCGTTCCAACTGTCGGGCGGCATGCAGCAGCGCGTGGTCATTGCCATGGCGCTCGCATGCGACCCGAAGCTGTTGGTGCTCGATGAACCCACCACCGGCCTCGACGCGACGGTGGAAGCCGAAGTGCTCGACCTCGTGCGGGTACTGCGCCAGGAGAGCGATGCCGCAGTGCTGCTGATCGCGCACAACCTCGGCATCATTCGGTCGCTGTGCGACCGGGTGGGCGTGATGTATGCGGGCCGCATCGTGGAGGAAGGCCCGAGCGCGGAAGTCTTCGACTCGCCGCAGCATCCCTACACCGTGGGCTTGCTGCGGGCGCTGCCTCGACGAGGTGTGCGCAAGACCGAGCGGGCCCTCGCCACCATTCCGGGCCTGTTGCCCTTGATTGGCAGCCCGCTTCCGACATGTGTGTTTCTCGATCGTTGCGCGATTGCCTCGGAGTTGTGCCACACCACGGCGCCGCCGTTGGTGGCGATCGGCGACGGCACCGGGCGCTTCTCGCGGTGCCATCACGTGGACCGCATCGGTGAGATCCAGGAAACGCCGGTTTCGGTCGATATCGCCATGCTGAACACCTCGGCCAAGGGTGCCGATGTGCTCGAACTCACCCACGTCTCGAAGACGTTCCATCAGCGCAATCTGGCCATCCCCGCGCTGGTCGACGTGGATCTCAGCCTCGGTGAGGGCGAGACCCTCGGCATCGTTGGCGAGTCCGGGTCGGGTAAGTCCACCCTGGCCAAGACGCTGTTGGGTATCGAGGCCGCCGACGAGGGTGGTTCGGTGTCGCTCGACGGGCACTTCGTCGCTCCGCTCACCACTGGCCGTTCGGCCGATGAGAAGCGCTCCATGCAGATGATCTTCCAGAACCCCGACTCGGCGTTGAACCGCAGTTGGACCGTGCGGCGCATTCTCATGCGCAGCGTGGAGAAGCTCACCGGCATCAAGGGCGACGAGGCCAACACGCGTGTGGAGGCATTGGCTGCGCATCTGCGGCTCACTCCTCGCCATCTCGACCTCAAGCCTCGTCAGTTGTCGGGCGGCCTCAAGCAGCGTGTGGCCATCGCCCGCGCCTTCGCCGGCGACCCGCGCATCGTGGTGTGCGACGAGCCCACCAGCGCCCTCGACGTGTCGGTGCAGGCCGCCATCTTGAACCTGCTTGCCGACCTCCAGTCGGAGAAGAAGACGAGCTATGTCTTCATCAGTCACGACATGGGTGTGGTGCGCTACCTGGCCGACCGGATCGCGGTGATGTACCTCGGCCGCATCCAGGAACTCGGGCCCACCGACGCTGTGTTCAACGGGCCGAATCACCCGTACACCGAGGCGTTGCTGTCGGCCATTCCGAACGTGGACGGCGAGGAGCGCGTTCGCATTCGCCTCGACGGTGAGATTCCCAGCCCGGCCAATCCTCCGTCGGGCTGTGTCTTCCACCCACGGTGTCCGCGGGCGATGCCCGGGGTGTGCGAGGTCAGCGAACCACCGCTACGCGAGGTGGAGCCCGGTCATCTGATGCGTTGCCACATTCCGGTGGAGCAGCTCGTCGAGATGCAGCGCACGCCTACTCAGGGCTGACGGCTCACCGACACCTGCACCGCAGCCAGTTCCTCGTACGGAATGTGGCAGCGGATCACCCCTCCGTCTGGCGTAGCCAGCAGCGGAGGTTCGATCGTGGAACACACATCGCCATCGAGCTTCCGCGGGCAGCGGGTGTGGAACACGCAGCCGTTCGGCACGTTCACGGCGCTCGGAATTTCGCCTTCCAAGCGGATGCGCACGCGACCATCGCCGTCGACGGAGGGAGCTGCGGACAGCAGCGCCTCGGTGTAGGGGTGATGGGGGCCATCGAAGACACGCTCGGCGGGTCCCAACTCCATGATGCGACCGAGGTACATCACGGCGATGCGATCGGAGAGGTAGCGCACGACGCGTAGGTCGTGAGAGATGAACAGATAGCTGGTGCTGCTGTCGCGCTGGAGGTCGCCGAGCAGGTTCAGAATGGCTGCCTGCACGGACACGTCGAGCGATGATGTCGGCTCGTCGCACACCACCAGGCGCGGCTTGCCGGCGAAGGCTCGGGCGATGGCCACACGCTGCTTCAGGCCGCCCGACAACTGCGCCGGGCGCATGTCGAGGTGGCGTTCGGTGAGACGAACCGCCGAAGTGATGTGGAGGAGTTCGTCGTTCACCTTCTCGCTCGGCACCTGGCCGAGACGCCGCAGGCTGCGGCCGATGATACGCCGCACCGAATGGCGCCGGTTGAGCGCCGAGTCGGGGTTCTGGAAGACGATCTGGATGCCGCGAATCTGCGCGATCGACCGGCGGCGGGTGACCGGGGGCAGTTGTTCCTGGTTGAACTCGATCACGCTGCCATCATCGGGTGCGGTGAGGCCGAGGATGCTGTGCGCCAAGGTGGTCTTTCCACTGCCCGATTCGCCCACCAACCCGAGGGTCTCGCCGGGGTAGACCTCCATCGACACGTCGCGCACGGCCTTGATGTGCTTGCCGCCCTGTTCGAAGGTCTTGCTGACGCCTTCGAGGCGAAGCAGTGGAGCGCCGGTGCGGTCGACCACCGACGGAATGCCCACCGGCAGTTCCGCAGAGGCCATGCGCTCGACCTGATCGGTGTGGTGACAACGCACCATGCGGTGCTCGTCGGTGACCGTGGGCGGGACTTCGGTGCGGCACGTGTCGGTGGCCAATGCGCACCTGTCGACGAAGACGCATGTGGGGAGGGGTTCCCCGAGCAGCGGCAGGAAGCCAGGAATGGTCTCCAGCCGCTGGGCCCCCTGGCGCGAGCCGTGACGGGGGAGACAGCGGAGCAGGCCCACCGAGTAGGGGTGCTGGGGATGGTCGAACACCGCACCGGCTTCGCCCTCTTCCACCAGTTGCCCTGCGTACAGCACGCCCACCCGGTCGCACATGCTGCGAATGGCGCCGAGGTTGTGGGAGATGAACAGCACCGACGTGCCGTACTCGGTGCGCAGACCACGCACGAGATCCAGCACTTCGGCCTCGACGGTGGCGTCGAGGCCTGTGGTGGGCTCGTCGAGGATGAGCAACTGCGGGTTCGAGGCCAACGCCATGGCGATGACGACTCGTTGCTGCATGCCGCCCGACAGTTGGTGTGGATAGCGGCCGAGTACGGAGTCGGGGTCGGCGATCTGCACCTTCTCGAGCATCGCTCGCGCATTCGTTCGGGCCTCGTCGCGGCCCATCCCGATGACTTCGTATGCCTCCATCAACTGCGGCCCGACCTTGATGGTGGGATTCAACGCCTGACCTGGGTCCTGGTAGACGATGGAGGCATTTCGGGCGCGGAGGTCGCGGAGTTCGTCGTTGTTGAGGCCCATCACATCGCGGCCGGCCAGCGACACCCCGCCGCCGAGAATATGAGCATTCGACGGGAGGTAACGAACAGCCGCGTAGGCCGCGGTGGACTTGCCGCACCCACTCTCGCCGACCAGTCCGTACGACTCGCCGGGTTGCACTGCGAACGACACGCCGCGGAGCACCTCGCGAATCTGGCCGCGCACCTTGTAGCCAAGGCGAAGGTCGTGGAACTCGAGTGCCGGAGTGCTCATCGATCGATCAGTCCTTG
>CANHST010000114.1 GCA_947463235.1 Acidimicrobiaceae bacterium
GCTCAGTTGGCCAGCGAGCCGCCGTAGATCTGCCAGGCGAGCACGCTCTTGGCCACAAGGCTGAGCACCAGATACACCTTCTCGCCATAGAGGTAGTCGCGCCAGCGCCCCACACCCCGGTACTGCAGCCACTGGTTCAGGCCAAAGGTGAAGAAGAACAACTGCTCTGCCACCACGATGCCGTAGACGAAACCGGGCACGGTGTCGGCGCCGATGACGTTCACCCAGATGGCCACCCACGGCGCTACACCGGCGATGGTGCCGAACCAGAACGGCATCATCGTGGTGGTCTCGCGGCCGGGCGGGTTCATCCGCTCCTGCAGCCAGCCGAACAGGATCATCGCCACATTCGCGCCGATCACCGCAACCACGGCTGCGATGTCGGTGATGCCGCTGTACGAACCGATGAGCACGATCATCAAGGTGGCGCTCACCGAGTACTCGACCCAGCGGAAGCGGTTGATGCCCCGTTGGAGGTCGGCCTCGTAACGGCCCCGCATGGCAGTAGCCGTGATGAGGTGATCGATGGCGGCCAGCGCCAAGAACACCGCCACCGCTGCACCAATCGGAAGGTCGAAGAACGCCTCAGGTGTACCGAGTCGCGTGCCCGGAGGACCCTTCGGGAAGGTGGACGTGATGGTGATGGCGAAATCGCCAGCCATCACCAAGATCAGCACCGCTTGCAGACCGTGCAGTGCGGTGAGACCGAGGTTCCACTTGCGAAGGTTCGACAGACGATCGGACATCAGTTCTCCACTCGGAAGGCACCGCGCATCATCGGGTGAACACGGCAGAAGTAGGTGTAGGTACCTACGGCAAGATCGGCAGGAATGGTCCAGGTGGTTCGGTCGGCGGTGGGCGGCCCACCGTTACCGAGCTGGCCCGAGTCGAAGATTACCGGGCCGTCAGCAAGCGGATAGGCGATACCCGTGCTCTGGTTGCAGGGCGCGGCGCAGGCCGTGATGGTGTGCCACTGCCCGTTGCCGATGTCGGCATCGAGGTTGTCGAAGGTGAACGTGCCACCCGGCTTCACGCTCGGCACCGCGGCAGCGATGTTCATGTCGCCCTGGCCGTACACCCAGCCACCGATCTCCACGACCGGCTTAGCCGGTTCCGACGGGAACGCCGTGAGATCGAGGAAGGAGGGGTCGGCGTCGCCGCCGTGGAAGTCGTTCTCCGGAAGGTGACCGTGGGTGAGCATGCCCGGCTTGTCGACGGGGGTGGTGAACGGGTCGGCGAGGGCCGGGCCGCCGGTCTCGCCAAGCTCACCGATCCAGGTGACCATGATGCCCATGCTCTCGTACCAACTGGCCCGTGCGCTGTCGTAGGTGGCCGTCGTGGAGAGCACGTCGCCCTTCTTGATGACGGCGCGGTAGTCGGGCATGGTGACGGTCATTGACACGTCCCACGACACGGCACCAGCGGGCTCGTAGTAGTTGGCCTCGGACGTGAACAGGTGCGCCTTCTCGTCGCCACGCGCCACCCACAGGTCGGTCTGCAAGCCACCCGGGTGGAGGTGGCCAGCGGTGGCCACGATCACGCCGTCCATCGTGGACGCCCACTCGTTCTTCGGCGCACCACCCTTGTAGGGATCGGTGGCCTGATCCGGGTACGTGTAAGTGACCCCGTCGCCATCACCACGCAGCGCGTCGAACACCGGATAGATCTCGCCGTTCTGCACGTCCATCCATGCAGGATGCGCCGGGATCATGCCGGCGGCCTCGGTGGCGTCGTCGGGAATGATGTCGATCTCGTACGTGATCCACACCTTCTTGTTCTCGGGCGTGAGGTTGTGGAGCATGTAGTTGAGGATCCAGCGATCCGAGGTCTGATAGCGGTAGCCGTACGGAGCGGGCAGCGCCATCGTGGTCTTCTCTTCGCCGGCAGCGAAGAAGCGTTCCGGCAGCGGCGACGTGAGGTCCTTGCCCGCCACGTTCAACCACACACCATGGTGCAGGTGCACGATGTCGACACGAGGGGTGGTGCCGTCGTCGTACTTCAGGTCGGGGCGAATGCCCACGATCCAGCCGTTCATCTCCGGTTGCGGAACACTCCGGACGACGTCGATGTTGTTCTGGCCCGGCTGGATGTCGAACGGCCCGTACTTCAACTTCAGCGTGGTGACGCCCGCCCGAGTGGGCAGTTCCGCCAATGTGGTGGTGGTGCTCACTGCCACGGTCGTCTGCGGGACCAGCGACGTGGTGGACGCCATTGCGGTCTCAGGGGCAGCAGTTTCCGGCGTGGTCGATGCCGGTGATGCCGACTCGGTGGCCGAGCACGCCACGAGCACTACTGCTACGGCGAAGAGGAGGGCGGTCCGTTTCATGATCACGTTCCTATCAGTTGCGCTGTGGTTGTGCTCATGCCTGCTCCACGACGAGGAACTGACCCATCAGGCCTTCGTCTTCGTGGTTTGCCATGTGGCAGTGGTACATGAAGGGATGTTCGCTGCTGGCGAAGTCGTCGAACTTGGCCACGAAGGTGACCTGCTCGTTGACCTGGATGTAGAACGTGTCCTTCCATCCCTTCTCGTAATCGGCCACGGGGCCCGTGCTGCGCTCCACGATGGCGAACTGCACATCGTGAATGTGGAAGGCGTGGCCGAACACGAAGTCGTTCTCGATCGTCCACGCCTCCACGGTGTCGAGCACCACCGTCTGGTCGATGCGGTCCATGGAGAAGGTTGCATTCGGATCGTCGAACGTGAAGGGCGTGCCGGGGCCGTTGTCGGTGATCTTCAGGGTGCGCTCGTTGGTGGCGTCGGCTGCCGTCCAGAGCGTGTTGGCGATGAGGGATGCGGGCAGTTCCTTCACGCCGTCGGCGGTGGCATCCACCACCGCGAGGCGCAGCACATCGAAGGTGGTGTTGTTCAGCAGGCTGCCGAACTCGCCGCTGGTGGCCGGCTCGGCACCGGGGTAGCCGAGGGTGTAGCCACCGTTGAACGACTGCATCGTTACCGCCGAGCCAACGGCATCAACGCTGAGGTCGACCACGATCTCGTAGCGCTCACCCGGCACCATCACCAGTCGAGTGAGTGCCACAGGCGCATCCAGTAAGCCTCCATCGGTTCCGATCACCCAGAACGTGCGGTCGTCGGCAAAACCGAGTGTGTAGGCACGCTCGATCTCACCGTTGAGGATGCGGAAGCGCACCATCTGTGCCGGAGCTTTCACCTCGGCATCGATGGTGCCGTTTGCCAAAAGATGGTCGCCGTAGATGGTCGCGGGAATGATCTGCGAGTCGGCGTCGAAGGTACGGCTGGTGAAGACGACTGGGAAGTCGTCGACGCCGTAGGTGCGCGGCAGGGCGAGCGCCGCTTCGGCATCGTCCTGCACGATGATGAAGCCGCCGGCACCCTTGCTGAGTTGTGGCCAGGTGAGCTCGTGCGCATGCGGGTGGTACCAGTACGTGGCGGCGTTGTTCTTTACCGTCCACGTGGGCGACCACGTGTCGCCAACGCCGATCACCTGGTGCGGACCACCATCCATGTCGGGCGGCAGGTGCACGCCGTGCCAGTGGGCGGTGGTCTCCTCATCGAGACCGTTGGTGACGTTCACCCTGACGGTGTCGCCCTTCTTCATCAGCAACGTGGGTCCCCACATCGGGCCACCGTTGTAGGAGATGGTCGCAGCGCTCTTGCCGTCGAGCAACGTCGCCGTGGACGGTGCAAGCGTGAGGTCGAAGCTGGTGCCCTCCAGCAACGGGGGAATGTAGAGCGCATTGAAGCCGGCCGACGCTCCGGTGGTGGCGGCGGTGTTCAACGGCGCCGAACCGGGGGCAGGCGTCGTGGTGGCACCGGAGGTGCTGTCGGACCCGCAGGCTGCAAGCGTCGCAACGCCGGCGGCGATCAGGAACATACGTCGGCTCATCAGAGTGGGTTGGGTCATGCCGGCATTGTGTGCAGTGCCCATTGGATCCATGTCTGCGTTCCCCGTGAGTTCCGTGTGAGTTCCGTAAGAGCCGGAGCCCGCCAACGATTTATCTTGGCAGTCGCCAAGATAACAGAACTACCTTGGCGTGTGCCAACCTTCAGTCGTTGCTGAACGTGGGAATCACCGGGGTATCGGCAAGGAGGCGCTTGGTGTACTCCTCCTGGGGATGCCGCAACGTCTGAGCGGTGTCGCCGAGCTCCACGATCTTGCCGTCGGACATCACCGCCACACGCTGGGCAATGGAACGCACCAACGGGAGGTTGTGCGTCACGAACAACATCGCCAGACCGAGGTCGCGTTGCAGGTCGACGAGCAACTCGATGATCGCCGCCTGCACCAGCACGTCGAGCGCCGATGTCACTTCGTCGCAGATCAGCATGTGCGGCTTGCTCACCAGCGCACGGGCAATCGCTACACGCTGACGCTCGCCGCCCGACAACTGATCGGGATAGCGAGATCCGTAGGCAGAACCGAGCGACACACGTTCGAGCATGCGATCCACCTCGATGGCGGCCTCGCGAGCGTCGACGCCAGCAATGGCAAGCGGCCGAGCGATCGACTCCGCCACCGGGCGGCGGGGATGCAGCGAGCTGTACGGGTTCTGGAACACGTACTGGATGGACAGACGCTGCGCCACAGGGCGGTTGCGCGACGACTTCTCGAGCGGGGTGCCGTCGAGCACGATCTCGCCCGTCCATTCGCGGTGCAAACCACCGATGGAGCGAGACAGCGTGCTCTTACCCGAGCCCGACTCGCCCACCAGGGCAACGCACTCACCACGTTGAATGTCGAAACTCACGTCGTGCACCACGTTGGTGCCCGAGTAGCCCGCATCGACGTGACGAATGCTCAGCGCCACCTCGCTCTCGCGGGCCACGCGGGCCGTGGAGGCAACACGCAGTGCGGTGCGGTCGGGAACGCCGAACGCATGCACACACCGCACCTGGTGCGGGCGGTCGGTGCCCACATCGGTGACCGCAGGGAACTCGGCCACACATTCCTCGGTGGCGAGCTCGCAGCGCAGCGCAAAGGCACAGCCCACCGGACGCTTCCCCGGCGAAGGAGCGCGACCGACGAGGCCCACCATCTGCCGATCGCCGTCCATCTCAGGGGCCGCAGCGACGAGGTAGCGGGTGTACGGGTGTGCCGGGTTGGCGAAGATGTCGGCGGTGGATCCCTGTTCCACCACTCGGCCTGCATACATCACGGCCACCTGGTCGGCCAGCGTGGCCACGACTGCGAGGTCGTGCGTGACGTACAGCGCCGCTACGCCGTGGCGCGCCGCGAGATCGCGGATGGTTTGCAGCACGTGGGTCTGGGTGCTCACGTCGAGCCCGGTGGTCGGCTCGTCGAGCACGATCACCGCCGGTCGACATGCGAACGCCATGGCCAGCCCCACGCGTTGCTGCTGGCCACCCGACAACTGGTGCGGGTAGCGACGCAGGAACTCCGGCACGCCGGGCAGCATCACCTCGCTGAGTACCTCCACCACGCGGGCTTCGCGCTCGGCCTGATTGGCGCCGAAGCCATGCGTCTCGAGCACTTCCATGATCTGCTTGCCGATGCGCAGCGCAGGGTTCAGCGCCGTGCCCGGGTCTTGCGGCACGTACGACACGAGCTTGCCCCGCACGGAGCGCAACTCCTTGGCGTCGAGTCCGTTCAGATCGCGATCGCCGATGCGGACGGTGCCGCCGTGGATGGCCACGCCGCGTCGAGCATGACCCAGCACGGCGAGCCCGATGGTGGTCTTGCCCGAACCGGACTCGCCCACCAAGCCCAGCACCTCGCCGCGGCGAATGGTGAGATCCACCTCGTCCACGATGTCGGCACCACTCTCGGCCACATCGATGCGCAGCCCACGAATCTCCAGCGCAACGTTCTCCCTAGATTGCATGGTGCCGCTCATGCGTCCGGCCTCCCCCGGTCGACGCCGGCCACGGTGCGCGATACGCCATCGGCGATGAGGCCGGTACCGACCGTCAACAACGCGATGGCAAATGCGGGCAGCAGCGTGCCCCACGGGGCAACGGTGAGCGCCGTTCGGTTCTCCTGCACCATCTGGCCCCAGTCGGCAGCGTTCACCTCGGTGGCAAACCCGAGGAAACCGAGCCCTGCGATGGTGGCGATGGAGTAAGTGAGGCGCAGGTTCGCCTCCACCAACAGTGGGCCGGTGACGTTCGGCAGCAGTTCCTTGGTGATGATGCGAAATCGCGATTCGCCCAGTGCCTCGGCGGCACCGATGAAGTCGCGCTCCACCACCGGCACCGTGGCGCCCCGGGTGATGCGGGCGATGCGAGGCATGGTGGTGAAGGCGACGATGGTGATGATCAGCCACGGCTCGGGGCCGATGGTGGTGAGCGCCACCAACGCCAGCAGCAACTGCGGGAAGGCCAGCAGGATGTCCATGCCGCGCATCAGTACGTCGTCGAGGCGGCCGCGGTTGTAGGCCGCCACCAAACCGATCGCCGCGCCGAACACGAAGCCCAGCAGGGTGCTCACCGAGGCCATCCAGAGAATCGAGCGGCCACCATGCAGGAACCGGCTCACCACGTCCTGCCCGAGATAGTCGGTGCCCAGCCAGGTGCCGGGCACATGTCGGGTGTTCGGCGTGCCGGCGAACTCCGACGGGCTGAACTTCGCCACCCACGGGCCCACGATGGCGACCCCAACGAGCAGCAGAACGAGCGCGATACCGATGCGGGTGCGCCACAGCCGCAGCGACGAACGCCAGACGCCGGCGGGCTTCTCCGCGCTCACTGGAGCCTCGTTCGCAGGCGCGGCGTCACCAGGATGGCCCCGAGATCGGCGAGGAGGTTGCACACCACGTAGATGGTGGCGATGAACATCGCGATGAACTGGACGATGGGTGCGTTCGCCACCGGAATCGCATCACGCAGGGCGATACCGATGCCGCGGTAGTTGAACAACGACTCCACCACCACCACGCCGCCAGCGAGGTAGGCGATGTTGAGCGCGATCACCTGCAGGGTGGGCCCCACTGCGTTGGGGAATGCGTGCCGCCACAGCACCGCACGCTCGGGCAGGCCCTTCAGTCTGGCCATCTCCACGTAGTCGCTCTCGAGCACTTCGATCATCGCGGCACGCATCGTGCGCGACACGTGCGGTGTGACTGCCAGCGTGAGCGTGATGGCCGGCAGGATCACGCCCTTCCAGTCGCTCCACGGCGCTTCGCCGGGCCGAATACGACTCGTAGCCGGGAACACGTGCCACACGTTCGTGGCGAGCAGCACGGTGAGAAAGGCACCCACCACGAACTCCGGCATCGCCGCGAAGATGAGCATTTGGTTCGAGGTGACACGGTCGAAGCTCTTGTCGCGGCGAAGTGCCGCTCGTGCGCCGATGAACAGCGACAACGGAATCGACACCATCGATGCAACAAACATCAGGAACAGCGAGTTCTTGATGCGGTCGCCCACGATGTCCATCACGGCGTCGCCGTTGGAGAACGAGTTACCGGGGTCGCCGGTGAGCATCCCCTTCAACCATTCGAAGTAGCGGGTGAAGAACGGGCGATCGAGGCCGAGTTCGGCCCGCTTCGCCTTCACCACCTCGGGGAGCGCGCCGCGGCCGAGCAGTCGCTGCACCGGATCGCCCAACAGGTTGGTGAGGGCGAAGACGGCAAACGAGACGACCAGCAGCGTGAACACACCGAGCAGGACTCGACGGACGATGAGTTTGAAGATGCCCATGGAAGTACGGACGACACCGATGATGGCGAGGGCGCCGCGTGGCGCCCCCACCATCATCGGCTCAGGTCACTGGTCGAGCCAGATGTTCTGGAAGCCGCGGCCGAAGTGATCGAAGTTCAGCAGGTTCGGTCGGGACACTGCACCCTTCACGTAGGCAGCGTGGCCATCGATGAGGTTCTGGAAGTACGAGATGATGTTGCCACCCTCCTCGTACTCCTCCTTCTGCATCTGCTCGATGATCGCGTAGCGCTTGTCGGTGTCGACCTCGGCGATCGCCTGGTTGTAGAGGGCCTCGAAGTCGGAGCCGGCCGGCGGCCAGTGGGTCTCGGGATACGTCGCGTCGGGCAAGGCGCCCTGCGGCACCTGGTTGAGGTACGGACGGGTGCTCCAGTAACTGGTGGCGAAGACGCGCTTGGTGTACTCCGCACCCCAGTACGTGCCGCCGTCGAGCACCGTGGGCTTCACCGTGATGCCGGCCTCCTTGGCCTGCTCGGCGAAGGCCGTGATGTACTCCGCCAGACCGGCGGTGTCGTCCGGGGCGAACAGTTCGATCTCCAGACCCTCCTGGCCTGCTTCCTTCAGCAGTGCCTTGGCGGCTTCGATGTCCTGCTCGCGCTGCGGGAACGACTTCGGGTACGAGCCGTCGAGCACGCCGTACATGTCGTTGCCCACGCGGCCATGGCCGGAGAGCACACGCTGCACCATCTCGTCGCGGTTCACGATGAGGCGCATCGCCTGACGCACGCGCACGTCGTCGAACGGGGCCATGTCGACTCGCATCGTGATGGTCTGCCAGTTGCCGGCAGCGGACTCCAGCAGCACCAGATCGCTGTTGCTCGACACCGTGGTGGCCTGTGCGTAGGGCACGTCGATGGCCACGTCGATGTCGCCCGAGATGAGCGCGTTCACGAGTGCCGACTGATCGGAGAAGTCGATGATCTGCACTTCATCGAGGTACGTCTGGCCCCAGTAGTTCTCGTGACGCACGTGCACGCTCTCCGAGCCCGGCGTGAAGCTCTTCAGCTTGTACGGGCCGGTGCCGATCTGCTCGCCGTCGCGGGTGTAGCCCACGGGCACGATGTTGGCGCCGTAGTCGGCCATGCCGTTGAGGAATGCCACGCTGGGCTTCAGCAGCTTGATCTCCACAGTGAGATCGTCGAGCTTCTTGAAGCTGTTCGCATCGATGAACTGCGACAGCGCAGGGGCAATGCCCTGTGCCGGGTCGATGAGACGGTTGAACGAGTAGATGAGGTCGTCGGCACCGAGCGTCTTGGCGTTGTGGAACTCGATACCCGACTTCAGTCGCACCACATAGTTGTCGGGGGCCTTGGCCTCAATGGACTCGGCGAGGCCGTGGTTGTAGGCGATGTTGAAGTCGTCGTCGTAGTTGGCGATGGGCTCCCAGCCGGTGACCATGCGAGCCTGGTCGGCACGGGCCACGATGTACTGGCCGTCGATGATGTCGTTGGTGGAACCCACCACGCC
>CANHST010000115.1 GCA_947463235.1 Acidimicrobiaceae bacterium
CCGGCCGTGAGCGGCGGCCACGGAGCATCCTTCAAATGCGGCAGATCGAGCCCGTGGAGCTGGAACAGGCACGTGAGGTCGAGCAGGCTCCGGTGGTGCGACACGTCGTTGATCTCGAGATCGAGCTCGCGCACCAGCAGCTCCAGCATCTCGTCGCTGATGCCGTGCTGCACCTCCAATCGCACTGCGCGGCCGAAGCGTCGCTTTCGAAGCTCCATCTCCACCGCTGCCAGCAGATCGTCGGCCTCTTCCTCCTCCAGCGTGAGGTCGGCGTTGCGAGTGACACGGAAGAATGCGTGCTCTTCCACCACCATGCCCACGAACATCTGGTGCAGTTGCGCGGCGATGATCTGCTCGACCGGCACGAACCGCTTGCCACCCGGCAGCGCCACCAGTCGCGGGAAGATGTTCGGCACCTTCACCCGAGCGAATCGACGCTCTCCGGTGTCGGGGTCGCTCACCATCGCGGCCAGGTTCAGCGCCATGTTCGAGATGTAGGGGAACGGGTGGGCCGGATCCACTGCGAGCGGCGTGAGCACCGGGAAGATCCGCTGCTCGAAGAACGTCATCAGATGCAGATGCTCGTGCGTGCCGAGGTCGGCCCAGTCCACCAACTGCACACCCTGCTCGGCCAGCATCGGCACCAGTTGATCGAGCACGATGCGTTCCTGCTCGACGGCGAACGACCGCACCTCTGCAGAGATTGCATCCAGTTGTTCCTGCGGCGTGCGGCCATCCGGAGCGGGCATACCGATGCCGGCCGCCACCTGATCCTTCAGCGCTGCCACGCGCACCTGAAAGAACTCATCGAGGTTCGATGACGCGATGGCGCAGAACTTCAGGCGTTCCAGCATCGGCAGCCCTGATTCCTCAGCGAGGCACAGGACGCGCCGGTTGAACGCCAGCCAACTCAGCTCACGGTTGAGCAGGCGTTGCAGGGCGATCAGCCTTCTGCTTCAGCGATGCCCAGGTCCCACTCGATCGAGATGCGCTCGCGCTCGGCGTCGCGGACCACGCGCTCGCGATTGCGACGGAACTGGGGGTCGTCCTTGGGCAGCAGTACCAGGCGAGCCAGCACGCGTGCACGGAAGTCTTCGAGGACGGAGCGATCGCCCCAGTCGCCGTAGACCTCCCAATGCGGCGAGACCGGGCCGAGGTACGCGATGCGAGCGTGGGCTCGCGGTTCGAGAGCTGTGTCGGTCATGGTGGTTCTCCTGCCGGTTCGGCTCGCCCGAGATGCGCGGCGAGACGGCCTGCCGAGTCTAGCGGGCCGCCACGCCCTGGCGCTCTGAGCAGGGCCGCCCGAAAAATCTTCGGCGCGACGCCCGTCGATGGCAATTTCGTGCGAAACTGGGAGGAACTCGGGAACCATCACAGCGGATGCGGCGTCGTATGCAGCAACGTTGCGGTGGTCGTTCGAGGCACAGGGCTTCGTGCGGGCGCACCAACCGAGCCGTTGAACAGACCCCCCTTGTTCGCGGCACCCAAGGAGACGCACCCCATGCAATCGATCAGCCCCCTCCCGGACACCGACTCCGCCACCGCCTGGATGGCCGAGGGCAACTGCCGCAACTATGCGCCGGCAGTGTTCTTCCCCAGTGATGGCGTGGGCGTCGACCGTGCCCGAAAGATCTGCAACCAGGACTGCCCCGTGCTCGAGCAGTGCCTGGAGTACGCGCTGGTGAACCGCATCGAGCACGGCGTGTGGGGCGGTTGCAGCGAGCGTGAACGCCGCCGCATCAGCAAGCGCCGCAAGCTCGACGTCGTCAGCGCCTGAGCCCTTCCGCACTGAGCCCTGCTCAGTGTGCGAACCCGGTTCGCCAGCCGGGTCATCGAACCGAGGTGGAACGCGTCACGACGCCGGGGCCATGAGGCAGCCGGCGTCGTGATGTTGAAACGTGAAGGCGAGCCGGAGCGGCTCGGTGAGATCAGTGATCTCGGTGAGGTCAGGCGTCGCCGTCGGTCGTCGAAGGCGCTTCGGCCTCCGCCTTCTTCTGGCCCTCGGAGAGGCCGTCCTTGAACTCCTTCTGCGCCTTGCCAATGTTCTTGGCGAGCTTGGGCAGCTGCGAGCCTCCGAAGAGGAGCAGTACGACGAGAAGGATGATGCCGATCTCGGCCGGTGAATCGAAGAAACCTGCGAACATGACGTCAGACTATCCCTCTGGTAGCGACTTCCTCAGTCACCACCGGTTTTGAACACGGTTGGGCCGAACGGATCAGGTGAGCGAGGATCAGGCGCTGGTGCGACGAGTGGCCTGGGCTCGCTGGCGGCGCAAGCGGCGGCGCTCACGCTCGGACAAGCCACCCCAGATGCCGAACTTCTCGCCATTCACGAGTGCGTACTCGAGGCAATCGGTGCGCACGACACAACCGCGGCACACTTCCTTGGCCTCGCGAGTGGACGCACCCCGCTCGGGGAAGAAGAGGTCGGGGTCGACGCCGAGGCAGTTCGCCTCGTCCTGCCAGTTCCCCTTGGGTTCGATGTTCACTTCGATCTGCATGCGGGCGGCCTCCC
Organism: Acidimicrobiaceae bacterium; assembly: GCA_947463235.1. Classification (GTDB taxonomy): domain Bacteria; phylum Actinomycetota; class Acidimicrobiia; order Acidimicrobiales; family Ilumatobacteraceae; genus UBA668. Next base: position 2,516 of record CANHST010000115.1, read on the forward strand.
TGCGCTAGGCCCCGGGGTGTCGGCTGCTCGACACCCCTGTAATTACATGGGTGTCATTGTCGCTTACCACATCACCTTCGCGCAAGAGGACATTTTGCGAATGTGCTGACGAGGCTTTTCGCGCGAATCTCGCGCGGTCACGCAGAGCGGCGGCCGCCTCGGCCACGCGCGAGTTGACGCTTGTGCTCGATGAAGTCCACGAGCACGTAATCACCCAGCGTTTCGGGGTTCGTGAAGAAGGCTCGACCACGGTTCACGGCCGTGAGTTGCTCCACGAAATGCTTGAGTCCGTAGTCCGCATCCAGCATGAACGTGTTGATCCGAATACCGTCACGCGAACAGCGCGCAGCCTCACGCAACGTGATCTCGATGGTCTCCTGCGTGGGCGGATAGTTGAAAAACGGCTCGCCACGAGGAGTGATGTGCGCCGTTGGTTCGCCATCGGTGATCATGATGATCTGCTTCGTACCCGACTGCCGCGACAGCATCTGGCGAGCCAGCGTGAAGCCGTGGTGCATGTTGGTGCCATACGCGAAGTCCCAACTCACCTCGGGCAGTTCGGCCGCAGTGAGGGCGTACGCGGTCTCGCTGAAACCCACGATGCCCATGAAGTCGCGAGGGAACTGCGAGGTGATGAGCGCGTGGAGCGCCATCGCCACCTTCTTGGCCGGCAGGAAGTTGTCGCGCATCGGCATGCTCATCGACAGGTCGAGCATGAGCACCGTGCTGCTGCGAGTGAGGTGCTCGGTGCGCTCGATCTCGAAGTCGTCGGGCGACAATCGCACCGGGGTCTGCGCCCCGTTGCGACGCACGGCATTGCGAATGGTGCGCTCCAGATCGAGCTGGAACGGATCGCCGTACTCGTACTGCTTGGTCTCGAAGGTGCGCTCGTGACCGAACCCCAACTTCGTCGTGGCGTGTTGGCCCGTCTTGTCCTTCGCCAGTCGATTGAAGAGGTCGCGCAGCGAGTTGTTGCCGATCTTGCGCAGACCCCGAGGGGTGAGTTCGAGCTTGCCTTCCTTCTGATGGATCAGCCCGCTCTCCTCGAGCATCTTGGTGAGCTCGGCAAGTCGCTCGAGTGACCGGGCAGCGTCGTCACCCATCAGCTCGCGCACCCGATCCATGTCCGCCTCGGCAAGTGCGCCCGGCGTAGTGGCGTTCTTCATCAGGTTCTCGAGCTGATCGAGTTCGCCGAGCTCCTGCATCATCTGCATGGCCTGCCCCATGCCCATGGGATCCTGGCCCTGGAAGTCGTAGCTCTGGCCCCACCCCTGCTGAGGGAACATCTGCTGCAGGTTGCGACCCAACTGGTCCATCTGCCAGCGCAGGTCCATGTCGTCGAGCAACTGGTCGCTGAGCTGCTGCAGCTGTGCCCGCTGCTCGGGCGTCATCGAATTCATCATCGCCTGCATGGCAGCCATTCGCTGCGCCATCTGCTCGAGGAGTTCCTCCAGCGTCTCCGGGTTCTCCGGGAAAAAGTCGCCGAACTGTTCCATGAACTGTTCGAAGCCCGGGTCTTCACCTCGCTGCTGGCGCTCGATCATCTCGTTCAGCGAGGCCATCATGTCCTTCATGCGGGCCATGTCCTCGGGCGACATGTTCTGCATGGCGGAGCCCATCTGATCCACCGCCTGCTGCATCAGTTGCTGCTTCAGTTGGTCCATCAGCTCTTCGAACCGTTGGCGCGCCTCGGCACTCTCGAAGTCGTACGCCGAGAGTTCGCGCACCTTGCCGGCCAGATCCGACGGCATCATGTCGAGCCGGAAGTTGCGTTCGGCCGCAGCATCGCGGGCATGCTGCGAGCGCCGTTCGTCGCCGCTCTGCTCGGCCTGCTGCGTCGCGTTCTCGATGGCGTGCCGCTCTTCGTCGATGATGTCGTCGAGGGCATCGGCGATCTCGCTGTACACCCCGCCGAGGTCGTTGTTCTCAAGGCGCTGCTGGCGCTGCTCGCGCAGCTGTTGCATCAGCTCGCGCAGGCCTTGGATCTGCTCGCCGTTGCGGTCGCGCATACCCTGCTGCATCATCCGCCGCAAGGCTGCGTTCACGTCGCCGTGGTACAGCAGATCGTCGGTGAGTTCGTCGAACAGCGAGTCGGCATCGAAGTCGAAACCCTTCTGCGTGCCGTCCCAGGCCGAGTAGGTGAATCGCGATGCCATGGGCGAACGCTACAACCGTTTCAGCGGGCCGTGCCGATCGAAGGGAAACACCGCTGAGCGGTCGCATGAACACTCGGCGACATGGCTTGTGAATCCAATCACGACCCATGTCCTCCCTGGTAGAATGACATCGATGCGAGTCCCCCGCACGTTCGCCTTCGTCGACCTTTCCGGGTTCACGAACTACACGGCGGCCTTCGGCGACGATGCCGCCGGGCGTCTGCTCGGGGCGTTCCGTTCGCTCACCAGAGAGATCGCCAGCGAGCGCGGTGTGCGCATCGCCAAGTGGTTGGGTGACGGCTGCATGATCGTGTCGGTCGACCAGGAGGCATGCATCGCCTTCGCCTTGGAACTGCAGCAGCGTTCTGCCGACGTCTGCGCACCGCTGCAACTCCGCGTGGGTATGGCCAGCGGACACGCCCTGCTGTTCGAAGGCGACGACTACATCGGGTCTGCAGTGAACATGGCCGCTCGGCTGTGCGACGCCGCAGGCCCGCACGAAGTGCTGCTGCCCACGATGCAGATCGAGCGCCTGCCCCAAGGCGTGGCCACCGCTTCACAGCGGGATCTCGAACTGCGCGGTTTCCCCGGCGCCATCAACGTGGTGGAACTGAGCGGACAACCGGTGCTGATCGCGTCGAACGACACCGCTGAACTCTGGACCCGAACGCCGTTCATCTGAACCGCGTCTGGAGACCTTCGTGAACCAACCCCAACGCGGCGCAGCGCTCGATGTCGCGGCTGATCGCGTGCTCGACGACATCGCGTTGGCGGCAGAGAGCGGCCTGCAGACCATTCGCCTCGATGTGCCATGGGCCGATGCTCAACCCAAGGCTGGCGCGTTCGACGGCGACGTGTTCGAACGCATCCACGGAACCGCCCAGGCCGCACGCGGTGCCGGCCTCGAGGTGTGGTTCCGACTGCTCCAGCCATCGCTCCCCCACTGGTTCGACGACGAAGGCGGTTTCCTCGACGAACGAAAGGCGGGCGTGTTCTGGCCACGTTGGGTCGAACTCGTCGCCGACCGACTGGGGGATCTGGCCTCAGGCTGGGTTCCCTTCGAGGCTCCGTTCGGCATGTGCACCCGCATGATGCCCGACGACCCGAAGCGATTCCCCGAGGTGGTGAACACGATGGTGGTCGCATGGCGCGATGCGTGGCGCATTCTGCACGGCCGGCTACCGGTGGCCACATCGCTCGACGTGGCGATGGTGCGCCCGACCTCCGACACGCCCAAGGCGCGCGACGAGGCTCGCCAACTCGATCAGTTCCGCTGGGGCTTGTGGTTCCAAGGCTTCACCGATGGCGTGGTGCGCATCCCTGGGCGAGCCGAACGGCCGCTCGCCGATCTTGCGGGTTCGGTGGATGTGATCGGTCTCGCCATGCGCACCGATGTGGAGGTCTGCCTCCACCGCGCCGCGGAGTGGCCGCTGGACCGCCCCTTCGCGCTGACCTACAAACCCATCGGCGACACCGATGCCGAGCGGGCGCAGCACGTTGCCGGGATGTGGCGCGAGGTTCATCGCGCAGCCGACGACCTGCCCATCGCCAGCGTCATCGTGACCCCGTTCGTGGATGCTCCCGGCAACCTGGGGATCGTCACCAAGGACCGAGAGTTGAAGGATTCCGGACACACCTTCCTCACCGCTTGATCACCCCTCCGTTGCAAGGGGCCAGGGGTGAGGGGCCAGGGGTGAGGGGCCAGGGGTGATGGGCAGTCAGTTGCGGCCGCGGTAGGTGGCACCAGCAGCGCCGCTGGCACCGTCTTTGTTCAGGCGCTTGCTGAGGTGCAGACCTTCGAGCACGAACTCGATAGCGGCGGCCACAGCGGGAACGGATTCGAGGCCACCCGTGAGCGCAAGCACCGGGCCACGCAGCGCGGGCACTTGCTCGACGAGCGCTGCCAACTCGGACGACGGAATATCGTCGCCGGTGTGGGCCACCGTGCCCGCCTCGAACGCAGCCACCACCTCGCGGGTGAGTTCCGGCGGCACGACTTCCTTGAACACCGACAGCACCGAGGCCTTCACGAGGTTCTCGAGAATGGCGCCCTCGCGGCCTTCCTCCAACGCTTCGATCTCCACCTTGCCGCTGGTGCTGGCTGCCAGCGACGACAGGTCGCTGACACGAGCGACCACCGAGCGCTCGCCGGCGCGAAGGCCACGACGCAATGCGTTGGCACCCAGCACCTCGAGGTTGCTGACCGACAGGCGCACGCTGACACCGCTGCGCTGGTTCACCTGGTTGCTGCTGCGCGCCACCTGACTGAACGTGGCCACGACGTGCTCCATGTACGGAGGGATCTCGACGTGCACATCGCCGACGGATGGCGTACGCGCCTCCTGGCGCATGATGGCCATTTCGGTCTCTGCGTCGAGCGGGTAGTGGGTGCGAATCTGGCTGCCGAAGCGGTCCTTCAGCGGCGTGATGATGCGACCGCGGTTGGTGTAGTCCTCCGGGTTCGCCGATGCCACCAACAACACGTCGAGCGGAAGACGAATCTTGTAGCCACGAATCTGCACGTCGCGCTCTTCGAGCACGTTCAACAGGCCCACCTGGATGCGCTCCGCGAGGTCGGGGATCTCGTTGATGGCGAAGATGCCACGGTTGGTGCGCGGCACGAGGCCGTAGTGCAGCGTGAGTTCGTCGCTGAGGTAACGACCCTCGGCCACCTTGATCGGGTCGACTTCACCGATGAGGTCGGCGATGCTCGTGTCGGGCGTGGCCAGCTTCTCGCCGAAACGCACATCTCGGTGCACCCACTCGATCGGGGCATCGTCGCCGAGTTCGGCTACGAGGTCGCGGGCGTGACGGCTGACCGGGTTGTAGGGGTCGTCGTTGATTTCGCTGCCGGCGACGATCGGCATCCATTCATCGAGCAGGCCGGTGAGCGAACGAATCATTCGCGTCTTGGCCTGGCCGCGCTCTCCGAGGAAGATCACGTCGTGCCCGGCGAGCAGCGCGTTCTCCAACTGCGGCATCACGGTGTGCTCGTAACCGAGCACGCCGTCGAACAACGGCTCGCCCGCCGAGATGCGGGCAACAGCGTTGCGCCGGATCTCTTCCTTCACCGGTACGGACTCCCAGCCCGAAGCCCGCAACTCACCCAACGTCGACGCACGGTTCACCATGCGGCGACCCTATCCGAGCCCTCTCGCTGACGCGTCGGCGGAGCAACGACTTCAGGCTCTACGCTGCCGTCGTGGAATTGTCGGGTGAGTGGCGGGCCTGTGTGGCCGACGACGATGTGCGCCGAGATGGCGTCGGTCTGGACCACGATGACCGCAGTTGGCCGCACGTCGCCGTACCGGGGCATTGGCGCAGCACCCCCGCCTTCGCAGAGAGCGACGGGCCGCTGCTGTACCGGCACCGCTTTCACCTCGAAGCACCCGATGCCGGCCAGCGACGTTTCGTGACGGTGGAGGGCGTCTTCTACCAAGCCGATGTGTGGCTCGATGGGGCATACCTGGGCGACCCCGAGGGCTACTTCTTCCCCCACTCGTTCGACATCACCGACCTGTCGAGGCTGGCCGACGAGCACGTGCTGGCCATCGAGGTGTCGTGCGCTCCCCAACGCAACCGAACGGCCAAGCGCAACATCACGGGCTCGCTGCAGCACAGCGACATGCTCGACCCCGCCTGGAACCCTGGCGGCCTCTGGCGACCTGTGCGCATCGAGCACACCGGGGCCGTGCGCATCGATCGCCTGCGCGTGCTGTGCCGCGATGCCAACGACGCTCGGGCACACCTGCGAGTGCATGCCCGACTCGACGCCGATGCGCCCCGCGCCGTTCTGGTACGTACCCGCGTGAACGGCAACATCGTTGCCGAACAATCGCGACCGCTGGCCAAAGGCCTCAACGAGGTCGACTGGAACCTCGATGTGAAGGACCCCGACCTGTGGTGGCCCTGGAGCCTCGGCGAGCAACACCTCTCGAATGTGGAGGTGGAGGTGTTGATCGATGGAGTGCTGAGCCATCAACGAACGGTTCGCACCGGCCTCCGCGAAGTAGCACTGCACGACTGGGTCTTCTCGGTGAATGGCGAGCCACTGTTCGTGAAGGGCGTCAATGTGACGCCCACCCGTCAGGCACTCGCCGAGGCCACCACTGCCGAAGTACGACGCGACGTGGAACTCGCGCGCGAGGCCGGCCTCGATCTCATTCGCGTGAACGGACACATCGCCCGGCCGGAACTGTATGAGGCTGCCGATGAGCTCGGCATGCTGGTGTGGCAAGACTTCCCGTTGCAATGGGGCTACGCCCGCACCATCCGCAAGGAAGC
>CANHST010000116.1 GCA_947463235.1 Acidimicrobiaceae bacterium
GGATAGGGCTACCAGCCGCGGGCGACCCACTCCTTCAGGTGTGGGCGCTCGTGGGCGATGGTGGTGCTCACGCCGTGGCCCGGCATCACGATGGTGTGGGCCGGCAACGTGAAGAGTTTGTTGTCGATCGAGTCGATGATGGTGGCGAAGTCGCCCCCATCGAACTTCGTGGCGCCGGGTCCGCCGGGGAAGAGCGTGTCGCCGCTGAACAACAGCGGAGCGCCGTCCACGAGGAAGCTCACCGAGCCGGGAGTGTGGCCGGGATTGTGGATGGCGTGGAGCCGCAAGCGGCCCACCTCGATCACTTCGGCATCGTCGATGAACACGTCGTAGCCCACCTCGTGCAGCATGGGAGCGTCGAGACTGTTCACGCCCACCTCGTAGCCGGCCTCGCGGATCTGGGCGACCGCGCCGATGTGGTCCCAGTGCCCGTGGGTCTCCAAGACACGACGTACGCCGAGCCCCTGGCACAACTCCAACAACAGTTCGTGTTCGTTGGCGGCATCGATGAGCACGGCCTCGCCGGTTGCGCGGCAGCGCAGCACGAACACGTTGTTGTCGTAGGAACCCACCACCACCCGGTGGATCTCCATGCGGCTGTCGGCCCAGTGCAGCGTCGTCATGCGCCGCAACCTAGTTCCGGGGCTACGTTCGCGCGGTGCGCATCGTCAGAGTCACATGCTTTCGCCAGTCGCAACCCTTCGTGGACGGCCCGTATGTGCTGTCGGGTGGTCGCGTCGACCTGGGCTTCGATAGCCTCGTGGTGCGCATCAGTACCGATGGGGGTGTCGAGGGCTGGGGCGAGATGAGCCCACTCGGCGCGATGTACGACCCCGCCTTCGCCGATGGGGCGTTTGCTGCCGCGCCGCTCTTGTCGGCATCTCTGTTGGGCACCTCGGTGGCGTCGGTGGCCCGCACACTCGACCGCACCCTGAAGGGGCACCCTTACGCCAAGTCGGCATTCGACATGGCTGCCTGGGACGCACTCGGCCGGGCCGCGGGATTGCCGTTGCACGAATTGTTGGGCGGGGCCGATGGTGAGGGCACCACGCTGTATCGATCGATCGGGCGATCCGACCCCCACACCATGGCCGGTGCGGCGCGCAAGTACCGCGAGAGTGGTTATCGCCGGCTGCAGGTGAAGGTCGGTGGCGACCCGCAGGCCGACGTCGAGCATCTGCGTGCCGTCGCGGATGCGGTGCCCGATGCCGAGTTGTACTGCGATGCGAACGGTGGGTGGCAGGTCGGCGATGCCCGTCGGTTCCTCGCCGCCACCACCGACCTGTCGTACGTGCTCGAGCAACCATGCGCCAGCCTCCGCGAGAGCGTGATGCTGCGTCCGCACGCAGCCCGACCGATGGTGCTCGATGAGTCCATCGCGTCGGTCGCCGATGTGATCGAGGCAGCGCAGCATGGCATCGACGGTGTCACCATCAAGATCGCCCGAGTTGGTGGTGTCACCAACGCCCGGCTGATACGCGATGTTGCGGTGTCGCTGGGCATGGCAGTGACCGTGGAAGACACCGGCGGCGCCGACATCGACACCGCGGCCATGGCGCACTTGTCGGTGTCCACGCCATCTGCGCAACGGGCGCACACCGTCGACTTCCACCACTGGGTCACGGTCAGCAATGGCGTGGGGCTGCCGGCGACCGAGGGTGGAGTGTTGCGCCCTCCGACGGGGCCCGGTTTGGGTATCGATGTGACGATCGGAGCGCTGGGCGACCCGGTCGTGGATGAAGGAGGATCATGAGCGACACCGACCCCACCCTGTGGACCGCCACCGAGCAGGCTGCGGCCATCGCAGATCGTCGCCTCGGCAGCGAGGAACTGCTCGACCTCTTCCTTGATCGCATCGAGCGTGTTGATGCGGCGGTACACGCGGTGTGCACACTGGATGTGCACCGAGCGCGCCTTGCATGCCGCGACGCCGATGCTGCCGTGGCTGGGGGCGAGCACCTCGGGCCCTTGCACGGCCTGCCCATCACGGTGAAGGACGCCATCTCGACGGCCGGTATTCGTTCCACGGGTGGAGCCGTTGCGCTGGCTGATCATGTCCCCACCGAGGATGCGCCGGCCGTGGCCGCGGTGAAGGCGGCGGGCGCCGTCGTGTTCGGCAAGACGAACCTTCCGGAGTGGTCGGGCGACTGGCAGAGCTTCAACGAGATGTTCGGTACGACCAACAACCCGTGGGCGTTGGATCGCACGCCGGGTGGTTCGTCGGGCGGTGCTGCTGCTGCGGTGTCGTGTGGCATGACCAGTTTCGAGGTGGGCACCGACATCGGTGGTTCGGTGCGAGTGCCATCGGCGTTCTGTGGCGTCTTCGGCCACAAACCGAGTTTCGGGATCATCCCCACGCTCGGCTATCTCGACGCGCCGGACGCACTGGATGTGGCGCGCTCGGTGGAGAGCGACGTGAACACCTTCGGCCCCATCGCTCGCAGTGCCGAGGACTTGCGACTGTTACTCGATGTGTTGTCGGGGCCAACGCCGGATCGATCGGCTGCCTGGCGGTTGGAGTTGCCAGACACCGAGATCAATTCGCTGCGTGGTCTTCGCATCGCAGCGTGGATCGATGATGACGAACTCGAGATCGACGCCGTGATGGCGGCGGTGCTCCACCGCGCTGTTGACGCTGCCGAGGCCGCAGGTGCATTGGTCGACCGCCGTCGACGCCCGGCGCTGGATGTGGCGTCGGCATGGCGAACGGGAGCGCGGCTGATCGGCGCCGCCGTGGCAGTGCACGGGCCCGACCGCGGCCTGTCGCATCAGGATTGGCTGGCGATGCATCGAGCGCGGGCCGACCTGCGCGCGGCGTGGGCAGCGGTCTTCGAGCACGCCGACGTGGTGCTCTGCCCGGTCACGTTGCTGCCGGCGTTCCCGCACCTGCAGGAACTCGAGTGGGATCAACGAACCATCCATGTGAATGGCGTGGCGCGGTCGTATGTAGGCCTCGAGGGCTGGCCGGCACTCGTAGGGGCGGCATACCTGCCCAGCACCGCCACTCCGGTGGGCATCACCGATGAAGGCCTTCCGGTTGGTGTGCAGGTGGTGTCGCCCTACCTGCACGATCGCCGCTCCATCCGGGTCTCGGCGCTGCTGGCTGAAGCCTGCGCCGATCTCGGTGGTGGCTACCGAGCGCCGACGCTTGCCCGGAGTTAGTGTTACAATCGCGTTGCGATCCTCGGTGCGGGCCTTGGATCTGTCGATACATCGAGCGGGCGAAGCTCGAAAGGACAACCAGCATGCGGATCTCTCGCATCTTCTCAGCGCTCACTGTTGCTGCGGCATTAGGCCTCGGCTCCTTGGCCGTACCCAATGTGGCCGAGGCGGCCACGGTCTACGGTCGCCTCACCACTGCGAACGACACCATGGGCGTTGCCACCCGGTGCACCGACATGGCCAACGCGTATCGGGCCTACCGCACCAAGGTGGACCACATCCCTCGACCGAAGTTGGTCATCGACTACCGGGTGCAGATGGCATCGCAGCTGCATTCGAACCAGCAGGCAGCGATGATCATGATGACCCACGACGGTTATCACCGAGTGGTCACCTCGCCCACCACATCGAAATGGGTGATGAACTCGTGGACGTCGCGTTCTGCCGGATACCGCATCACCAACCAGAAGTTTGTGTGGAACACCTGGGGTGAGAACGTGGCCGCTGGCCAGCTCACGTGTGAGGTGGTCGTGAAGGCCTGGATGAACAGCCCGCATCACCGAGCCAACATCCTCGATCCTCGCTTCAGCCGCATCGGCATGTCGGCGCGCAAGAGCCCGCAGGGCGTCACCTTCTGGACGATGGACCTCGCCAGAGCGGCCTGATAGGCCGACCCTGAAGTCAACCTCGGCCCTCGTGGCCCTAGGGTGCGCGCATGGGATCCTCTGCCGTCACGCCCGCCCACGAGCGGCCCACGTGGCGTGGGTGGATGCATGTGGTTGCGTTCGTACTGGCCATCCCGGGGGGCATCCTGCTCATCGTCTTGGCCCGGTCCGCCTCAGCGACCGTAGGGGCCTCGATCTACATGGCGGCGCTACTGCTCGGATTCGGTACCTCTGCCGGCTATCACCGCTTGGCGCGCAAGGAGCGAACGCAGCAGTTGATGCAGCGGCTCGACCACTCGATGATCTTCGTACTGATCGCCGGCAGCTACACGCCGATCTGCCTGCTCGGATTGCCGCCAGCCTGGGGCATCCCCATTCTCTGCGTGGTGTGGGTGGGGGCTATCACCGGTGTGGTGCTCAAGCAGGTGGCGTTCGAGCGGATGAAGTGGCTGGAGTACGCGCTGTACCCGATCCTCGGTTGGATCGTGGTGGTGGCCACGCCTGCACTGTTCGAGGGCCTCACCACCACGGAACTGTCGTTACTGCTGGCAGGTGGCCTGCTCTACACGGTGGGCATTCCGGTGTTGGTCCGCGAGCGTCCGGACCCGTGGCCGAACACGTTCGGGTATCACGAGATCTGGCACACCTTCACCGTGGCGGCCGCGGGCTGCCACTTCGCCACCATCACCCTCCTCGTGGTCTAGCGCCGGCGCCACTGGCCCTCCTACTCGGCAGGTCGGACCGGTCTGGCCGTGGCGTGAACCGGACCCACGGGTGTGAACTGCGCCATGGGTGGCTCACAACGGCCCCGTGGGTCCGAGATGCGCCACGATTGGCACGAAACGGACCCAACCTGGCGGCGGCTGAGGGGCCCGGCGGTGCTGGCGGTGGTTGGGCCCGGCGGTGGTTGGGCCCGGCGGTGGTGGGGCCCGGTGGTGTAGCGCCGGGTTAGGACGAGACGACGTCGAAGCCGAGGCTGAGGGCGACAGGAATCTGGGTGGGGTCGAACGTGACGAACGTGATCGGTCGCGGCAGGCGATCGGCGGCGGCCAACTGGATGGCATCGGCAAGCCTGAGCGGTTGCTCTCGCAGCAGCGTTGCTGCTCGGTCGAGGCAACGTTGGTCCACCGGGACCACGGCGTAGCGATCCCATTGCAGCCGCAATACGTCTTCGAGATCGGCCTGCACGTAGATGTCGTCGGTGAGTTTGGCGATCAATGCCAACGCCTCGGTAAGGGCCATTGCGCTGACGCAGGTGGAGGCTTGCAGCGCATCCGCGGCTAGCGCGCGCAGCGGCGACTCGATGTGCAGCGCCATGACGGCGCTGGTGTCGAAGAAGACGGTCATCCGCGCAGTTCCTTCAGCGCCCGATCGAGGCGGACACCGCTCCAGACCGGGATGGCCTGGGCGGGGCGGGCGGTGTCGGTGCGTCGCGGCGCCACGACCGCACCGGAGGCGATGAGGTCGGAGAGCACGGTGTGGCCGTCGTTCGGTTCGAGAGGGCCCAGCTGCGCCACCTCGCGTCCGCCGACGGTGATCACCACCCGTTGCCCAGCCCCCGCGCGGCGCAGGTGGGCGGCCAGGTCGGCCCTGAGTTCACGCATGCCGATCATGTGTACGCAAGTGTACACACTTCGAGTGGCGCCACCCCGAACATGTGCCGCAGAATCACCCCCATGAACTTTGCCTTCACCGAAGAACAAGAAGAACTCCGCAAGACCGTGCGTCAGTTCCTCGAGGCCAAGAGCGCCGAGGAAGCCGTGCGTGAGCAGATGGAGACCGAGAACGGTTTCGACGCCGCTGTCTGGAGCCAGATGGGCGAGCAGATGGGCCTCCAGGGTCTCATCGTCCCCGAAGAATTCGGCGGCAGCGGCTACAGCTACGTCGAGTTGGGCATCGTGCTCGAGGAGATGGGTCGCTCGCTGCTGTGCGCCCCGTTCTTCAGCACCGTGGTGCTCGCTGCCAACACGCTGATCCACTCCGGCGACGACGCTGCCAAGGCTGCGCACCTCCCCGGCATCGCCGCCGGCGAGACCATCGCCACCGTGGCCTTCACCGAGCCGTCGGGCAAGTGGGACGAAGCCGGCATCACCCTGGCGGCCTCGGGTTCGGGCAGCGACTACACCCTCACCGGCACGAAGATGTTCGTGCTCGACGGTCACACCGCGAACCTCATCATCGTGGCAGCCCGCACGGCGAACGGCGTCAGCCTGTTCACCGTGGCTGGCGATGCAGCGGGCCTCACCCGCACCGCCCTCAGCACCATGGACCAGACCCGCAAGCAGGCCAAGCTGGAGTTCAGCAACACCCCGGCCACGCTGCTCGGTGCCGAAGGCCAGGGCTGGACCATCCTGAACACCGTGCTCGATCTCGCTGCCGTCGGCCTCGCCGCCGAGCAGGTCGGTGGCGCCCAGAAGGTGCTCGAGATGGCCGTGGAGTACGCGAAGGTGCGCGTGCAGTTCGGTCGTCCGATCGGTTCGTTCCAGGCCATCAAGCACAAGTGCGCCGACATGCTGCTCGAGGTGGAGAGCGCGAAGAGCGCCGCCTACTACGGCATGTGGTGCGCCGCCGAGATGAACGACGAGCTGCCCTCGGTGGCATCGCTCGCCAAGGCCTACTGCAGCGAGGCGTACTTCCACGCCACGGCCGAGAACATTCAGATCCACGGTGGCATCGGCTTCACCTGGGAACACCCGGCGCACCTGTACTTCAAGCGTGCCAAGAGCAGCGAGCTGCTGTTCGGTGACCCCACGTACCACCGCGAGCTGCTGGCGCAGCGCATCGGTATCTGAGCGCAATCGCTCTGCTGAACGGCCCGGGGTTCGCCCCGGGCCGTTCGCCGTTTTCGGGGTGGCGGTACAGTGAGGGGCGTGTCCACCACGGTGCTCGTCTACCTCCTCGTTGCTGGAGCCATCGTGTTCGCCATGGCCGCAGTGGTGGTGGGCCGCGAGGCACACCGTCTCGATGCCGTTGCACCCCGTTCGGTCTACATCCCCGAGGAAGCGCTGGAGTTCGTGGCGGAGTATCTGCCCGAGTCCACTCAAGCTCGCCTTACTCCCGACGAGCTCGAGGCGTTGCTGCGGTTCCACATGCAGTGGTTGCACAGCAAGGGCCTGCAGCCCACCAATGTGGTCGACCGACGGCAAGACATCGCCAACCCGTTGGTCATCAGTGAGGACAACCTCACCGCCTATCTGCTGGGTGAGGCCGATCGGGAGGGCATCGAGATTCTCGACGACGTCGACGCCGTGAACGTGGTCGCTGCGCACCTTGCGTACTTCGAGGCAATCGGTGCGGTCGGCCCCATGGCGGCGCCCGACGACATCATCGGTGCGTGAGAAGCGACGCTGGCATGGGTCGGCAGTTCGGTGCGTCTGTTGCATCTGCACGATGCGCGGCGACTAGCGTCGGGTGAATGGAACGGCCGACCCGCTTCGAACACTCCCGATTCGTGGGCGACAAGCGCACGCAGCTCGTCTACGACCTCGACAGCTGGACCGATGTCGAGGTGATCGACGAGATCGTCGGCAGCGACGTCGGTATCTGCTTCGGGCCCGACACGCTCGCCGAAGCACGCAACCGTGGTTACACGCTGGCCGCACCGGGCATGACCCGCCGGCGTCGCAAGCCGCGGGCCTGACATCGCGGTGAATGGCAGCTTCCGCTCGAACTCGCTGACGCTGTCGCGGTATCTGGCTACGCCTGCCGGTCGCACGGGCCCCTTACCGGGGCTGATCCTGTGCCACGGGTTCCCTACCGGTCCCATTGATGCGCGCCAGAGCGCTGGCACCTTCCCCGAGCTCATCGATCGGGCGGCGAACGAGCTCGGCTGGGTGGCGATGACCTTCAACTTTCGCGGCTGTGGCACGAGCGAGGGAGACTTCTCGCTGCAGGGATGGGTCGACGACTTGCGCGCGGCGATCGATCACCTCATCGAGGTGGCCAGCCCGTCCAGCATTTGGTTGGTCGGCACGAGTACCGGTGGCTCGATTGCCACCTGTGTGGCGGCCGACGATCCGCGGGTGAAGGGGGCTGCGTTGCTCAGCCCGCGAGCCGACTTCGACGATTGGGCTGCGCAGCCGCGGCGACTCCTCGAGCACGCCCGCGAGATCGGTGCCATTCGCACGCCCGGCTTCCCGCGCAACTTCGACGACTGGGCGCGCGAGTTCCGTCGCTTCCGACCGGTGGACGCGTCGCGTCGTTTCGCGCCGCGTCCGCTACTGGTGTTGCATGGCGACGACGACGAGAGTGTGCCCACGGCAGATGCCCGGCAGTTGGTCGAAGCGCATGGCGGCGCCGAACTCCGGCTGATCAACGGTGCTGGCCACCGGCTTCGGCACGATCCGCGGGCGGTGGCGGTGTTGTTGGGCTGGTTGGATCGTCAGCGCGTGTTGGCTTCCGACTGAACCGGTTCAGCGGTCGGCGTGTGCCGAGTGCCAGTTCCAGGCCGAGGTGATGATGTCGTCGAGGGTGTGCTGCGCCGTCCAGCCCAGCGCGGCCTGAATCTTGGTGGGATCCGCGTAGGTGGAGGTCGGGTCTCCTGCACGGCGATCAACGATGCGGAACGGCACGTTCTTGCCGGTGATGCGCTCGGTGGTGCGAATGACATCCAGCACACTGGAACCCACGCCGGTGCCCACGTTCAGGCTCGCGCCTTCGCCGCCGCCGGCCAGGTGTGCCAGGGCTCGCACGTGGGCATCGGCAAGGTCTTCTACGTGGATGTAATCGCGGATGCAGGTGCCGTCGGGAGTGGGGTAGTCGTCGCCGAAGACCTGCAGCTCAGTGATGCGGCCGAGCGCTGCCTTCATCACGAGTGGAACGAGATTCTGCGAGTAGGTCCAGTCTTCGCCGATCACCCCGTCGGAGCTGGCGCCGGCGGCGTTGAAGTAGCGGAGGTTCACAGTGCGCAGACCGTGTGTCACGCCATACCAACCGAGGATGGTCTCGGTGGTTGCCTTGGTCTGCGCATACACGCTTTCGGGATGGATCGGTGCGTCCTCATCGAGGGGAACCTGGGCAGGGGTGCCGTTCACCGAGCAACTGGATGAGAAGACGAACTCGCGCACCCCAGCGGCGAGCACCGCTTCGACGAGGTCCACGGTTCCCGCCACGTTGTTGCGCCAGTA
>CANHST010000117.1 GCA_947463235.1 Acidimicrobiaceae bacterium
CCGGTGCATGCCGTGGCCATCTCCACCATGATCGGACTGTCGAAGTGCTCCCGCTGCGCCTCTTGGGAATCCCACTTCTGCACGATGAGGTACCGACCCGGGTGGGTGTAGGAAGCGCACAGATCGATGTTGCGGCACGCCGGTTCCATGCGGGTGAGCACGACGTACTTGGAGAGCACTGCCAACAGCGACGATGCATCGGCGGTGTCGAAGCGCATCGTCACGATCGCAAGTTCGACATTCTGTACAGGTTCGGTCCCCATGCCCAGCGACGATAGCCGTCGGTTCATCATCGACGAACGGGATACACATTGTGAATCTGTGCAATCGGGTTGAGGGGCTTGACCTCGTCGGTATCGTGACCGAAATCACCGAAATGGACATGTTCCGTATCGGTGGGGTTCACCTCGAGGAGACATCGTGGCCAAAGACCGCGTGGAACGGGACGAAGAAGATCTCGTCCGCTTGTACCTGACCGACATCGGCCAGTACACGTTGCTCACCAAGGACGATGAGGTCCGCCTCGCCAAGCAGATCGAAGCCGGCAAGGCGGCAATCGCCGACCTGGACAACGCAAAAGACCTGACTGCAGCCCGCAAGCGCGAGCTGCGTCGCGCAGCGCGCGAAGGCGAGGACGCCGAGCGCGCATTCGTGCAGAGCAACCTGCGCCTCGTGGTCTCGATTGCCAAGAAGTACCAGGCATCGGGCCTGCCCCTGCTCGACCTCATCCAGGAAGGCAACCTGGGCCTCATGCACGCCGTCGAGAAGTTCGACTGGCGTAAGGGCTTCAAGTTCTCCACCTACGCCACGTGGTGGATTCGTCAGGCCATCACCCGCGGTATCGCCAACACCGGCCGCACCATCCGTCTGCCAGTGCACGCCGGCGACACGCTCGCCCGGCTGCAGAAGGCGCGCAGCCGACTGGAGCTCAAGCTCGGCCGTCCGGCCACGCTCTCCGAGCTCGCCAAGGAAGTGGAGATGCCGGAGGACAAGGTCACCGAAGCCCTCCGCTTCGCCGCCGAACCTCTGTCGCTCAGCGAACCCCTCCGTGAAGACGGCGACGCCGAACTCGGCGACGTGGTGGAAGACCGCTCGGCCGAATCGCCCTTCGAAGTGGCTGCCACGGCATTGCTGCCCGACGAGATCGCACGCCTGCTGGCACCCCTCGACGAGCGCGAACGCGAGATCTTGAAGCTCCGCTTCGGCCTCGACCGTGGCGAGCCGCGCACGCTCGAAGAAGTGGGCGAGCACTTCAACCTCACCCGCGAGCGCATCCGCCAGATCGAAGCGCGCGCCATGAGCAAGCTGCGGCACCCGAGCAGCGACACCGGCGCCCGCGACCTGCTCGCGGTCTGACCTCTCGCATCTCGCACGAGGGAGAGGACGACAACGATGGAACTCATCGACCTCATCCCGAACTCGATGTCGTTTCGCGTCATCACCACGCTCGAACTCCGCGAAGGCGACGAGGTGCCGGTGGGTTTCACCGGCCGAGTGAAGCTGCTCGAAGAGAACTCCGTCATCGCCGTGGCGTGGTATGCCGACGGGCAGTTGCAGAACCCGGGTAAGCACCATCCGGCCTACCGACGCTTCCGACCTGACGGCAGGTTGAAGTACGAGATGTTCTACCTGCACGGCCTGCTGCACGACCCGGCCGACCGCCTTCCGGCGGTGCGCGGGTTCTACGCCGACGGCAAGGTGCACTATGAAGAGCGCTACTTCGCCGGTCAGCGCAACGATGCCCGCGATGGCTCTGCCGCCGTGCGGAAGTGGCGCAGCGACGGCACCCTCCGGCACGAGTTGCACTACGAACACGGCCGCCGGATCCGCGACGACGACACCGCACGATCGACCTCGACCGCGAAGCGGACGCCCGCACCGGCGAAGTACACGCGCCCTCCGGCTCACTGAGCCGCTCCGCGAGAGGGCACGACTGCATCAGGGCAGGGCGTTACTGGGCCTCCCGAACCATCCCGAAGGTCTTGTTGAATCTCCGGGAACTCACCCCGGGCGACCAACGACATGAGTGCCATGCCGTCGCACGGGCGACGACAGTTCTTTCGGGAAGGACCCACCATGCACGTCTCACGTTGCGCCAAGGCCATCGTCGGCACGCTCCTCGCCACCGCCACCGCCCTCACCGCCACGGCCATGCCGGCCTCGGCGCACATGAGCATCGTCACGACGGGCACCACCTTCACGGCCGGCGCTACGAACGTGTTCTACTTCCGTGTGCCCCACGGCTGCGCCGATCCCGACAAGACCTCGGGTGCCCAGGCATTCAACGCCCGCACCACTGCCGTCACCGTGAACATTCCGGCCGCCGGCGTCTCGGGCGTGAAGCCCGAGAAGAAGCCGGGCTGGGACCTCGCCGTCACCCGCGACCCCATCAGCACCGCCATCACCCAGGTGGTGTGGACCGCACGCAGCGCCGACGACGCCCTGTACGACTGGACGTTCGCCGACTTCGGTATGCGCGCCACGCTGAGCGGGGCCGCTGGCGACGTCATCGCTTTCCAGACTGAGCAGACATGCGCCATGCACGATGACAGCACGCCCATCTCCCCGGCGCTCAGCGAGCCGTGGACCGGCGTGGATGCTCCGAAGCTCACGCTCGTGTCGGCGGCGAACGCCGTCACCAACGCGGCCGATCTGGCCAACCTGAAGTCGCGGGTCATCGCCCTCGAGACCTCGGTGAGCGGGGCCCTCACCAGCATCGGCAATCTGCTCAGCGCCGACACGGCGCTGAGCGCCCGAATCACCAGCACCGAGAGTTCCATTGCATCGCTGCGCACATCAGTCACCTCGCTGACCAGCACGTCGCGTCTGGGCTGGGTGCGGGCGAAGGTGGAGAACAACGGCTCGGTGGGTCTGTTGATCGACGCCCCCACTGTGCTGCGCAACACCACCGCCACCATCAAGGTGAACGACGCTGCTGTCGGCACCGTGCAACTGAACGCCGTCGGCGACTTCGTCGCCGCCCTGAACGCCACCAACTCGGCCGCGTACACCAAGGGCGCCACGATCAAGGTCTACGTGGCCGGCACGCTGATCGCCCAGGGCATGGTTCGCTGAACCAATGCGAGTGCTGCGAGCCACACGTTCGCTGGTCTGCCGAGTCGTTCTCCCGATCTCGGTGCTGTCCCTCGCCGCCTGCTCGTCAGGCGGCGAGGGCGGCTCGTCCGCATACCAGCCCATCCCCGATACCGCGGGGGCACAGGTGGTCGCCGATGGCGACTGCAGCGCCGCCCGCGAGGTGGCAGCGGCCCTCACGGCAATCAACCCCTCCGACAAGGCAGGCCTCACGGCCCTGCCCGACAGCATCAAGGCCCTCCACGATGTGGTGCCCGATGAACTGAAGAGCGAGATCGACCTGCTCGGTGACACCATCGGTTCGTTCGTCGGTGTGCTCGAACGTTTCGACTTCGACGCCGCCAAGGTGGAAGCCGATGCATCTGCCAAGGCCGAGCTCGATGCGCTCGACACACCCGACGTCCGTACCGCCGTCGCCGACCTGCAGCGTTGGCTCGACGACAGCTGCGCCTGAATCTCGACAGCGAAGAGCACCCATGACCAACTTCTTGCGAACCTCCCAACGACTCGCGATCTGCGCGAGCGCGCTGCTCGGCCTCGCGGCATGCAGCAGCGATGGCACCGCCAGCGTCGTGGGCGCCACCACACCCGACGGTGTCTCCGCGACCGGTGCCACTACTCACACCGGCAACACCGACACCCAGACCATCATCACGGGGGCGACCGACGCCACCGCAGCCGAGGCACCGGATGCCACCGGCACCGTCGACACCGCGGTGCTCGAGACCGTCGCCTCGCCGACCGACTCGGTGCAGCCAGGCGACACCTCGGCAGCCAACGCCACCACGAGCGCCCCGGCCAACACCACGCCGACCGCCACTGCCACACCCACGACCGTGAAGCAGCCCACCGTCACCAGCTCGACACCCACCACCCGTCCGGCACCGGCCACCACCCGACCGCCAGTCACGACCCGGCCCACCACGACCACCGCGCCGTCTGCGCCCGGGTCGCGCAGCTTTTCGGTCGCTGCTGAAGACACGTCACCGCCCGTGTACAACGTGGCACTGGGCACCGACGTGGTGTTGTCGGTCACCTCGATCATCGATCAGGAGTTCCATCTCCACGACATCGACATCACGCTGTCGGGCACGCGCGTCACGTTCAGATTCACCGCCGACCTGCCTGGCAGCCACATCGTGGAGAGCCACGACACCGGCAAAGTGATCTGCACCTTCGTCATCAGCTGACGGTCATCGCCTGACCGCGTGCCGCTTGGCACATCAGGCCATTCCCACGGCCTCTGTCCGTGCGATAGCAACAGAACGGCAATAGCGTCGTTTCGACACCCCGACTTCGCTCGAACGGACTCCCCCCATGATCGCTCGACTCGGACGCTGGTGCTTTGTGCACCGTCGCGCCACCCTGCTCACCTGGATCGCCATCCTCATCGGCGTCGGGGCGCTCGGCAACACCATCGTCGGCCCCGATTTCTCCAGCAAACTCGAGATTCCGGCCTCCGAGAGTGCCACCGGCTTCAAGGTGTTGAACGAGAGCTTCCCCGGCCAAGGTTCGGCAGGAAGGTCCAGCGGGTCCATCGTGTTCAAGGCCGATCAGGGTGTCACCGACCCGGCCGTGCAAGCAGCAATGACGACGATGTTCGAACAGGTTGATGCCATCGAGGGCGTCACCGTGATCAGCCCCTACGACCCCAGCCAGCAGGTGCAGCGCATCAGCCCGGATGGCACCATCGCCTACGCCACAGTGAACCTCGACGAGACGCTGGGTCAGCAGGGCATGGCCGACGCCGGTGCCCAGATCCAGCAACTCGAGCCGACGCTCGACGGGCTCACGGTGGAAGTCGGCGGCCAAATGCTCGCCAAGTTCAAGCCGCCGGAGAGCGAGCTCATCGGTCTCGGCTTCGCCATCATCGTGCTCATTCTCGCCTTCGGCTCGGTGCTGGCCATGGGTCTGCCCATCGGCATCGCGCTGTTCGGCGTTGGCGTGGGCACCAGCCTCGTGGCGCTGTTCAGCAACTGGATCGTGATCCCCGACTTCGCCACGCAGCTCGGCTCGATGCTGGGCATTGCCGTGGGCATCGACTACGCGCTCTTCATCGTCACCCGGTACCGAGAGAACCTGCGGCTCGGAAAGTCGTTCGAGGACGCCACGGTCAGCGCCATGGACACGGCTGGGCGAGCCGTGGTGTTCGCCGGTATGACCGTCGTGGTCTCGCTGCTCGGCATGTTGCTGATCGGCCTCCAGTTCGTGTCGGGCCTCGGCATCGGCGCAGCCACCACCGTGGCCGTCACCATGACGGCGTCCATCACCCTGCTGCCCGCACTGCTCGGCTTCGCGCAACACCGTGTGGAGATGACCCGTTGGCGCGGCATCATCGCCGCCGGCTTCCTCGCCATTGCGCTGTTCGGCGCCGGTCTGAAGATCTCGGGATTGCTGGTGGGCATTCCGCTCGCGATCGTCACACTCATCGCCGGCCTGGCATGGGCGCCGCTCAAGAAGGAACTGCCGCCGCGCCAGCACAAGCCCGCACGAGAGACGCTGCCCTACAAGTGGAGCCGTGTAGTGCAACACCATCCGTGGCGTTCGCTCGCCGGTGGTGCCGGAGTGTTGTTGTTGCTGGCTGCCCCGGTGCTGTCGCTGCGCCTCGGGTTCGCCGACGAAGGCAACTTCGCCAAGGAGACCACCACCCGCCGCGCCTACGACCTGCTCTCGGAAGGGTTCGGCCCCGGCTTCAACGGACCGCTCATCGGCGTGGTCAGCATTGGTAACCCTGCCGACGTCGCCAAGCTGCCGGCCCTGTCGGCGGCCATCGCTGCCGACCCTGGCGTGGCGTTCGCTTCGCCTCCGGTTCCCAACGACCCGACGGCACCCACAGCGGCGCTCATTCAGATCGTGCCGAAGACCTCACCGCAGGACAAGGCCACCGCCGACACCATCGATCGACTGCGCAACGACGTCGTGCCCAGCGTCACCGCGGGTACGAGCCTGCAGGCATACATCACCGGCACCACTGCCGCGTCGATGGACTTCACGAGCTACCTCGGCGAGCGGTTGGTGATCTTCATCGGTGTGGTGCTGCTGTTGTCGTTCGTGTTGCTGATGATGGTGTTCCGCTCGCTGCTCGTGCCGTTGAAGGCCGTCATCATGAACGTGCTCTCCATCGCTGCCGCCTACGGCGTGGTGGTCGCCATCTTCCAATGGGGTTGGCTGCACTCGGTGTTCAATGTGGAACCTTCGCCCATCGAACCGTTCCTGCCGATGATGATGTTCGCCATCGTGTTCGGCCTGTCGATGGACTACGAGGTCTTCCTGCTGTCTCGGGTGAAGGAGGAGTACGACCGCACCGGCAATGCGAAGGACTCCGTGGCTGATGGCCTCGCCGCCACCGCCCATGTCATCACCGCCGCTGCCGCCATCATGATCGTGGTGTTCGGCGCGTTCCTGCTGGAGGACTCGCGCGTGCTCAAGCTGTTCGGGGTCGGCCTCGCTGTCGCCGTGCTGCTCGATGCCACGCTCGTGCGACTGCTGCTCGTGCCGGCAACGATGGAGTTGCTGGGCGAGAAGAACTGGTGGCTACCGGGATGGCTGGATCGCATCCTGCCGCACCTCAACGTGGAGGGCCCCGCCGAGCACTCCGACCCCGACAGCGTGCTGCCTGCCGACGATCTGATCGCCGACGACGACCGACTCACTCCGACGCACTGAGCGTGCGGCGACTGATGCGCTTCGCCGTTGCATCAGCCAGCAGCACCGCGGGAATCGTGGCCACTGCCACAGCGCCGCCGGCGAACCCGGGCCACGTTTGTCCGAGCAGCCGAGCGACGGGCCCGACGCCGAGGAATCCGAAGAGCAACGCGAACTCCACCAACGTCGCCCCGATCAGGGCGGTGTTGCGTGGCGCATCCACCCGCCACGCCGGCGAACGGTCGCCGCGGCATGCGAACGCATTGGCCAACTGACCCAACACGACGGCGCTGAACGCCGCGCCCGATGCAACCGCGAGCGCGTGGCCCGTGGGGAACGACATACCCGGCCGCCAACCGGCGGCCATCAGCGCCACGAAGAACGCCGACATCTCCATCAACGCTTCCGTGGGGCCCAACCAACCGAACGAACGTGCAAGCACCTTGCGGTCGAGCAGTCGACCTTCGGCGATCGGCTGCGCACCCCGGTGTGGTGGCTCGATGCCCAACGCCAACGCAGGCAGTAGGTCGGTTCC
Organism: Acidimicrobiaceae bacterium; assembly: GCA_947463235.1. GTDB lineage: Bacteria > Actinomycetota > Acidimicrobiia > Acidimicrobiales > Ilumatobacteraceae > UBA668. The sequence continues at coordinate 7,274 of CANHST010000117.1, forward strand.
GATGTCGAGGCTCAGCACCTGCAACACGCTGATGGCGAGCGGAATCCTTCCGCCCGAGAGCGCCCACACCAGAAACGGCGTGAGCTCCGCCACGTTGTCCGTGAGGTGATACGTGAGGAAGCGGCGGATGTTGCCGTAGACCGTCCGGCCCTGCTCGATCGCCATCACGATGGTGGAGAAGTCGTCGTCGAGCAGCACCACGTCGGCGGCCTCGCGCGCCACGTCGGTGCCGCTGCGTCCCATCGCCACGCCGACATCGGCCGTCTGCAATGCCGGGCCGTCGTTCACCCCGTCGCCCGTCATCGCCACCACGTGTCCTCTGGCTTGCAGCGCCAAGGCGATCTGCAGCTTCTGCTCGGGGCTGACCCGGGAAATCACCAACCCGTCGTGATCGATGAGTGCGCCCAGCGCTCCGGTGTCGTCGGGTAGGTCGTCACCCGTGAGCACCGTCGCTGCGTCCTGCGCCAGCCCGATCTTCACCGCAATCGCCTGCGCCGTGATGGGGTGATCACCCGTGATCATGATGATCCCCACCCCCAGTTCGCGACACCGCGCGATGGCCGCCGGAATGCCGTCGCGAGGTGGGTCCTCGAAGGCCATCAGGCCGAGCAGTTCCATGCCCTCCTCCAACGAGGTGCCGTGGTCGGCGTGCACCTCGGCCAGTTCGTCCTCGCTGATCGAACGGCGAGCGATGGCCAGCACGCGTAGGCCACGCGCCGCCAGCAACTCCGCCTCTTTGTAGGCGGCATCGTTCGCCGCGCAGATGCCCAGCACGGCCTCGGGGCCACCCTTCGTGCACAACTGCAAGCCGTCGTCGTGTCGCACCACGGTGGACATGCGTCGACGATGACTATCGAACGCCAGCGTCGCGAGCACCTCCACGTCTTCGGCCACATGACACCGGTGGGCGAATGCATCGATGGCAGCCTCCATCGGGTCGCCAACGGCATGCCACAGTCCGTCGTCCAGACGAATACGGCCGTCGGAGCATGCGCGACCTGCAGCTGCCACGTCCGCCACCGCCCGGCCCGCACCGTGGCGAGGCGTCACCGCGCCTGACGGTTCGTAGCCAGCGCCGTGCACGGTGGCACCGCCCCGCGGCGTCCAGACCTCCACCACCGACATCTCATTGCGGGTCAAGGTGCCCGTCTTGTCGGAGCAGATGATGGTGGTGGACCCCAGTGTCTCCACCGCATCGAGTCGGCGCACCAGCGCATGGTGAGCCGCCATTCGCTGCGCACCAACTGCCAATGAGAGCGTGATCGTGGGCAACAGGCCCTCGGGCACCAGTGCCACGGTGACCCCGACGGCGAAGAGAAAGCCCGACCGCGGCGAAGTGCCCAGCAGCAGCGCTATCCCGAAGAAGGCCACGCCCGTCACCACCGCGATTGCCCCGATCCGGCGCACGACTCGATCCAGTTCCAAGGCCAATGGCGTGCGCGGATGCGGTCGCTGCTGAGTGAGCGCGGCGATGCTGGCAAGGCGGGTGTTCGCGCCGATGGCCGTCACCTCGCCGGTGCCGCTTCCGCTCACCACGAACGAGCCGGCCGGGGCCGCGTCGCCCTCATCGAGCGAACCCGGCACGGTCTCTCCGGTGAGCATCGAGGTATCCAGCAGAAGGCCATCCGAGTGCCGCACCTC
>CANHST010000118.1 GCA_947463235.1 Acidimicrobiaceae bacterium
AACACCCGCGTTCGGTGCTCGACTTCGTTCGCCAGGAGTCTCACCCACTGGTCGCTCGCGAGCACCACGCCGTGCGCAATGCCGTGGGCGTGCTCGACATGAGCCTGATGGCAAAGCTGATGGTGCAGGGGCCACATGCCGGGGCCGTGCTGAACCGCCTGTCGGCCAACGACATCGACCGGGAGATCGGCCGACTCGTCTACACGCAGTGGCTCGACACGCGTGGTGGCATCGTCGCCGACGTGACGGTGTCGAGGCTGGCCGACGACCGCTTCCTCGTCATCAGCAGCGACATCACGCATCGCGAGATCGAGCCGCGGATCCGGCGCGAGACGCGCGCCGATGAAGTGGTCGTCGTCACCGATGTCACTTCGGCCACCACGTTGCTCTCGGTGCAGGGGCCTGCGTCGCGCGAGCTGCTCGGTCGGCTCACCGATGCCGACCTGTCGAACGACGCCTTCCCCTATCTCACGGCGCGGCAGATCCACGTTGGATACGCACCGGTGCTCGCCGGTCGGGTGACGTACGTGGGCGAACTCGGCTACGAGTTGCACGTGCCCACCGAACACGCCGCCGGCCTCTACGACCTGTTGTTCGAGACTGGGCGAGACCTGGGCATCCGGCCCGTCGGTCTCGGTGCGATGGCCAGCCTGCGGTTGGAGAAGGGCTACCGCGACATGGGCGTCGACATCGACACCACCGACACGGTCCTCGAAGCCGGCCTCGGATTCGCCGTCGCATGGGACAAGCCGGGCGGCTTCATTGGCCGCGACGCGATGGTCGCCGCGAAGGCCGCTGGCGCGCCGACCGATCGCATCGTTGGGTTGTTCGTCGACGACCTCGGTGCCGACCTGTTCGGTGGCGAGCCCCTGTTGCTCGATGGTCAGTGGGTGGGTTACGTGCGTGCGGCAGCGTTCGGCCACACCCTCGGCGGGCCCGTGGCGCTTGCTCAAGTGCACCACGACGACGGCGTCACCGCTGCCTGGCTGGCCGCCGGCTCGTTCGAGGTACACACACCGGCGCGCCGCCTGCCCGCCAAGGTGCAGTTCGCGCCGTTCTACGATCCGCAGCGGTTGCGCATCCTCGCCGATTGATGCTCAACGGTCGAGCGTTCGGGCCGCACCACGAACGCGCGTGAGGCGCGATGGCGCACGCAACAGCCCGCGCAGTAGGAAGCCGGCGGCGAGGTCGGGCTCGTCGACGGCATGCGCCGCAGAGCGATCGGCCGTACCGCGAATGGTTTCGAGCACGATCGCATCGATCACCTGACAGGCGAACCCCACGTCGAGGTCGAGGAACTCTCCCGACTGGATGCCCCGCTCGATGATGGACCGAAGCAGCATCGAGTAGCGGACGTTCATGGCCCGCCCCTCCTCGAACTCGGGCAGGTCGAGGATCTCATCGAGATAGAGGGCGCGCAGGTCGAACGGCGTGCTGCGCACGTACCGCACTTCCCATTGGAGGTAGCGATACAGCTCGACTGCGGCGCCCCCGCCATCGGCTGCCATCCGCTCGAGCGCGTCGATGCCAGCCGTCAGGTCGCGACGCAGCAGCTCCTCGGCGATCTCCTGCTTCGAGGCGAAGTGCTTGTACAACGACGGTTGACGAACGCCCACCGCCGCTGCGATGTCGTGGGTGCTCGTGCCGCGGTAGCCGCGCACGGCGAACAGCCGTGAGGCCTCGAGCAGGATCAACTCACGCGTCGGCCACGTCGTCGTCGACAACTCGGTGGTCATGCGGCGAGTGTAGGTGGAACCGAGCGTGGTCCCTTAGAGTGCGACCGGCGGCGAGGCGAAGGGCAGATGCGGAGGTGACATCCTTGGACGCACAAGAGGGCGGCGAGCATCAACCGCCCTACCGACTCTTGGCGGAGATGGCCTCCGACGTGGCGATGGAGATCAACGCCGCCAGCCGCGTGGTGTGGATCAGCCCGGCGATCGAGGAAGTGCTCGGGTGGTCGGTCGAAGAGATTGTCGGCACCTCGATCTTCGATCGCATGCATCCCGACGACGTCGCCCGAGGCGCGAAGGCGCGCGACAACGTGATGACCGGCAGCGTGGTGCGCAACGACCTCCGGTTCCTCACCAAGGACGGCAGCTATCGGTGGGTGTCGGCACGCCTCGCCCCCGTGTACGACGACGATCACAACGTGATCGGGCGAGTGGCCGGTTGGCACGATGTGAGCGCCGAGTACGAGTTGCGCGATCAATTGCTCGATCGCGAAGAGCGGTTTCGCTTTCTCGTGGAGAACGCCAACGATGTGGTGCTTCTCGAGGTGGAAGGGCAGGTCGTGTTCGTGTCGCCGGCGGTCGACCACATACTCGGCTGGTCACCTGAGGATCTCGTCGGCCGAGCGGTATCGAGTCTCTGGCACGACGATCCTTCCCCTGACCATGCTCCTTCATTGCGCGCCGACAGCTCCGATGTGATGCGCATGCGCCACAAGAACGGCGACGAGCGCTGGATCGAGATCTCCACCTCGCCCGCCACCCAATCCGATGGCCGGGTCGGCGCAGTGAGCATCCTGCGCGACGTCACCGAGACGGTGCGCGCAGAACAGACGCTGGCGGCCACTCACGCTCGCGACGCGGTGCTGGCGTCGATGTCCAGCGACCTGTTCCTCATCCTCGACCGGAGGGGCGCAGTGCTGTGGGCCAGCGGGGCCAGCGAATTCTTGTTCGGACGATCGAGCAGCGAACTGGTGGGCGTGAACGTCACCGAGTTGCTGGTGGGTTTCGGTGCCGACGTGCCGAACGTTGCCGAGCGCCTCGATGCCGGCGAGATGATTGCGGGCGTCGTCGAGGTGCATCCGAGCGCCAGACCATCACGCTGGATCGACGTGCGCGCGATGCAGCACTCCGACCCGTCCGAGCCCCGCTCGTGGCTGTTCATCAGCATTCGCGATGCGCACGCAGAAATGGAAGTGCGTGCGGCGCTGGAGGCTTCGGAGCGAGAAGCGAACGAGGCCAACCAGGCGAAGACGGCCTTCCTGTCAAGAATGAGCCACGAGTTGCGCACACCGCTGAATGCCGTGCTGGGCTTTGCGCAGCTCTTGCAGTTGGAAGAACTACAACCCACCCAGGCAAGCGCCGTCGACAAGATCGTCAGCGGTGGTCGTCACCTTCTCGACCTGATCAACGAGGTGCTCGACATCGCTCGCATCGAATCCGGATCGATCCTGATGTCGCCCGAGGCAGTGCCGCTTGCCGATGTCGTTCTTGAATCGATGGACCTGGTGCGCAGTATGGCTGCGACCGCCCAGGTGCGCCTCGAACCCTTCGACACATCCGCGGTCGACGAGGTGGTCTTCGCCGATCGCCAGCGCGTCATTCAGATACTGCTGAACCTGCTGACCAACGCCGTGAAGTACAACCGGCAATCCGGCACGGTGCAGGTCCGGGTGGGTAGCACCGACGACGGCATGGCGTGGGTGGAGGTCGAAGACAGCGGCCCCGGTATCGCGCCCGACCTACTGCTACGCCTCTTCCAGCCCTTCGATCGACTCGGTGCCGAACGCACTGGCATCGAGGGCACAGGTATCGGCCTGACGGTGGCGCGAAGCCTTGCCGAGACGATGGGAGGTCGGCTGGAGGTGCGCTCCACCGAAGGCGTCGGTTCGGTGTTCACCCTCGTGCTGCCCCGGGCCTGAGCCAAGCGCCGGCGCACGTGGCGCGGTCACACGTGGCGCGGTCATCCGATTGGGCCGCTACGGCCCATTCGGGCGCCCACGACGCCCGTGACGCAGGCCAGGCAGGGGCCCTGGGTCACACTTTTCGGGGCTGCGTGCGTAGAGGAGATTTGCCGCAGTCGAGCGGCGAGGCAGAACGGGGAAGCTGTATGTGGGTGTTCACCGAGACCGGGTTCGTAAGTGCGGTGGCCGATGGGCGAAACGATGCGTCGCTGGTGGTGCGTGCGCGTGATCGCGCCTCGTTGGAGGCACTGGCGCTGCGGGAAGGTTGCGACATCGAGTTCGGGGCCGGCACCGACTACCCGTACCGACTGACCTGCGATCGAGCGACCTTCGGCACCTGGTTGGTGGCGCAGTCGAGCAGCATCGACTACCGCAACTTCAAGAACCGCGTGCACGACACGCGGGGCGACCAGTTCGCCGACGCGTTGATGGGTGTGTGGTCCGCGATGAACGAAGCAACCGACGACGAGGCCCGCGCTCAGGGCTGGTGAGCCCAGTTCAGAGCAAGTTGCGCTGGCGGCGAATGGGCGAGCCGAACGCCCAGTTATTGATGCACCGGTAGCGGGCCGCGGTGCCAGTGCCCTGCTGCTCCACGTACCCATCGCTGGTGAGCATCCTTCGGAACTCGCCATCAGGCAGCGCCATGCCCCACACCGCTTCGTACACAAGTTCCAGTTCGGCTTGGGTGAACCACTCGTCGACGAACGACAGCGCGAGGTTCGTGTCTTCGATGCGCATTCGAACCTGAGCAACGGCATCGGTGACGATCTGCAAATGGTCGAACGCCAACGGCAGACGGCCAGCAAGCACATCGTCAACCGACCACAGCTCTGCATCGACTGCGTCGGTGGCAGCTTCGGGCTCGGGCAGATCCACCACCACGGCCACATAGCCGACCGTGACCACGTTGGTGCGCGGGTCGCGGCCGGGGTCGCCGTAGGCACGGAACTGGGCCAGATGAGCCGGCGCAGTGATGGTGGTTTCCTCGGCGAGTTCTCGAGCGGCCGCGGCGTCGAGCGTTTCGTCGGGGCGCTTGAAGCCGCCGGGCAGCGCCCACGATGCGGCGTATGGATCGGCGGCGCGCTGGATAAGTAACACCTTGAGACGACCATCAGCGATGGTGAGGATCACGATGTCGACGGTGACAGCGAACGATGGGAATTGCGTCGGGTCGTAGCCCTCCGGTGGCCTTGCTCCGCCCTGTGAATGCCCTGCTGCCATGCCGTCACCTTAGGTCGTAGGCGGATTTGCGGCGCGCCGCCGAATGTCCGCTTTCGGACCCACGGGAACGCATTGCGGCATTCCCGGCACGAACCCATCCCGTGGGTCCGGAACGCGCCAGCCGAGCACCGGTGTAGGTCGGGTGAAGCGGCAGCGGCGCCGCCGCGAAAAGCACACGTCAGACCCCTTCGTGCGTTCTGCATTTCACTGATTTCAATCGAGGAGTGTTATGACCGCGAAGTCTCGAGAGCTGCCGACATGCCCAGAGTGCTGGGAGTCCCCACTCGTGCCGGTGATCTACGGCATGGCCACCAGCGAGCTGGGCGAAGCAGCCGACCGTGGAGAGGTGATCCTCGGGGGATGCGAAGTCGTCTACCGCGGCAAGGTCGTCGGTTGCGCGGCATGCGACACCATGGGATTTCTCCGCAGGGGCAGGTTCATCCCCGTCTACAGCGGGGAGTGACACCGTGCACGAGCAATCGAGCCCCAAGCGGAGATCCCCCGATGGCAACGCAACTGAGCTGCCGACGCTGGAGAAGCTCAGCGTCGACGACACGGCATACCTCCGCGCCATGCTCGGATGGGCTGAGACGGGCTCCATGTTTCAGGGCCGCTACGTCGAGGTCCATGTCGCCTCGGTGCTCGGAGCCCAGCTGCCAACGACCGGAACCAGCCAATGGGACATGGTGTTGCCCGGCGACCCGGAGGTGCGAATTGAGGTAAAGGCCACCACCGCTCGCGGCACGTTCAAACTGGACCAAACCAAGAAGAACGCCACCCTGTGGGTGTTCGTCATCTACGAGCACGAAGCGAAGACCAGGCGGCCACATGGATTCAGATACGCCGTGATGCGGGCAGACGAACTGCCGCGACAGAAGACGGTGACCGCAGGCAAGCTCGACTCGCCCGGACGGTTCACCAACAACGCCAGCACGCTCCGCGAGCAGGTGCTGGCCAAGTCGGGAGCGGCAAGAGGAAGGAGGAAAAACGCATGACCGACGACGAGCAACAGCGCATCATCGACTTCTTACAGCGCAAACAGTGCGGTCCCTGTCGACGAGGTTCCGTCGACAGGGGGCACGTCGGTTGCGCAGAAGCGCAGGACCTGATCCGTGTTATTGAACGCGAACCGGCCACCGACCGAAGGTGGCGAGGGTTGCGGAGTTCCTCGGCGTCATGACTCGAACTCGCCGCCTGCAACCACGAGGGCCTCTGATGGAAAGGAACGACCCAGCGCCAAAGTGGTCGCGCAACGACCCCGTTGCGGCTATTCGGCGCCATCCATTGTCGTCAGCAGTCGCTCAGCGAAATCATCCAGATCGAAGATCATCGGAATTGCGCGACTGGGTCCACTTCTTCCGTAGGCCTCCGAGAACACCGACGCCTCGATAGCAGGTGCCTTTCCGGCACGCCGCACCACGCTGCCAACCAGGTCGTCGGGATACACCATGACCGCACGAAGCACATCTTCCGCCACAGCGACACGGGCTTTACGCAGACGAAACGACGCTGCTGCCGCGCTGGCCATCGCACGGCGCAGATCGAGGCAGGGTTCTTCAACAGCCACACGGTGCTGCGGCCCGCCCGGAAGGCGAACAGCCCAATCGAGCACTTCGGCTGCGGGCAGACCCGCCGCCCTCGCAACCTCGTCTATGGAGAACAGACGGACGGCGTTCATATGTTCATTCTGACCCAGACGGGCGCACTCCGGGCTCGCGGTTGTGTTGTCGACATCCTGGATGACCTCGACGACATGATGCTCGACTGATCTGGCTCCGCCTCACTTGCGCATTCGGTGAGAGGGCTACTTCTTGCCCTTCAACTCAAGATAGGCGTCCGTCCAGTTGTGATGGTAGATCCAAACCGAGAGCTCGCGCAGCGCCTCCTCGACCGGCACATCGCGGCTCATCAGATGAGGCAGCTCGGCCTGGATCACCTGAGCGGCCTTGCTCACCTCACCTTGGCTGATCTCATTGCCAGCAGCCATCGCAAGGTCGCGACCACCACGCCACTGGCCCGTCGTATACGTCATCACACCGACCCGAATCGCCACCAGCACTGCGAACAAGGCCGGCGAGCCAGACACTCGTTTGTGAAGACGGGCGAACTCGACGCATTCCTTCAACTGCTGCTTGCCCGACATCTCGTTCGTTGCGTCCGGGAACGGGAATCGGCGATCCGGCCGCCTGTTCGCAGCTGCAGCCTCGAACCGCGCCTTCAACTCATTGGCTTCAGCCTCGGAGGTCACAACTGCGTCAACACGCACATGCCACTTCTCGGGGCCCATCTGCGACAGCTGCACGTCCATGCGCCGAATGTAGACGCCAGTAGCAACTCGGGTAGGAAAGACGGACCAGCCCACCCTCAGTTCGTGCCGGCGTCGACCACAGCGGCGGATTCGAACCGCACGCAGCACGGGTCGAACGCCAGGCGCACCGAACCCTCGGCACACACAGCGCTCGCCACCACCACGGCATCCACCGGCACCGGGCCGCTCGACCTCATCGACGCCCGCGGCCGCAGCTTCAGCCGGATCCAGTTGTCGGTCAGCAAGTGCCGATCACCGCGCAGCGGGCTGGTGGCCACCCAACAGTTCGCCCGAAGCGCCGCCCTCGCCAACCTCGGCACCTGGCAGCCGTCGATCACCACCACGTCGAACTCGCGCACGTCGGCCAGGTCGCTCAGCAACTGCTCCTCGGGCTCGGCCTTCAGCGACCACGTGTGCATCGGCAGGTCGTTCGCCAGCGCATCGCCCATCAGCCGCCAGTGGCCCTCCAGCAGGCGCCCCCACCGCATGCGGCCGAGGTCCACGCCACTGAGCATCGACAGCACCCGCAGCCCGGTCTCGGTTTCACTCAACGCACCCGACACGAACAGCGTGCGCTTCCCGTTGCGGGCAGCCTCCAACGCCACGCCCAGCAGGAACGCCGTGCGCATCATCGCGGACTCGCACTGCACCTCCATCGCCAGCCCGGCATGCGGTTCGCCCAGCAGCCAGTCCAGCGTGCTGAGGCCCGTCCACGTGTCGCTGTGCTCGCCGCGCTCGAACCGGGCCTGCAGCCAGTCGAGCGTGTAGCCCATGCTGATATGCCACTCCTGTGGGCCTTCCACCTCGTCCATCGCACACCCCTCCATCTCGCGACCAGAGGAGGCAACGTAGCGAACCGGCGCACGCGTGATCTGCCAGCCCACCCGCAGGCCGGGCAGGGGCCCCGCCGCGGTCAACCGACGACGAGGCCTGCGCCCAGGGCTGGTGAAGTCAGCACGAGGCACCTTGTTATCGACCCGTTATCAGTGTTCCGTACGATGACCGTGGGTGGCTCCCGACAATGAGGCTCATGTGCCCGCAGGGCAACCGGTGCGGCGATTCCGCCATTTGGCACTGGTTGCTGCTGCGGGCCTGGCCGCAGCGGTGTGAGATCGCGTCGAACCGCGAACCTCACACGCGGCGCGGTCATCCAAATGGGCGGCCGTATCGGCCCATTCCGGTGACCGCGTTGCCTGAGACTCAGGCCAGGCGGTTCGCCAACGACGCCACGCTAAACGCGCCCCGGCCCCTGCGGTTCACGGCCGCCACCCGGTAACGGTACGTGACACCACGGCGCAGGCCTGCCAACGTGGCCGACCGCGCCGTGCTGACACCATCGGCATAGGTGACCCACGTGACGCCATTGTTGGCGGAGTACTGCACCACGTAGTCGGTGATCGGCGCACCGCCATTGGCTGGCAACACCCACCGCACCGTAACCCGACCGAGTGATGACGTCACCGTGGGCGTAGCCACCTTGGCGGGCACCGCCGCAGGCACCGCCACCACTACCAACGAGTACGCACCGACTCCCGCCACGTTTGTCGCCGCCACTCGGAACCGGTAGGTGGAACCATTGGTGAGGCCCGAAACTTTCAGAGACAGCGCGGAGGTCACGCCGTTCACTGGGTCCAACCACGTGAGGCCACCATTCGCCGAGTACTGGACCCGGTAGCCGGTGATGACCGA
>CANHST010000119.1 GCA_947463235.1 Acidimicrobiaceae bacterium
GAGCCGTGCTCGGCACTCGACCCGACGTCGACCCGCCGTATCGAGGAGACCATCATCGAACTGGTCTCCGAAGTGACGATCGTGATCGTGACGCACAACATGCAGCAGGCCGCTCGCGTGTCGGATCACTGTGCGTTCTTCCTGGCGAGTCAGGGAACGCCGGGAGTGATCGTGGAACATGGCCCGACCGACGCCATGTTCAGCTCGCCCCAGGACGAGCGCACCCTCGACTACGTGATGGGTCGCTTCGGCTGACTCCGTTGCTGTTCACCGTGAAGGTGAACGGCAGACGACGCAAAACCGGCCGGTGATCAGGTGAAACGCCTGATCGGTTCGTCGCGCTTGCGCCGTGGCCGTTCGTCGGGAGCATCGGGCGACCTGCCCAACACTGGCAGCGGTGAGGCCACCGCCGGCAGCGTCGGAAAGGTGTCCGTAAACGACCTGGTCGTAACCGATTGATGGCGTGCAGATGAATGCTTGACGAGGTCTTGCAGCGTTCATTTCGAGGCCAACCAGACGCAACGTGGGTCGTGTTTGATGCCCCTGCTCGCACTGCACAGCGGGCGATCCGCCACCTGAAGGGACACATCAACATCATGCTCAGCACGAAGAAGGCCAAGGGGCTCTCGCTCGCTCTGGCTGCCATCGCTCTCGTGGGGGCCGCAGTCTCCACCGGGGACTCGGCGTCCGCCGACCCGAAGCAGTACGACGCTCCGTTCGTGGGCGTCGGCTCCGACACCACGCAGGACCTCATCAACGCCTTCGCCGGTTTCGAGAACGGCGTGAACTACACGCCGCTGCAGACCGACTCGGCCACGGGTCAGAAGCAGCTCGTGTCGTGGGACGCCACTGCTGGCGGCCTCACCACCACCTGCATCACCAGCCGCACCGGCGGCCCGTCGTTCAACCGTCCCAACGGTTCGGGCGCAGGCCGTACCGCACTGCTCACGACCATCACGGCCGGCGGCACCACCTCCAACACCAACTGCGGTACCGGCACCACGTCGGCCAGCGGTCAGATCAGCTTCGCCCGTTCATCGAGCCTCTCCGGCACGGCGGGCACCACGCTGGCCTACGTGCCGTTCGCCCGTGACGCGCTGAGCTTCGGCTACTACCGCAAGACCGGCACGCCGGTCACCAGCCTCACGGTTGCTCAGCTGCAGCAGATCTTCACCACGGCTGCTGGCGTCACCATCGGCGGCGTGAAGATCTACGGCTGCGACATTCAGTCGGGTTCGGGCACCGGTCAGGTGTGGCGCACCAACATGAAGGGCAGCACCTCGGTGTTCACCACCACCACGGTGTGCGACGGCGCCATCGACCCGGCCACCGGCCTGGCCTTCGGCGGCTCGCAGGAGAACGACGGTGACGCACTCGTCGCTCGCGGCGACGCAGTGGATGCCATCGACCCGGGCGCCCAGGTCATCATCGGCTTCTCGGTTGGCGGCTACATCGGCAAGGCCAACGGCGCTGCTCGTGGCGGTATGCCCACCACGGTCGGCATCGGCACCATCTCGGACCTCTCGGCCAACAACCCGGTCACGGGCACCCGCCCGAACCTGGTGGGTGACAGCGCGTTCTACGCCACGTCGTACGGCCGCGACCTCTACAACGTGTTCCCCGCCTCGGTGATCAACAGCGCCTTCGGCAACGACGCCATCAAGCAGCTCTTCAAGGGCTCGACCTCGCAGGTCTGCCAGGCCACCACGACGATCCAGAAGTTCGGCTTCCTGGCGCTCGGCACCTGCGGCGACAGCACCACGCTTCGTGGCGCCTGATCCGCGACCCATCCCTCCAACACTCTCCGCCACCACTCCTCGAAAGGGAAACACACTTGTACGCAAACCGTAAGTCCAAGCGAGTCATCGGGGCGCTCGCAGCATTTGCTGCCATCGCCGCCGGTCTCGTCGCTGCTGGTACCGACGTGGCCTCGGCCGCGGCGCTGCCCGCCAACACCGCCGCAACCGGTGCCGCCACCATGGCGCCGACGTCGGGTACCGCTGCCACCAGCTTCGGCTTCACCCTCCCCGGCGGCGCTGCCTGCCCGGGTGACGGTACGGCCGGCTACCGCTGGCAGACCTTCATCATCCCCAACGCATCAGACGCTTCGCAGCTGCTGTTCGTGGGTGGCAGCCCCAGCATCGGTGGCTCGAGCACGGGCATCAACCCGCTGTTCTCGTCCGGTAACCCGATCGTGGACCAGAACCCCGCACTCACCACGGGTGCCGTCACCGTCGCTGGTACCAACTTCCAGCTGAGCGTGTTCCCCTCGGGCACGTTCACGAACAACGGCATCTACAAGGTGGGCGTTGCCTGCACCGACGCGGCCGGTAACACGCAGCGCTACTGGCAGACCAAGATCGCCACGACCGTGAGCGGCGCTGGTGCGCTGACGAACTTCGTGGTGGCCAACGCCCCGGCAACCCCGTCGGCTCCGGCCAGCCTGGTCAATGGTGTGAGCCAGACCCTGTCGGGTTCGGTGGCCTTCACCGCCGGTACGGGTGCTCTGGCTGTCTCGAGTGTCACGGTGTCCGCGACCTCGAGCAACGGCGGCGCTGCCGGCTCGGTGACCGTGTCGGGTAGCCCGACCAGCCCTGCATCGTTCTCGATCAGTGGTCTGACCAACGGCAAGACCTACACCCTCACCGCCACGGCCACTAACGCCGCTGGTTCGAGTGCCGCTTCGGCCGCCAGCGCTTCGTCGCTGGTGTACGACGCCAACGACAAGGGCACCGTCACCAACGTGATCAGCACCCCCGTCGTGGGCGGTCTGAACCTGACCTGGACGGCTCCGGTTGACGCTCTCGGCGTCACCAACCAGCCGACCAACTACACCATCTCGGTGAGCCCGGCGTCCATCGCCGCGCAGACCGCTGCTGGTACCGCCACGTCGTTCAGCCTCACCGGTCTCACCTCCGGCACGACCTACACGGTCACCGTCACCCCGAACTTCACGGCACCGGCCACCGGTGGCGCTGCCAGCTCCGCTGGCGTCCCGCAGTCGGCCACGCTGGTGACGCAGGTCATCGACGTGACCCGCCCGCTCGGCGGCCTCGTGCTGACCCAGCGTTGCGGCGTGTACGGCGCTCTGCCGGCCGAGTCGGCCACCAATGCCTTCCCGGCGTTCGCGGTTGCCGCCCTCGTGGGTACTCAGGACCCGAATGCTCCCGGTCTGCTGACCGGTGGCACGGCCCCGACCATCTCGGGCGGCGCCACCGACCCGGGCTTCAGCCAGTACCCCTACCCGGTGGATGCCAACGGCGTTCCGACCAACCCCGGTGCGGTCACCTACCCCACCAACTGCGGTCTGTCGCTCGGCAAGGGTGACCTCATCCAGACGGGTTCCGAGGCCGGTAAGTACTTCCGTGCATCGGGCCGCCTGAACCAGGTGACCGTGGTCGACACCCGCAACGTCGATGCCGGCTGGACGCTCCAGGGCGCCATGTCCGACTTCACCAGCACCACGTCGGCTGACACCTTCAGCGGTAACTACCTCGGCTGGACCCCGGTCCGCAGCTACGACTCGGGCGCCACGCTCGAGGGCTACGACATGACCACCACTGCTGGTGCCGTCGTGCAGCCGGACTTCACGACCGGCCTCAAGGCTGCTCCGAAGACCCTCGGTTCGGCAGCGAGCAACGTCGGTCTCGGCATCGCTGCGTTCGACGCCCGCATTCGTCTCCTCATCCCGGTGACGAAGGACAACGGCGTGTACACCGCGACGCTCACCATCTCGGTGCTGTGATCGGCGCTCTGCGCACCTACTGAAATGCACTGATCGGTGGTGTGGGGCGGCTTCGGCCGCCCCGCACCATCGTCGGTTTTCCAGATCTGACCAACCGAACTCGAAAGACCCGCTCACCCATGCTTCGTAGCCCCAGTCTCCGCCTGGCCCCAGCGCTGTTCGCTGCAGCGCTCATCGCGCTCGTTCCGGTGGATGGGGCATCCGCGTCCACGCCGCCGAGTTCCAGCGACCCGACCGCCGCCGAGACCACACCCATCGATCCGAGCACGATCTCGATCGATCCCACGCAGGGCGAAGCCGTGGAGAGTTGGACGCTGGCGCCGGCCAGTAGCGCCGAAGAGGTGGGCAATCGCCCGAACCTCTCGTACACCATCGCACCGGGCGACACCGTCGCCGACAAAGTCACCGTGTACAACCTCGGCAACGTGCCCCTCGTGTTCAGGGTGTACGCCACCGACGCCTTCAACAACGACGATGGAACCTTCGCCCTGTTGGCGGGCGACAAGGAACCCGTCGACGTGGGCACGTGGCTCACGCTCGACCAAGAAGCCATCAGCGTGCCCCCCGGCATGCAGACCACCATTCCGTTCTCCATCACCGTGCCGCGTGACGCCGCGCCGGGCGATCATGTCGGTGCAGTGTTGGCGTCGAGCGCCACGCTCGGCGTCAACGAAGACCCCGGGACGGCCGTCACCGTCGACCGTCGAACCGGCACACGCCTGTTCGTGCGAGTCGCTGGCGACCTCCGCACCGAGTTCGGCATCACCAATCTCGAGTCCGATTACCACCACTCGCTGAACTCGTTCGGTGGCTCCACCACGGTGCGGTTCCGTGTGGAGAACCGCGGCAACGTGCGGCTCAGCGGTGTTCCGTTGGTGGAAGTCGGCGGCCCGTTCGGCGCCTTCTCCAAGACCATCAAGATGCCCAAAATCTCCGAGTTGCTGCCGGGCGAGCACGCCGACCTCACCGTGGAGGTCGCCGATGTGCCCGCACTCTTCGTGAACAGCACCAAGGTGTCCATCAAGCCGGAAGGAGAGGGCATCGACAACGCCCCCACGAGCACGGCCAGCACCACTCAGTTTGCTCCTCCGATCACCCTGTTGTTGTTGGTGCTCGTGGTCGTGCTCGTGCTGCTGGCCCTCCGGGCTCGTCGTCGCAGGGCGGGAGGCACTGCACGTCCCACCCCGCAGCCTCCGGCAGCGTCGCGAGAGTTGCAACACCAGTGAGCCTGCGCCACATGGTCTCTGCGCTCGTCGCCGTGATCGCCTCGTTCGTGCTCGGCGGCGCCGCGTCGGCGCAACCAACCTCGGCTCCGCCAGTGGGCCAGGGGCCATCGGTGCTCGTCAGTCGCCCGGAGGCGGCCCCCGGCGACCGCGTGCGTGTCTCGGTGGAAGGGTTCGATGCCAGCTACGTGACGGTGTCGATCTGCGGCAACGACGCCCGACGAGGCTCGCGAGATTGCGACATGGTGGGCAGCAAGGGCTTCGAGTTGCTGCCCGACGGCGAACTCACCTGGACCGAGATGGTGGTCACTGAGCCGCCCGCGCCGTGCCCCTGCGTGGTGAGGGTCTCCACGCCCACCAGCGATGTGGTCAGCGTTGCGTCGTTCAAGATCACTGGGCATCCGGTGGAAGAGGTGGCCGCTCCTCGCCCCGACGATCCGCTCGTGGAGTTGACCGTTCGGCCGGTACCCGTGTCGAATGGTCTGGCGGGATGGCTGCGCAGCGGCCTCGGCGGCGGCTCCGACTTCGACGTCACCGTCAGCGTGCACAACCTCACCCGCGACACGCTGCGCCGTGTGGCGCTGGAGGGCTCGGTGGGGCGCGACGAGTTCGACATCTCCACCACCTTCGACCTGAAGAACCCCGGCGTCTTGGCTGGCGGACAAACGTCGAGCCAGGTGGTGCGCGTGCGGGTACCGGCGCCCACGATCGGCACGTTCGTGTGGCGCGTCTCGGCGTCCGGTGCTGGCCCCATCGTCACCACGCTGGTGGACCGACGAGACACGCCGTGGCTGTTGGTGGTGCTCCTCGTGGTACTCATCCTCGACATCGGGCTCATCGTCACTCGCTGGCTCACCTCGCGCCGGGCGCGGCTGGCGGCGGAACAGGCAGCGGCAATGCCACCATCCTTCGGCGACGACATCGACCACCAGGTCGTCGACGCCGAGGCTCGCGAAACGATCGACGCCTGAACTTCCTGGGCCGACGTCTCCACCGCTTCGGTCGTCGTGCTGCGGCGCTCATGAGCGCCGTGGCGATGACGGCAACGATGTTGCCTTCAGGGGTGGCGTCTGCCGCGTTGCCGCCGAACGCGAGCCCGGCTGGACGGGCATCGACGTTCCCGACATCGGGAACGACGTCGTTCCGACTCCTGCTGCCTGCGGGCGCGGCCTGCCCGGGCGATTCCGCAACCGGGGGCTATCGCGCACAGACGTTTCTGGCAGCCAACTCCGTCGATGTGTCGCAACTCACCTATCTCGGAGGCGTACCTACTGCGCCGGCGGGAGCGCAGGTGGACCTGCTCTACGCATCGGGCAACCCGTTCGTCGATGTGAACACTGCCGTGACGACCGGGGCCATCGTGGGGTTGCCGAATACGTTCGAGTTCACGGTGTTCCCGGCCGACTACCTGGCCGCAGGTGCCTACCGCCTTGGCGTGGCGTGCACATTGAACGGTGCGGTCGAGCGTTACTGGTCGACCACGGTGCAACTCACCCTCGACGGCGCGGGCAAGGTGAACGGTATCAGTCCGTTCAACGCGCCAGCCGCGGGACCGACCCTCGGTGTGTCGTTCACGCTCGGTGTCAGTGGCACGATCGGCGGCACCATCACCCCGGTCACCGCAACGCCGGCGGTGGATTCGTACACCGTCACCGCAACGCCCGCTGTGGGCAATCCCGTGTCGGTGGAAGTGGTTCCCCCGGCTACGGCGTTCATCCTCTCTGGGTTGTCGAACCGCGTGAGCTACACGCTGACGGCCACCGCCACCAATGCAGCCGGCACGTCGCCGGTATCTACGGGCGCGAACGTCGTGCCCTTCGTCGCGAACCCTGCGCCCAAACAGGTGGCAGCGGGTGTGGCGCATTCGTGCGCTCGCGTGTCGGACGGCACGGTGCGTTGCTGGGGCTCGAACGCGAGCGGTCAACTGGGCAACGGCACATTGGTGTCGTCGACGCTGCCAGTGGTCGCGACCGGGGTGTCGGGAGCGACGCAGATCACTGCGGGCGAGCGTTTCACGTGCGCGGTGGCTGCTGGCCGGGTGAAGTGTTGGGGCCTCAATGCCAGCGGCCAACTCGGTGATGGCACGCGGTCACTGCGATCGGTGCCCACGTCGGTGATGAGCAGCGCGACGACCGCGATGACCGGTGTGGCGACTGTCGCCGCCGGTGCGTCGTTCGCCTGTGCCGTGAACAGCCCGGGAGCGACCGGTACGGCGCGGTGCTGGGGCGCGAATGAAGCAGGCCAGTTGGGCGATGGCTCTGTCGTGCAGCGCCTGCGACCCGTCGCCGTGAAGGCGAGAGCCGGCGTGGCGTTGAAGGGTGTCGCAGCGGTAGCCGCCGGTGGCTCCACCGCATGTGCGCTGATGTCGAACGGTGCGGTGCGCTGCTGGGGTCGGAACGTGTCCGGGCAATTGGGCAACAACACGATGGTGTCGGCGAAGTTCCCGGTGCAGGTGGCGGGCATCGACGGGGTGGCTGCGAAGGCCACCGCCATCGCAGTGGGCGTCGACTTCGCCTGCGCTCGCATCTCCAACGGCACCGTCCGCTGCTGGGGCAACAACGCCTCGGGCCAACTGGGCAACAACACCGTCACCCGCAGCAAGGTTCCTGTCGTCGTGAAGACGTCATCAACGGCGTTGCTCAGCGGTGCCACCACGGTGTCGGCCGGTGCAGGCCACGCCTGCGTGATTCGCGGCGCGGGCGCGGCTGCTCGCATGCTCTGCTGGGGAAACAACACCAGCGGCCAACTCGGATTGGGCGATCAGGTGAACCGTCGAGTGGCGACGTTGCTCACGAGTGGCCTACTGAACGGCACGAAGAGCATGGCGTTGGGTGGCGCCCACACCCTCGCAGTGGCACCCAGCACGGTTCGTTCGCCGAGCGATGCGGTGGGCTGGGGGCTCAACGCCAACGGGCAACTCGGCGTCGCGGGTAGTCCACGCACCGGCCCGACGGTCAACCCCTGGCTCTGACTGGCTCCGCCGGCCTCGAGTTGTCGTGGCAGCCGGGTGTGACGTGAAACGGCTGCACTCTCGGCGTCGGTGGCGGTCGGTAACCTGTTCGTCATGTGCGGCATCGTTGCGATCGTCTCCCGTCCGTCCCAGCGGCCGGTTCCCACCGCGGACGAACTGCTTTCCTTGCTCGACGCAGCGGTGTCGTCGCCAGTGTTGGTCGATGCAGCGGCGTCGGTCGCCGAGGTGGATCGCCTGCTGCACGGCGTGCCCGGCTCGCAGGCGCTCGTCGGCAGAAGCGAACTGATCACCGGTCTCACAGCTCGTCTCGACCAGATCGATGCCCGCATTGCCCAGCGCGACGCCGAACTCGAAGCCGCCACCGATCTCTCCGTTGAGGCGCTCGAGGCGGCGAACGCCGAGCTGCTGGCGCTGCGCGACGCCGTGTGGGCGGTGCGTAACGATCGCATTCGCACGGCGAACTGCGTGGCGGCATTCGCCGGGCGCGATGCCGGTACTGCGGCAGTGTCCGGGTACCTGTCGATTCAGCAGGCGCTGTCGGCCATCGACCGCATGGAAGTGCGTGGCCGCGACAGCGCCGGCATCCACGTGTTCGTCTGGCACCACGGCCTCGACGCCGCGGACCCTGCGGTGCAGTCGTTGGTGGCCAAGCGCGCTGCCGACCCGTTGTTCCAGAACGGCTCGGTGCGCATCGCCGGTCCGAGCATCAGTTTCGTCTACAAAGCTGCCGCGGAGATCGGCGAGTTGGGCGACAACGTGAAGGCGCTGCGCGGTGCCGTTCACGCTGATGAACTGCTGCGGCTCGCGTTGCTGTCGCCGCAGGCCCGGGTGTCGGTGCTGGGGCACACTCGCTGGGCCAGCGTGGGCATCATCAGCGAGCCGAACTGTCACCCGGTGAATGGTGAGCAGAGCGAACAGCGTGGGGGCGACGACTGCCCGTACAC
>CANHST010000120.1 GCA_947463235.1 Acidimicrobiaceae bacterium
ACCCCGGAGTGTTACCCGTTGGTCAAGACCGGCGGATTGGCCGACGTGGCCGGGGCACTTCCGATGGCACTGGGGCCGATGGGAGTCGATGCGCAGGTGTTGCTACCGGGCTATCCCGGTGTTCGTGCACAACTGCACGGCGTGACGCGCGTTGCGCAACTACCGGGACTCTTCGGCGGCAAGGGCGAGTTGGTGCGCGGCACCACCGCACACGGTTTGTCGGTCATGCTCATCGATGCTCCGCATCTGTACGACCGCACTGGCGGCCCGTATCTCGGCCCTGACGGCAACGACTGGCCCGACAACCACCTGCGGTTCGCCGCCTTGTCCTGGGTGGGCGCGCAGTTGGCGTTCGGCCGATTGGGCAACTGGAAGCCCGACCTGGTGCATCTGCACGACTGGCAGGCAGCGCTCACCGCCGCATACCTCCGTTTCGACAAGGAACACGCCGCCGCCCCGCCCACGGTGCTCACCATTCACAACCTCGCCTTCCAAGGCCTGTTCGAGCCATCGGTCCGCAAGGCGCTGCAGTTGCCAGCCGAGGCGATGCACGTGGATGGCATGGAGTACTGGGGGAAGCTGAGCTTCCTGAAGGCTGGCGTGCAGTGGGCCAGCCACCTCAGCACCGTCAGCCCCACCTACGCACGTGAGATCCTCACGCCGAACGATGGCATGGGGTTCGACGGGTTGCTCCGCGTGCGCGCGCATGAGCTCACCGGAATCGTGAACGGCATCGACACCGGCATCTGGGACCCCGAGACCGACCCGCACCTCGCTGCCCCGTTCTCGGCGCGCAGGCCGACTGCCAAGGCGAAGAACACCGCCGCCTTGCAGCGCGAACTCGGACTGCCGGTACGGAGCGATGTGCCCGTGTTGGCCGTGGTGAGTCGACTCACCGCACAGAAGGGGCTGGATCTGTTGCTCGACGCGCTGCCGCGCGTGCTCGCCACCGAAGCCCAGTTGGTGGTGCTCGGCACCGGCGACGCAACGCTGGAGGCCGGCTTCCGCAACGCAGCCGAGGCGAACCCCACGCAGGTTGCCACCGTGATCGGATTCGATGAGGCGCTGTCGCACCGCCTCCAGGCGGGGGCCCACGCCATGTTGGTGCCATCGCGGTTCGAACCGTGCGGCCTCACCCAGCTCTACGGCTTGCGGTACGGCGCGGTTCCGGTGGTGGCGCGTGTGGGTGGCTTGGCCGACACGGTGATCGATGCCAACGAGGCAGCGCTGCACGACGGGGTGGCCACCGGGGTGCAGTTCAGCCCAGTCGAAGCACCGGCCTTGGCCGTCGCGATCGAACGTACCGTCGACCTCTTCCACGACAAGGCCGCCTGGCAGAAGATCCAGAAGCGGGCGATGAGCCGCGATGTGGGTTGGGGCTCGCGCGCCGCGCAGTATGAATCGCTCTACGCCAAGGTGCTTGCGGAGCGCGCACAGTAACGTCGCCCACCATGGCGTATTGGTTGATGAAGAGCGAGCCCGACGTGTTCGGCTACGACGATCTGGTGGCAGCCAAGCGCGAAGGGTGGGACGGCATCCGCAACTATCAGGCGCGCATCTTCCTGCGAGCCATGCGCAAGGGCGACAAGGCGATCTTCTACCACTCGAACGCCACGCCCCCCGGCGTCGCCGGCGTGGCGAAGATCGTCGGCGAGGCCGAACCCGACCCCACGCAGTTCGACCCGACGTGCAAGTACTTCGACCCGGGCTCGAACCCCGACGAGCCGCGCTGGGATCTCGTCACCGTTGCACCGGTGAAGAAGCTGCGCTTCATTCCGCTCGACGAACTGCGCACCATGCCGGAACTTGCGGAGTGCCGCCTCCTTGCGAAGGGCAACCGTCTGTCGGTGATTCCGCTCACCGACGACGAATTCGAGGCCATCGTGGCGGCGGGCAGCGCCCGCGGCCGCACGGCCCGCTGAGGCAACTCGACAGCGTCCGATTTCTTCCCAGCGCGATCATGCACGCATTCGCGGCCATTGGTAGCTTCGCCTACGACAACTGAATTCCCCCTGCGGGGTTGGGTGTAATTCCCGACCGGCGGTGAAAGCCCGCGAACCCCTCACCGGCAACGGTGTGGGGCCGATCCGGTGAGATTCCGGGGCCGACGGTGACAGTCCGGATGGGAGCAGGGCCACACGAGCGACTTGGTCGCGCCGTTCTCGGCGTGCCCGCGTCGTCCGCGTCGCTGTGCCCCCTTTGGTTTACGGCAGCAGCAGAACGGACACGCGACATGTTCACGGGCATCGTGGAAGAACTTGGAAAGGTGGAATCCTTCGACGGTCAGCGACTGCGCATTCAGGCGCGCACCGTGCTGGAGGACGTACACCTCGGCGACTCGATTGCGGTGAACGGTTGCTGCCTCACGGTGGTGGCGAACTCCACCGACTGGTGGGAGGCCGATGTGAGCCAGGAGACCCTCGACCGCACCAGCCTGCGCGGTATCGAAGCCGGCAGCCCGCTGAACCTGGAGCGCTCGGTGAAGTTGCAGGATCGCCTCGGTGGCCACCTGGTGCAGGGTCATGTCGATGCGGTCGGCGAGATCGTTCAGCCGGTTCCCGACCTGCAGGTGCGCATTCCCAGCCACCTGCTGCGGTACGTGGTCGAGAAGGGTTCCATCACCGTCGACGGCGTGAGCCTCACGGTGGTTCAGCCGCTGGCCGACGGTTTCACCGTGGCCGTGATCCCCCACACCGCCGCCGTCACCTCATTGGGTCACAAGGGCCCGGGCGACCTCGTGAACATCGAGGTCGATGTGATGGCCAAGTACGTCGAGCGCCTGCTGAAGGAGAACCAGTGACATCCCACCTGTTCGATCCCATCGAGGCGGCCATCACCGCCATCGCCGCCGGCGGCATCGTGGTCGTGGCCGATGATGAGGACCGCGAGAACGAAGGCGACCTGATCATGGCCGCCGACGCCGCCAGCCCGGAAACCATTGCGTTCTTCATTCGTCACACCTCCGGTGTCATCTGCGCCGCGCTTCCTGGCGATCGCTGCGAGGAATTGGAGTTGCCGCTGATGGTGCCTCCCGCAGCGAACGCCGACCAGTTCCGCACCGCGTTCACCGTGACGGTGGACCTCGCCGAAGGCACCACCACGGGCATCTCGGCGGCCGATCGTGCAGCAACGCTGCGAGCGCTCGGCCACGCCGACAGCACACCGCAGATGTTCAACCGTCCCGGCCACATCTTCCCGCTTCGTGCCCGGCCGAACGGCGTGCTGGAGCGTCCGGGTCACACTGAGGCAGCGGTCGACCTTGCTCGCCTCGCCGGCCGCAGCGCTGCCGGAGTGTTGTGCGAGATCACCACCGCCGACGGCAGCGAGATGGCGCGTTTGCCCGAACTGCACACGTTCGCCCGCCATCACGGCCTTCCCCTGGTCTCGATCGCCGACCTCATCGAGTACCGCCGTACCCACGACGCCGACGCCCTCGTGGGCGCCGCCACTCAACCCTGAACTCACGGAGTAGCACCATGACCACGTTCCACGGCAACATGCGCGGCGATGGCCTCCGCTTTGCGCTGATCTGCAGTCGCTTCAACGACCTCATCGTCGGCCGCCTCGAAGCCGGGGCTCGCGACGCGCTGGTGCGACATGGTGTCGACAACGATGCCATCGACACCATCTGGGTGCCCGGCGCACTCGAGATTCCGCACACCGCGAAGGTGCTGGCTTCGTCGGGCCGTTACGACGCCATCGTGGCCCTCGGTGCCGTGATGCGCGGTGCCACCTACCACTTCGAAGTGGTGTGCAACCAGAGCGCTGCGGGTCTGATGCGAGTGGGTCTCGACACCGGCGTGGTGGTGACCAACGGCATCCTCACGGTCGACACGATGGACCAGGCGCTCGAGCGTGCCGGTAGCAAGGCCGGGAACAAGGGTGCCGATGTGGCCCTCGCCGCCATCGAGACACTGAACGCCGTTCGCGCCGCCACCACCTGACCGCACACTCCTGAACGCCGCAGGTACTAGCCTGCGCGTGTGGGACGCAGGGGAGTCCGACGGCGCATCATCGTCGCAACCGCAGTCGTCGTCGCGCTCGCAGTGATCGGACTGGTCGTTCGACAGGTGTGGCTGAACGACACCGCGCGGGTGGTTGACGCCGACGAAGCCGTGCAACGCTTCCGCGACCAGACCACGCTGCCGGCCACCACCGAACCGGTCATCTCGAGCAGCACCACCGTCGCCCCGTCGTTCACCACTGCGGAACCAGGCGTCTACCGCTACACCACCGTCGGAGAAGAGCACATCGACGTGCTCGGCGGCGCCCAGCACGATTACCCGGCGGAGACCACCATCACCGTCACCCCGTCGGGATGCGGCGTGCAGTTCCGATGGGATCTACTCCGCGAGCGCTACGAGGAATACCACCTGTGTGCCACACCCCAGGGCATCGAACTGGCGCCACTGGGCGCGTACTACCACGAGTTCTTCCAGCACGGCATGCGCGAGGAGATGACGTGCGACCGGGCGGTGCTACTCATCACCGCTGAACCCGCCGCAGGTGCCGGCCAGCAATTGGCGTGCATGTTGAACGACCGTCCGTGGGCGCCCACCTGGAAGGTGATGGAGCGAACGATCCTGCACGTTGCCGGCACCGATGTGGAAGCCACACACGTTCGAATGAGCGTTGAGGATGCCGACCAGTACTGGGAACATGCGGTGGCTGACTGGTGGTTCGACGACCACGGCCTGCCCGTGAAGATGACGTCGCACAAGGAATCGAAGTCGAGTTCCGACCTCATCGGCGACGTGGTGTACTCCGAGACCTACACGGTGGAATTGGCCTCGTTCACTCCCCTGCAGTAACGCTTGCGGTTAGATGCGCTCGATGATCGTGGCGGTGGCCATGCCGCCACCGGTGCACATGGTGACCAGACCGGTCTGCAGGTCGCGGCGCTCGAGCTCGTCGAGCAGCGTGCCGATGAGCATCGCGCCCGTGGCGCCAATCGGGTGGCCGAGCGCCATGGCCCCACCGTTCACGTTGGTCTTGTCCCAGTCGGCTCCGGTGTGGCGCAGCCACTTCATCAACACGGCGGCGAACGCCTCGTTCACCTCGAACAGATCGATGTCGGACAACGTCATGCCCGCCTTCTTCAGCACCAGGTCGGTTGCCGGCCCGGGCGCCGTGAGCATGATGACGGGCTCGTCGCCCGCTACTGCCGCCATCGTGACCTTGGCACGCGGCACGTGGCCCTGCGCACGGGCGTATGAGGGGGATGCCAGCAGCACTGCCGCTGCGCCATCGACCACACCCGACGAGTTGCCGCCGTGGTGCACGTGGCGGATTTCGGCGACGTGCGGGTATGCCTTGCGAGCGGTCTCGTCGATGGAGAGCTCGCGGCCGGCCATCGTGTGACCACCCATCCCAGCGAAGCTCGGGCTGAGCTTGGCGAGGTCGGCAAGGGTGGTGCCAGCACGGGGGTGCTCGTCGTGGTCGAGAGCGAGGCGGCCATCGTCGTGGTAGATCGGCACGATCGACTTGTCGAAGCGGCCTTCCGCCATCGCCGCTGCGGCGCGGGTCTGGCTGTCGACTGCCAACTGGTCGAGTTCTTCGCGGCTGAAGCCCTCGACGCTGGCGATGAGGTCGGCCGAGATGCCCTGCGGCACCATGTCGTACTGGTCGCGGAGATGGTTGTTGTTGGCAGTGAAACCATCGACGTGCATCGGCGCAGGGCGCGACATGCTCTCCACGCCACCCGACACCACCAGGTCTTGGAAGCCGGCCAGGATGCCGGCAGCACCGAAGTTCACGGCCTGCTGACCCGACCCGCAGAAGCGGTTGAGCGTGACGCCTGGCGCCTGGATGCTCCAACCGGCATCGAGCGCAGCCATACGGGCGATGTCCATGGAGTGATCGCCGCTGCCAGCGCCACAACCCATGATCACGTCGTCCACATCGGCGGTGTCGAACCCGTTGCGCGCCTGCAGCGCGTTCAGCACCTGCGCAAGGATGCGCTGCGGGTGCACATCGTGCAGGGCCCCGGTGTCTTTGCCCTTGCCACGGGGAGAGCGAACGGCGTCGATGATCCAGGCTTCAGTCATGTGCAGCACCGTACTCAGACCTGCGGGGCCATCCCGAAGCCGGGCCTACTGCTCCAAGCCCCAGGCACCAGCCAACTCGACCACGACCTCTGCCGACTCGAGGTCGAGCGCAGCGATAAGCCCGCCGACGTCGCTCCACTCTGCGTGCTGCAGTCGCAGCCCGAACTCGGAGATGCGCGCTGCGCCGGCCGCGGCCGCCATGCCCTTGATCGTGTGCCCGGCGCGTCGCACGCCCTCGAGGTCCTCAGCGGCCGATGCCTGCGCCAATTCGGCGCGACGGTCACTCAGCGAACCCACGAAAAGATCCACCATCTGGCGGGCACCTTCGGGCCCGATGACTTCCCGATACTCCGCGATCAACGACATGTTGAAACGTTCGGGCACGCTGGTCTCGGGCTCGCTCATGACCGCCACCGTATTCGATGGTCTGCCGACGTTGGCGATGGCAACGCGCAACTGTTGCAGCGTGAGCGGCTTGGGCAGATACCCGCTGAACCCGACATCGCCGTACATGGCTTCCTGCTCGGGCAACACGTTCGCCGTCACGGCCAGGATGGGCACCCGGGCGATCTCGCCGGGAAGGGCTCGGATGGCCTGTGTGGCATCGATCCCGTTCGCGACCGGCATCTGCACATCCATCAACACCAGATCGAAGTACTTGCCCTGTACCGACTCCACCGCTTCGCGTCCGTTCACCACGGCGGTCGCCTCATGGCCGAGACGCTCGAGCATCGACACCATCAGATAGCGGTTCACATCGTTGTCCTCGGCCACCAGCACCCGCATCGGGGCACCGGTATCGACGGGGGGCAGTGCGGCATCTGCAGACTCGCTACGGCCCGGAGTGACGACCTCGGAACGAACGGTGAACCAGAACGTGCTGCCCTTTCCGGGGGCGCTGTGCATCCCCACGCCGCCGCCCATCAGTTCGGTGAGGCGCTTCACGATCGCCAAACCCAACCCGGTTCCGGGGAAGCGGCGTACCTTCAACGGGTCGCCCTGAGCAAAGCGGGTGAACAGCCGATGCTGGAGCTCCGGCTCGATCCCCGAACCGGTGTCGCTCACTTCGAAGCGAAGAATGAACCCGCTTCCGGCCTCCACATCGCCGAGGTCGGCCGCTCCGGTCTCGAGACCGACGCGCACGTGCACCGTGCCGTCTTCGGTGAACTTCAGCGCATTGCTCACCAGGTTCGACAAGACCTGTCGAACACGTGTGGCATCGAGGCGCACCCACTCCGGAACATCAGCGTCGATGGAGGTGGTGAGGGCGTCGCGTTGGTCGGCCGCAAACGGCCCGTACAGCTGATGAACACTCTCGATGACATCGGCCAGCCGCACGTCATGGAGTACCAACGAGACCTGGTCGGCTTCGATCTTGGCGAAGTCGAGCACGTCGTTCACCAACACCAGCAGGTCATCGGCCGACGAGCGCGCCACTGCGAGATCGCGCTGCGCCTCCGGCGGCAACTCCCGGTCGGCCATCAGCGAGAGCACACCGACCACACCGTTCAACGGCGTACGGATCTCGTGACTCATCGACGCGAGGAACTCGTCCTTCAGACGTGCCGTACGTTCGGCCGTCTCGCGGGCTGCTTCGAGCAGCGCACGCGCGCGTTCCTCACCGGTGATGTCGCGCAGCGTGAGGGTGAGGACGGAGTCGGGGCCGCCGCCCGAGCGATCGACCCCGAGTTCGAGCATGAGGTGGCCACGCTGCGGGTCGTTGAACGGAACGACGTGGTGGCCGGGCTCGCGCCACCGACCAGCCGGGAGCGTGGCCCCGAGGTCGGTTCCCTTGAGGGACTTGCCGAACAGTTCACTCGCCGCCTCGTTGGCATCGATCACCCGGCCGTCGGCACCCACCGTCAGCACCGGGGTGCCCACGTTGTCGAAGATCGTGCGATACCGATCCTCGCTCACACGCAACCGTTCCGCCTCGACCTCGCTCCGCTCCTGGGCCGCCTTCAAACTTCGGCCGGTGGCAAGCAGTCGTTCGCCGGTGCGGTGCAATTCGGCAACAGGAGCCGGCGGCAATGCAGGTTCGAACTCCCCTGCCCCGATCTTCGCAGTGGCCTCGTCAATCGCTTCCAGCGGCCGAGTGAGCGCCAGGCTGAACTGACGGGCGCGCACCGCCAGCACCACACCCATCGCCAGGATGGCACCCAGCAGGATCCACAGCGTGAGGATCGTTGCGTGTTTCAGCCGCTCGCCGGGATCATGGAGTTGCTGCACCGTGGCGTTCGGCACGATCGTGACCACACGCCACGTCGGGTCCTCGAGCGTCTGCCACCCGACCAGCACCTCCTCGCCGGCGATGGCGAGTTGTTCGACACCCTGAGGACTCTGTGCAAGAACAGCCGCCAGTTCGGTGGTGTCCGGTCGAAGGTTGACGTTGTAGTCCTCGCTCTTGAACTCGTCCTCGTAGACCAGCGTTGCGTAATCCACCTCAGGTGCGTTCGCTGCGCCGAACAGTTCCTCCCCCTCAGGCGGCATCGCCACGATCACCCCATCGGTATCCAGCAAGATGCTGAACCCGTGCTCGGGCTGCAGTTTGTCCAGCACCCCGGCCGTCAACGCCGTCAGGCTCACATCGGAACCCACGACGCCTTCGAGCGTTCCGCCCTGGTACACGGGAGCGATGGAGGACACGATCCACCCCGAGCCCGCAGGATCCACGTAGGCATTGGTCCAGGTCGGCAAGCGCTGCGGATCGTGCGCCGC
>CANHST010000121.1 GCA_947463235.1 Acidimicrobiaceae bacterium
TCTTGATGTAGTCGGCGTGACCCGGCATGTCCACGTGCGCATAGTGACGATTCGCGGTCTCGTACTCGATGTGCGCGATCGAGATCGTGATACCACGAGCCTTCTCCTCCGGCGCCTTGTCGATCTGATCGAACGGCGTATACGCCGCAAGACCGCGATCGGCCAGGGTCTTGGAGATGGCTGCAGTCAGGGTGGTCTTGCCATGGTCGATGTGACCCATGGTGCCGATGTTGACGTGCGGCTTGGTGCGCTCGAATTTCGCCTTGCTCATTGGAGACCGTCTCCTGTGACGTGGTGGGAATGTTGAATTTGTAGCGGCGACCGGTTTCGAACCGGTGACCTTCCGATTATGAGCCGGATGCT
Source organism: Acidimicrobiaceae bacterium (assembly GCA_947463235.1). Classification (GTDB taxonomy): domain Bacteria; phylum Actinomycetota; class Acidimicrobiia; order Acidimicrobiales; family Ilumatobacteraceae; genus UBA668. The sequence continues at coordinate 364 of CANHST010000121.1, forward strand.
CTGACCAACTGAGCTACGCCGCCAGGGCTTTGCCGACCGGAGCCGGACAAAACCGACACCGATATGGTCGAGCCCTCCGTCGGAATCGAACCGACGACCTACGCCTTACCATGGCGTTGCTCTACCGACTGAGCTAGGAGGGCAGTGGTGCGCGGCAGAGCCGCAAACCGAGTGTCGAGCATAGCGACGTCGCAGGCCGCGCGGACAGGGGAATCGCGATTCCGCGCAGGTCGCACCGCTACCCTCCTCGAGGTGGGTTCCGTCACTTTGCGCCTGGCCACCATTGGTGATGCCGAGCAGATTCGCGTGATCTACAACCACGAGGTGATGCACACCACGGCCACGTTCGATCTCGTGCCACGCTCGCTGCCCGACCAGGAGGCCTGGCTGGCGGACCGCACGGGGGCATTTGCCGCCCTCGTGGCGGTGGATCCAGAGGACGTCGAGGGCCATGTCGTGGGGTTCGCCGCGCTCTCGCCCTACAAGGATCGGGCCGCCTATCGCACCAGCGTGGAGGACTCGGTGTACGTGCGCCGCGACCGCAACGGCGAAGGCATCGGCTCGATGCTGCTGCAACAACTGCTCGAAGTGGCCGCCACCAGCGGCTTCCACGCCGTGTTCGCCCGGATCAACACCGCCGGCGACGCATCGATCGCCCTGCATCGGAAACTCGGTTTCGAGATGGTGGGCATCGAGCGAGAGGTCGGACGAAAGTTCAACCGCTGGCACGATGTGGCCCTCATGCAGCACCTTCTTGCCTAGCTCGAGACTGCCGACGACCCCGGCACCGGGCCGAGAGCACCCCGCAACTCAGAGTTCGAGACCGAGTGCCTCGGCCTCGTCGGCCAGGGCCAACCAGGTCTCTTCCGCCGCGTCGACGGCCTCTTGCGCCGTAGCAAGACGTTCGCCGATGGCGCCCATTTCGCGATGGTCGACGGCGTTGGCCAACTCGGCAGCCACCGATTCGCGACGTTCGGTGGCGGCTGCGAGGTCGCGTTCGGCCTGCCCAAGTTGCCGCCGCACCGTGGAAGGGCTCCGTCCACCCGTCTGCTTCGGCCGTGGGGCCGCCGTGGCGACCGGTTTGGCCGCCGCCTTGGCTCCGGCCCCGGAGGCCGTCTTGGGCGCCGCAGCGGGCGCCTGACGCTGCTGCAACCACGCAGCCACACCGCCACGGACCCACGCTGCGCCACCACGACCGTCGAGGGCGAACAACTCGTCGGTGACCCGGTCGAGGAACGAACGGTCGTGCGACACGGTGATCACGATCCCCGGCCAGTCGTCGAGAAAGTCCTCCAACGCCCGCAACGTGTCGAGATCGAGATCGTTCGTCGGCTCGTCGAGCAGCAGCACGTTGGGCTGTTGCACGAGCGTGAGCAACAACTGCAGCCGCCGCCGCTCGCCACCCGAGAGCAGGCCGATCGGGGCGAACTGGGCGTCGCCGTCGAACCAGAACTGCTTCATCAGGATCACATCGGCCACCGATGGCTCGCCCTTGTCGCCGGCCACGGCCTCGCGGACCCGTTGCGTGAGGTCGACGTCCTTGCCCAATTGGTCGTAGTAGCCGATCTTCACCGTGGCACCACGCTCCACCGACCCACCGCTGGCCTCAAGTCGTCCGGCCACCAGGTCGAGCAGGGTGGATTTGCCCGCACCATTCGGACCCACGATGCCGACACGATCGCCAGGTTCGAACGCAGCGCTGACGCCGTCGAGAACCTGAGAGCCGTCGGGCCACGAGAACGACACCGCCCGGACCTCGATGCCCTTGGAGCCCAGCCGCTGCGAGCCCATGGAGAGCGCCAGATCGCCGGCACGGGCAGCGGCCTGGGCCTTGCCCTGCACGAGCGCCGTAGCGGTGGCGATGCGAGCCTTGGGCTTCGCGGTACGGGCCGGAGCCCCACGCCGCAACCAGGCCAGTTCCTTGGCCGCCAGATTCTTGCGCACGGCTTCGGCCACCTCGGCGCGTTCTTCGCGCTCTGCACGGCCTGCCAGATAGGCGGCATAGCCCGAACCGGCATGTCGGCCCTCGGGCATGTGCAGGTAGGCCGCGCCGCGGTCGATCTCCAACACCTTGGTGGTGACGCGGTCGAGCACGTGACGGTCGTGCGTCACCAGCACCAACCCGCCGCGATAGGCGGCCAGCCACTCCTCCAGGAACCGAATCGCATCGAGGTCGAGGTGGTTGGTGGGCTCGTCGAGGATCAGTGCCTCGTACTCCCCCACCAGCAGGCGCGCCAACGCCACCCGCTTGGCCTGACCGCCCGACAACTCATCGGTACGAGCGTCCACGAGCGCCGCCATGCCCAGTCGATCGAGCATGGCCTCGCCCTGCCAGGTGCCGCCAACGGCCTCGCGGACAGTCCCCACGGGCAGCACCGGTTGCTGCAGCAGGAAGCCGACGCGAGCGCCACGCCCCCAGCGCACCTCGCCTGCCTCAGGCTCGATCTCGCGGGCCAGCATGCGCAACAGGGTGCTCTTGCCACAGCCGTTGATGCCCACCACGCCCACGCGGTCGCCGTCGGCGACGGTGAGCGACACTCCTGCGAACAGGGGTCGGTTCGGGCGGCTTGCAGCCAGCCCTTCGGCATCGATGACGATCATGCGGCACAACCTCCCGTGGACACGTGTCCGGTGAAACGACGATCGCCAGGCCCGAAGGACCTGGCGATCTGTGTGGTGGGCCGGGCAGGATTCGAACCTACGTAGGACGACGCCGGTTGATTTACAGTCAACTCCCTTTGGCCACTCGGGCACCGACCCATCAGCGGAGAGTGAGGCTACAGGGTTCGGTACGCTGGAACACATGCCCAGTTTCGATGTCGTCTCAGAAGTGGACCGCCAAGAGGTCAAGAATGCGGTGGATCAGGCTCAGCGTGAGATCGCCACACGCTTCGACTTCAAGAACACCGACTCATCCATCGAGCACAACGACCTTGCCCTCACGCTGCGAACCGTCAGCGAAGATCGGCTTGCAGCGCTGCGTCTCGTGGTCGAGGAAAAGCTCGTGAAGCGCGGTGTATCACTGAAGGGCATGGACTACGGGAAGATCGAGGACGCCACCCAGAACACCGTGCGGCAGGTCATCACCATCAAGGTGGGCATCGGCAGCGACAAGGCGCGCGAGATCAACCGGATGATCAAGGAGAAGGGCCCGAAGGGCGTCAGCAGCCAGACCCAGGGCGAGACCGTCCGTGTCACCGGCAAGAAGCGCGACGACCTGCAAGCGGTGATGGCGCTGCTGAAGGGGGCCGACCTCGGCATTCCCTTGCAGTTCAACAACTTCCGCGACTGACGCCTACTCGGATGCGAGCGTCAGGGTGCCGCGCACGGACCCTTGGACGGGTCGGGCACCGGGTGTGCCTTCGGAGCAGCCCAGCCGCCCACCGGGTCCACCATGTTCCGGTCGTCGGCCTGCGTGAGCGGGTCGGCGCCGTAGACCGAACACGCCACCTGCGCCTGCGGAACCTCAGGGTGCAAGACCCGCAGTTGGCGGAATTGCTCGGCCCGCAACGGTGCCCCACCGAGCGACAAGCGAGCCTTGGGTGCGCCGGCGGTGGCAGCGGCCCCCGCGTCGCACGCCTGCACCTTCACCGGCAGTAGTCCACCGACAACGGGTTCGAACTGTGCCGCACTCGTTCCACCAGTTGGCGCCGCAGCAGCCCATGCCGTGAATGCAGCAGTCACCACGTCGGCGCTGGCGGCATCGAACGACAGTGCGGCTTCGGTGCAGAAGGTCGACACCTTCACACTGCCCGCCACTTCGTCGGTCTGCCACGCAAGAGCAGCCTTCCACGCAAGGTCGATGCCCACTCGGCTGGCAAGTGCGTGATACCAGAACAGCATTCCCTCCGAGGTTGCCGCCACCGTGGCCTCCACATTGCCGGTCACCCGACGCAAGTCCAGCAGTTGTCCGTCGGTGAACGCTGCGTTCTGCTCGAGCTGGTCGCGCTGCGAGGTGGTGAGCGACGCCAGATAGGGCGACACCGCCAGACCGAGGCGGCCGGTGGTCGCCGTCGCAAAGGGCGACGAGGCGACCGGCACCTCGTACTTCGTGTACGCCAAGAACGACTGCGTGGCAACCGCTTCGCGGGCATCGGGGTCGAGCAACGAGTCGGCAACCGAGATGGCATCTGCGTCGTAGAGCGCCAGCGTGCCTCGCGCCACCGTGGGTGCCGCGTCGGCAAGGCGGGTCGACCAATCGAAGTGCTGGTCGAGCAGTGCCATAGTGAGCGCTCGGTGTAACGCATAGGTGCGCCACTCCGGGTCCAGGCCCTCCACCACGTAGATGGCTCGATCGGTCGGGTCGTAGAAGGCGGGTTGGTCGACGAGCGCGGTGAGGCCCACCGCCCCGGGCTCGAGCGTTCCGTTCAACAGACCGAGCGAACGCCAGACGCCTTCACGGGTCTTGGGTGTCGCGCCGTCGAGCGCCAGCGACGAGGTTGCGAGACGGGTCGCGTAGTCCGCCACCGGCAGGTCGGCGACGGCGACGTTCTTGTCGAACTCCAGCTTTCGAGCACCCTCAACGTCCTTCGCGAGCGGTTCGAGTTCCTTGCTCCAACTCACCTTGTCCAGCACGAAGAACTTCACGGCGAACAGACCGCCGGCAACGAGGGCGAGGAGCACGAGCACGCTGGCGAACTTGCGCATCACATGACGCTTACGCCGCTGCGGCACCGGAACCGAGGTGGTGTTGAGCAGGCTGCTGTAGTTGTGACGGACGGCAGCGGTGCTCGGGCGCGCCTGATACGCCTGGCCAACGCTCAGCGTGGGGCCTGCCGGTGCGGACGCAACCACCGGGGAACCCGGCTGCACGATGCGCACGTCCGTGGAGGCGATGGCCGGCACTTCCACCGGGTGGTCGAGGTCGTCCTCCTGGTCGGGCAGGAAGGCCAACCGGTTCATCTCCGCCTGCACCTCGGCCGCAGCTGCGCCTGGCGGAGGGGGCGGCATCGTGGCGACCACCGGGTTCGGCAACGAGTTGGCGACCGGGTTCGGCATCGACACCGGCGGAGCCGGCACGACCGGCACCGTCGTGGATGCGTTGGCGAACTCAACCTTGGCATCGAGGACCGGAGGGTCGTTGGTCATGCCGTCGATCACGGGCACCATCTCCGAGTCGCCGCGCTCCAGGCTCTCGCGCAGCGCTTCCACCCGAGGCATTCCCGTACCGGGAGTGGACTTCACGATGAGGTCGGCGAGACCGACGATCATCGGATCGGTGTCGTGCGCAACGGGCGGCGGTTCCTCGATCGGCTTGACCAACTCGTCCACCCCAACCGAATCGGTGGACTCGTAGAGCACGGTCGATTCGGCCGCAACGGCCGCCATCATCGACGCCAGCGACGGCAGACCCGACGGGGTGGGATCTGCTTCCTCGTCCCTCGGGGCCACCACCTCTGCGGGACCGGAGGGCATCACCGGCGCAGCAATCGGTGCCATGGGCGCCAGCGCGATGTCGGGCCTGGCCAGCAGGTCCTCGAGCTTGATCGGGGCGGGGCGCGGCGGGCCGTCGCCATCGACGGGTGAGACCACTGGCTGCGACGTCGTGGGATTCGTGACGTGCTCCCAGGTCAGCTCGCGCAAGCCTGGGGTCTCCACCGGCGCTGCGAGACCCGATTCGCGGGCATAGAGCGGGCTGTCGAGACGAAGACGCAATGCGTCGAGACTGAGGTCGCCCGAGCCGTCGGGTTCGGTCGATTCGGGCACGCGCTCGTCCGAAGAAGGAACGGCGACACCCGCCATCACGTCCTTTTCGTCAATCGCCATGCCTCAGATATCGGGCAGCGAGTGGCGTCACTTGAGTATCGCCGCGGCGATCAGTCCTCGGTGGGGGCTTCCTGAGCCTTGCGCTGGAGTTCGTTCACGACGCTGGCGTCGGCCAGCGTGGTGGTGTCGCCGAGGTTGCGGCCCTCCGCCACGTCGCGCAGCAGTCGACGCATGATCTTCCCGCTGCGCGTCTTGGGGAGGTCGGGCGTGATGTAGATCGCCTTCGGCTTGGCGATCGCGCCGATCTCGTGGGCCACGTGATTCCGCAGGTCGGCCTCACTGGCGTCCTCGCCGCCACGGAGGATGACGTAGGCGATGATGGCCTGACCGGTGGTGGGGTCGTTCGCCCCCACCACGGCAGCCTCGGCAACGGCAGGGTGCGACACCAGCGCAGACTCCACTTCGGTGGTGCTGATGCGGTGGCCCGACACATTCATCACATCGTCGACCCGCCCGAGCAGCCACAGGTAGCCCTGCTCGTCGAGTTTGGCACCGTCACCCGCGAAGTAGCGGCCCTCGAATCGGCTCCAGTAGGTGTCGGCGTAGCGCTCCGGGTCGCCCCAGATGCCACGCAACATTCCCGGCCATGGCCGCGTGAGCGTGAGATAGCCACCGCCGCGTGCAACGAGGTTCGCATCGTCATCGACCAGTTCCGCACCGATGCCGGGGAGCGGGAAGGTGGCCGAGCCCGGCTTGGTGGTGGTGCAACCGGGCAGCGGGCTGATCATGATGCCGCCCGTCTCGGTCTGCCACCACGTATCCACGATCGGGCATCGACCGCCGCCGATGTGCTCGTGGTACCACATCCATGCCTCGGGGTTGATGGGCTCGCCCACCGAACCGAGCAACTGCAGCGACGACAGGTCGTGCTTGGCCGGCTCTTCGGCTCCCCACTTCATGAACGTACGAATGGCCGTGGGCGCCGTGTAGAACTTCGTGACCCGATACTTCTCGATGATCTCCCAGAAACGGTCGTTGCCCGGGAAGTTGGGCACGCCTTCGTACATCACCTGGGTGGCACCGTTCGCCAACGGCCCATACACGATGTAGCTGTGACCGGTGATCCAGCCCACGTCGGCGGTGCACCAGTACACGTCGGTGTCGGGGTGAAGGTCGAACACGTACTTGTGGGTGAAGGCCACCTGGGTGAGATAGCCACCCGACGTGTGCATGATCCCCTTGGGCTTGCCGGTGGTGCCCGAGGTGTACAGCAGGAACAGCAGCTGCTCGCTCGGCATCGGCTCCGCGGGGCACACCGGATCCGCAGTGGCCATCAGTTCGTGATACCAGTGGTCGCGGCCGTCCACCATCTCCACTGCGTTACCGCCGCGGCGCACCACCACGACATGCTCGATGGTGGGGGTGCCCTCCAACGCCTCGTCGGCCGCAGCCTTCAGCGGGAAGACCTCACCGCGGCGATACCCGCCGTCGGCGGTGATCAGCACCTTGGCCTCGGCGTCGTTGATGCGATCGGTGAGGCTTTGGGCCGAGAAGCCGCCGAACACCACGCTGTGGGCTGCGCCGATGCGGGCGCACGCCAACATGGCCACTGCGGCCTCCGGAATCATCGGCAGGTAGATGTTCACCCGATCGCCGCGCTGCACGCCGAGGCCCTTGAGCACGTTGGCGAACTGCTGCACTTCGCCCAGCAGATCGGCGTAGGTGATGGTGCGCGAGTCGCCCGGTTCCCCTTCCCAGTGGAACGCCACCTTGTCGCCCTTACCCGCCAGCACATGACGGTCGAGGCAGTTGAAGCTCACGTTCAGTTCACCGCCGATGAACCACTTCGAGTACGGGAGTTCCCACTCGCAGATGGTGTGCCAATCGGTGGACCAGTCGAGCAGCGACGCAGCCTGCTTCGCCCAGAAACCCTGGTAGTCGGCGTCGGCCTCGTCGTAGAGGCTGGTGTCCACGGCCAAGGCCTGCGCCTTGAACGCCGCCGACGGCGGGAACAAGCGCTGCTCGTCCATCAACGCATCAATGGTGTCGTGCTCTTCAGTCATGGTCGTACATACCCCCGGCGCGAGAAGTTAGCGCAGCGGTACGCGTGCCACCACCGACGAAGCGTCGGGGCTCAGAGTCCGTTCGTGCGACGGGAGAGCAACAGCGAGACCACACCACCGAGCACCATCAGCAGTCCGACCACGATCAGCACCCGCTGATTCGAGCCGGTCGTGGGCAAACCGCCGGAGATCTCGCCACCGTTACCGGCGAGTGCCGTGGTGGGGCCGCCACTGGCGACTGCCGTCGTGGTGGTGGCACCTGCACTCGACGTCGGGCCGCCGCTGGCGACCGCGGTCGTGGAGGGTTGCGGTGCGCCAGTCGTGACCGGCGCAGTCGTGACCGGCGCAGTCGTGACCGGCACGACCAAGGTGTCCGGCGGCACGGTCGGCGGCACAGTCGGCGGCAGGGTGGGCTCCGGCGGCAACGTCGGCGGCACAGTCGGCGGCAACGTCGGCTCCGGCGGCAACGTCGGCGGCACAGTCGGCGGCAACGTCGGCTCCGGCGGCAACGTCGGCGGCACAGTCGGCGGCAA
>CANHST010000122.1 GCA_947463235.1 Acidimicrobiaceae bacterium
CGGGCGGTACAACCTGCGCAGGTGATCCGCGATGTGGCTGCGGCCCGCCGCCTCGGTGCTGAGGTCGTGATCGTCAGCCTTCACGTGTACATGGAGATGCAGACCGGCCCGATAGCCGAAGACCGCGGGGTGGTGAACGCCATCACCAGTGCCGCTGCCAAGCCCGACCTGATCGTGATGCACGGACCACACGTGCCCCAGCCAATGGAGACCGTGCACGGTGTTGCGACGTTCTGGAGTTTGGGCAACTTCATCTCGGCGATGGGCGTACCGAACCGAGGCAAGTATGCGGATGTCCGCACGCTCGACGGACTGCTGGCGGATGTGCGTTTCACCGAACGCGCCGACCACACCTGGGCGGTTCTCGCCCGTCCGGTGCTGCTCTGCAACGTGCTGCCGGATCGCCTCGTGTATGCGGGGCTGCGGGCGCTTCGCGACCCGAGCCTGTCGGCGTCGGTGCGTGCTCAACTGCAGGCGTGTCGGACTCGGGTGAGCGGTGTGGTCGACGGACTGACCTGATCCGGAAGATCGTTGGGGTCTTTCGTACCTAGTTCGACGCGGTCCGTCATCGGTACGTTCGCCTAGGAGCGGTGCATGCCACCGTGCGATGCTCGGCATCGAACCAAGTGGATCAGGAGCCGTCATGAGCCAGACCGCAACACTCTCAGGCAACGCTGGTAGCGAGGTCACCGAACACTTCGACGTCGTGGTCGTCGGCGCCGGCATCAGCGGCGTGGGCGGCCTCTATCACCTCTCCACCCAGTGCCCGGGGAAGACCTTCGTGGCCTTCGACAAGTTCGACAGCTTCGGCGGCACCTGGCACTGGCACAAGTACCCCGGTATCCGCAGCGACAGCGACCTGTATACGTTCGGCTATCGCTTCAAGCCATGGACCGGCGCACCGATCGCCACCGCCGACGAGATTCTGAAGTACATGGGCGAGGTGATCGAGGAGAACGATCTCGGCCGCCACATCCGCTACGGCCACAAGATCGAGCACGCCGGCTTCGACAGTGGCACGAACCTCTGGACGCTGCACGTGCGCGACCGTGCCACCGACGACGTGAAGACGGTCACCTGCAACTTCCTCTGGATGTGCCAGGGCTACTACAAGTTCGAGGAGGGCTACACGCCCGAGTGGCCGGGTATGGACACCTACAAGGGCACCATCGTGCACCCGCAGACGTGGCCTGAGGGCCTGGTGTACAAGGACAAGAAGGTGTTGGTCATCGGGTCCGGTGCCACCACCGCCACGCTGGTGCCCGCCATCGCCGGCGACACGGCGCACACCACCGTGTTGCAGCGTTCGCCGACGTACTTCTGGACCGGCGAGAACGTCGATGAAACGGCCGACATGCTGCGCGCGCTCGAGATCGACGAGACCTGGATCCATGAGATCGTGCGGCGAAAGAAGCTCGCCGATGCTCAAGCCATCACCCAGTTGTCGTTCGACTCACCCGATCTGGTGCGCGACGAACTGCTGCGCCTGGTGCAGGAGAAGCTTCCCGAGGGCTACGACATGAAGCACTTCACCCCGCGGTACCGCCCGTGGCAGCAGCGCCTCGCGTTCGTGCCTGACGGCGACCTCTTCGCCGGCATCCGTGCCGGGAAGGCATCGATGGTCACCGACGAGATCGAGACGTTCAACGAGACCGGAGTGCTCACCAAGGGCGGCGTGCAGATCGACGCCGACATCATCGTCACTGCCACCGGCTTCAACCTCAGCGTGCTCGGCGACATCCCGTTCGAAGTGGATGGCAAGGCGGTGCACTGGCCCGACACGGTCACGTACCGCGGGATGATGTTCACCGGCGTGCCGAACATGCTGTGGGTGTTCGGGTACTTCCGTGCCAGCTGGACCCTGCGTGCCGACCTCATCAGCGACTTCGTCTGTCGCTTGCTCGGCTACATGGGCGAGCACGGCTACCGGCGTGTGGTACCGGAGGTGCGTGCAGCTGAGGATGCCGACATGCAGATCGGGCCGTGGATGGACCCCGAGAACTTCAACCCCGGCTACCTGATGCGCAGCATGCACATGCTGCCGCAGAAGGGCGACAAGCCGGAGTGGCAGCACAGCCAGGACTACTGGTTCGAGAAGGAAGCGCTGCCGAACGCCAGCCTCGAAGACGGCTGCTTGCGCTACAGCTGAGTGCGCGCCATGTAGACCTGGCGGGCAGCGCTCGACAGCTCGCGGAACACCGTGTGCTCCGGATCGGCATCGAACAGTCCGTGGTCCGCAAGCACCTGGTGATCCACACCATCGGGTATGCCGACGGCTGGCCCGATGATGGGCAGTCGGGCTGCGGTGGCATGCACCACGCTGCGCACCGGCCGGCCGCCCACGTCGAGGCACCAGTCGAGCACCTCTCGGCCCAGCAGGGTGTTGGACGCCTGGTTGGCGGCGATCATCTGGAGCACCTCGCGCGCCCGAGCATCAAATGCTCGCTCGGCTCGGGCGCGGGCCATGCGCCCGGCGTAGCTCTCCAGCAGCACGCCATCCAGCAGCGTTTCGGCGGCCAGCGACTGCAGCTCGATCGAACGCGAACGTGGGAGACGCAACGGGCGACGTAACCGACCTGGATGCATGCTCTGGCCGAGGTATCGACCGGCGAGCTCGAAGCAGCGTGTCACATGCGTCGTCTGATGCTGCGAGGCCACCCATGATCGCCGGACCAACTCGTCGGGGGCAGCGAGCAGGGCCAGACGACGAGCCAGGTCCTGATAGGCAACGACCGACGAGTGCTCGAGTTCACCCTGCATCCGCCAATGATCGGCGAGCGCCTGACGCAGGGGGTGTGCCAGACGCAACGCCGACTGATCGGTGAGGTGCGAGTGCCCCATCCGGGCGCGGGCGAGATGCACTCGGCCGTGCCAGCCCCGAAGGGGGCGGCCCTCGACGATCGCCAGGTCCATTGCCATACCGTTTCTTGAGTATGACTCAGGAAACCGAAGTTGTCATTGAGAATTCTGAAATAGTGTCAGGTTCGGGTCACGACAAGACGGAGTTGACCGTCGACGGCGTCGATGGTGACGGTGTCGCCGTCGCCGACATTGCCCTCCAGAATCAGCAGGGCCGCCGGGTCGGCGATCTCACGCTGGATGACACGCTTCAGTGGCCGGGCTCCGAAGGCGGGGTCGTAGCCCTCTCGGGCGAGGTGCGCCATCGCGGAGTCGGTGACTTCCATCGTGATGCGGCGGTCGGCCATGCGGCCGCGAAGATGCGCCAACTGGATCGTGACGATGCGCTCGAGATCGGCCTCGGTGAGGCTGCGGAAGCGAATGATGTCGTCGACCCGGTTGATGAACTCCGGCTTGAAGAACGACAACGGTTCGCCCACGAGGTTGCTCGTCATGATGAGGACCACGTTCGTGAAGTCCACGGTTCGGCCCTGGCCGTCGGTGAGACGACCATCATCGAGGAGTTGCAGCAGCACGTTGTAGACGTCGGGGTGGGCCTTTTCGATCTCGTCGAGCAGCACCACGCTGTAGGGGCGCCTGCGGACCGCCTCGGTGAGTTGACCACCCTCGTCGTAACCCACGTAGCCGGGAGGAGCGCCGATGAGTCGGGTGACGGAGAACTTCTCCATGTACTCACCCATGTCGATACGCACCATGGACTTCTCGTCGTCGAAGAGGTACTCGGCTACGGCCCGAGCGAGCTCGGTCTTTCCGACGCCGGTTGGCCCGAGGAACATGAACGAGCCAATGGGGCGATTTGGATCCGAGAGGCCGGCGCGTGACCGGCGGATGGCGTTGGCCACAGCGGTGACGGCGTCGTCCTGGCCGATGACACGCTGATGCAGCATGGTTTCGAGGTGGACGAGCTTGGACATCTCGCTCTCCATCAGGCGACTCACGGGCACCCCCGTCCACTTCGCCACCACCTCAGCGATGTCCTCGCTGTCGACTTCCTCCTTCAGCATCCGGTTCCCGGCCTGCAGTTGGTCGAGGTGTTCGGTGGCCTCGGAGATGCGACGCTCGAGTTCGGGAATGCGGCCGTAACGGATCTCGGCGGCGATGGCGAGATCGGTCTCGCGTTCCACCTGGGTGCGCAACTGCTCGAGCTCTTCCTTCAACGAGCGGATGGCATCGATGGCCTGCTTCTCGTTTTCCCAGTGCGCCTTCATGGTGTGCACCTGCACGTTCAGCAGGGCGAGTTCTTCCACCAACGCATCGAGCCGTTCGTGAGATGCGGCATCGGTTTCCTTCTCCAGCGCCACTTGCTCGATCTCGAGTTGGAAGATGCGCCGCTGCACCACATCGATCTCGGTGGGCAGGCTGTCGATCTCGATGCGGAGTTTGCTGGCGGCCTCGTCGACGAGGTCGATGGCCTTGTCGGGCAGAAAGCGGTTGGTGAGATAGCGATTGCTCAGCACCGCCGCAGCCACCAGGGCAGTGTCTTGGATGCGCACGCCGTGGTGCACTTCGTAGCGCTCCTTCAGGCCGCGCAGGATGCCAATGGTGTCGTCCACCGATGGTTCGCCCACATAGACCTGTTGGAAACGACGCTCGAGCGCGGGGTCTTTCTCCACGTACTTGCGGTACTCGTCGAGAGTGGTGGCCCCCACCATGCGTAACTCGCCTCGGGCGAGCATCGGCTTGATCATGTTGCCGGCGTCCATGGCGCCCTCGGCACCGCCGGCGCCGACGATGGTGTGGATCTCGTCGACGAAGGTGATGACTTCGCCCGCGGCGTCGGTGATCTCCTTCAGCACGGCCTTCAGCCGTTCCTCGAACTCGCCGCGGTACTTCGCTCCGGCGAGCATGCTGCCGATGTCGAGCGAGATGAGGCGCTTGTCCTTCAAGCCCTCCGGCACGTCGCCATCGGCGATGCGCCGGGCCAGCCCCTCGACGATGGCGGTCTTGCCCACGCCGGGTTCGCCGATGAGGACGGGGTTGTTCTTCGTTCGCCGGCTCAGCACTTGGATGACACGACGGATCTCGTCGTCGCGCCCGATGACGGGGTCGATCTTGCCGTCGCGGGCGCGCTGGGTGAGGTCTTGGCCGTACTTCTCCAGGGCCGCGAAGTGCTCCTCGGGGTTCTGGCTGGTGACTCGGTGGCTGCCGCGCACTTCCTTCAGCGCCTGGAGGAGTTCTTCGCTTCCCACGCCGAGCCGCTGGTTCATTGCCAGCAACAGGTGCTCGACCGACAGGAAGTCGTCCTTCAGGTCCTTCTGATACTGCTGAGCGTTCTGGGCGACGTTGTCGAGTTCGCGATTCATCCGCGGTTCGCTGCCACCGAACGCCTTGGGCAGCTTGGCGACGGCTTCATCGGCCTTGTTGCGCACCATCAACGGGGCGAGGCCGAGCTTGGCCAGCACTGCGGGGACGATGGTGTCGTCTTGGCGCATCAGCGCCGCCATCAGGTGGTCGGGCGTGAGCTCGGGGTTGCTGAGGGATTTCGCCTGGTCGATGGCAGCGGCGAAGGCCTCGTTGGTCTTCAGGGTCCACTTCTTGGGGTCGAGCACCATGAGATGAGACTACCCGACTTCAGAAAACTTGCTATGACATGTATCAGCATTTCGAAGATCAAGAAATACTTGATCTGAAGATCAACTTACGCTCAAGAACTGAGCAAACCTGCCGAACATCTCTCTGCCACCGAACACGGTGGTGATGAAACTCGAAGGGACACTCCAATGCACATTCCGCGCAAGATTGCACTCTCTGTTCTGGCCAGCGTCTCGGTAGCCGGCATGGCCGGCGCCTCAGCAGCCAGTCTCGGTGGGCTCACCGGTGGGGCCGTCGGCTCCGACGACGCCACCGTCGCCTCCTGCGATACCGACGGCGTTACCGTGACGTACACCACCGGCTACGTGGCCGCCACGCAGAAGTACCAGATCACCACGGTGAACTTCAGCGGTGTCGATGCCAACTGCAACGGCAAGGCCGCTTCGGTCTCGCTCCGCAACGGTACGTCGCTGCTGAGCACGGGCACCTCGAGCGCCATCACGGTCAGCCCGACCAACACCTTCTCGCTCACGCTGGCTGCAGCGGTGGACGCAAGTTCGGTCAACGGCAGCTCCCTGGTCATCTCCGGCTGATCATGAACACCGTCCTGTCCCGGCGCTGGACGCATGGAGCGCGCTCCATCCTCACCATCGCATTGGCGATGGTGGTGGTGGGCGCGCTCCATGGCGCCAGCGCCGCGACATTGGGCGGCCTGCGGCCCGCCACCCTGCGATCGCAGAACGCAGCGGTGGCATCACTCGCCGGCACACGACTCACCTGTGACGACTTTGCTCTGGCAGCCGCCACCGGCGCGGCGATGGCGAGTCGCCCTGTGCAGTTGCCGGCCAACTGTGGTGCGGGCACCTGGACATCGCACACCGGCACCTGGTCGATCACCACTGGACAGGCAGGTTCGAGCAGCGGGGCAAACGCCAACGCCTCGTTCCCCGTCGGCAGCACCGACATGACCGCCGAGGTCACCATGCTCAACGCGAACGCCGCTGGCCGGATCGGCGGCGTCACCGTGTCGCACACCGGAACCACCCGCATCTATGTGGCGGGCGTGGTGTCCGCGCTCAACCAGGTCCAGATCCGGTTCGTGAATGCCAACACCGTCACCACACTGGCGACGGCCACCGTCACCATCGGTGCCAGCGCGGTGCTGCGCCTGACGCGTCAGGGAACGGCCATCACGCTGAGGGTCGATGGCACGATCCGCGCCACCGCCACACTCACGGCTGCACAGGTAACGTCCTTGGCCGCCGGAACTCGAGCAGGGCTCTACACCAGCTCCAGTTCATCGCTGCGTTTCACCCGCATCTTCGTCACGACGCCGTTCGCATGAGTGCCTCCGTCGTCTCACTCCAGCCCGCTGGTTCCGACAGCACCGAGGCACGTTCGCACGACGTCGCGTCGCCCGCCACGTCGAAGCGCCACATCCTGCACCACGTGTTGGACATTGCGCTGTTCCTACTGATCGGGGTGGCTGCCTGGTTCCTGTGGCCAGCGAACCTCGGAGGCAACACGCGCTTCATCGTGGTGCAGGGCCACTCGATGGAACCCGTTCTGCATCTCGGCGACGCAGTGATCGTGAAGGAACTGGAACACCCGGAAGTCGGCGATGTCATCGTCTTCCAGATTCCCAAGGGCGAACCCGCCGCTGGCATGTTGGTGGTGCACCGTGTGCACGCCATCAGGACTGATGGCACCTTCGAGACCAAGGGCGACAACCGCGCCTATCCCGACCCCTTCAAGATTCAGCGCTCCGACATTCTCGGTTCGCCCACCTGGACACTGCCGCACTTCGGCCGTCTGGTGGGTCTCGCGAGCAGTCCGCTGGTGGTGGGCATCAGCTTCGGGCTGATGTCGATGCTGTTCCTCCTCCCCGCGGCGTGGAAGGAACACAGGGCGAGCCTCGAGAGTGCTCAGGATCCCGACGAGAGCGACGCAGACCGGTAGACGGGCACCCCGTCATCGGCCAGACGCTCGGTGGCGCCGCCGAGTCGAGGAGCGAACGACGACCAGGAGCGCTGTGCCTGCGGTGTCCACCCGACCTCGGCAAGACACAGCAGACGCGGAAAGCACAGCGTCTGCACCTGTTCGAAGGTGCGCACCTTCTCGGTCCACAGCGGCGCCTCGACGCCGGCGATGCGGTGATCGTCGACATCGGGAATCTGTTCGGCTGGGTCCCAGTCGTGGATCGTGGGGAGATCGATGTCGCCGGCCCAGCGGCGGCCGAACGGGTCGCCCTCGGCGTGCCGCATGTCGAGGTAGGTGTGGCGTGCCGGCGACATGATGAACCGGCAGGCACGCGGCGCCCTCGCCGCAACCTCCGGACGAATCCAGTGCTGCACGAGGCTGTGTCGGTGCAGTGGCGCAGCGGTGATTTCCTCCCACCCAACCATGCTCTTGCCGTGTCGTTCCACCTCCCCTTGAAGGAAGGTGATGAACTCCACGTATGCATCGTGATCGGTGGAGTGGGCCTCGTCGCCGCCGATGTGGAGGAACTCGCCCGGTGTGATCGCCGCCAGCGTGGCGACCACGTCGCTCACGAATCGGCGCGTGAGGGATAGGTCGAGTCGCAACGAACTGAACCCGACGTCCTTGCCGGTGTAGAGCGGTGGGGCGACGCCATCGGGGTTCAGTTCGGGCACGGAGGCGAGCGCCGCGTTGGTGTGGCCCGGCATGTCCACCTCGGGGACGATGGTCACGAAACGGTCGCTCGCGTACGCCACGATGCGGGCCCAATCCGCCAGGGTGAACCAGCCTCCGGCATCGCCCCCGGTGGCGGAGCTGCCGCCCACGACGGTGAGCGCTGGCCAATCGGGAATCTCGAGCCGCCATCCCTGGTCGTCAGTGAGGTGGAGATGCAACCGGTTCAGTTTGTGCCGAGCGATCAGGTCGATGAAGCGACAGACCTCATCGGCGGTGAAGGGGTGACGTGCCACGTCCAGCATGGCGCCGCGCCATTCGAAGCGCGGAGTGTCGAGGATGTGAGCAGTGGGCACGGTGCCGTCGCTGCGGATGAGCTGCAGCGCCGTGCGTGTGGCGTTCCAAAGACCATGTGGGGTGGCCGCCACAAGGCCCAACCCATCGGCCGCAGCGAACAACTCGTAGCCCTC
>CANHST010000123.1 GCA_947463235.1 Acidimicrobiaceae bacterium
CCTCCACGTGGCGTGCACCTTCGATGTAGCGCTCGACGAACACCGTGCCGTCGCCGAAGGATGACAGTGCCTCGCGCTCGGCGGACGCGATCGCCTCAGCCAGTTCGGAGGCCTCGCGCACGACACGCATGCCGCGGCCACCGCCGCCCGACGATGCCTTCACCAGTGCGGGTAGACCGATCTCATCGAGGGTCTCCACCGTGTTGTCGGGCGCCACCGGCACACCGTGGGCACGTACGAGCTTCTTTGCTTCGATCTTGGAACCCATGGCGGCAATGGCCGATGGGGGAGGCCCCACCCAGACGAGCCCGGCGTCGAGGACGGCCTGAGCGAACGCCGCATTCTCCGAGAGAAAGCCGTAGCCCGGATGCACCGCGTGCGCGCCGAGTTCGAGTGCTGCAGCGATGACCAGGTCGCCGCGTAGGTACGTGTCGGCGGCAGTGTTGCCCGGCAATCGGAGGCCGTCGTCGGCCTCGCACACGAACAGCGCGGCGGCGTCGGCATCGCTGAACACCACTACGGGCGACACGGCGAGCGACCGGCACGTGCGAATGATGCGCCGGGCGATCTCGCCGCGGTTGGCGATGAGGAGCTTGTCGATGGTCACGCGCATCACATCCGGAACACGCCGTAACCACGCGTGCCCTCGATCGGAGTGTTGTGAATGACCGACAGGCACATGCCCAACACCGTGCGTGTGTCGCGCGGGTCGATGATGCCGTCGTCGTAGACCTTGCCGCTCATGAACATCGCCAAGGACTCCTTCTCGATCTGGTCCTCGATCATCTGCCGCATGACGGCATCGGCTGCTTCGTCGAACGGCTTGCCCATGCTGACTGCAGACTCGCGAGCCACGATGCTCATCACGCCAGCCAACTGCGCCGGCCCCATCACGGCGCTCTTCGCGTTCGGCCAGGCGAACAGGAAGCGTGGACCGTACGCCCGGCCGCACATGCCGTAGTTACCGGCGCCGTAGGAGGCAGCCATGTTCAGCGTGATGTGGGGCACCCGCGAGTTGGAAACGGCGTTGATCATCTTGGCGCCGTCCTTGATGATGCCGCCCTGCTCGAACTCCTTGCCCACCATGTAGCCGGTGGTGTTCTGAAGGAAGAGCAGCGGGGTGTCGATCTGGTTGGCGAGTTGGATGAACTGCGCGGCCTTCTCGCTTTCCTCGCTGAACAGCACGCCGCGGTGGTTGGCGAGGATGCCGATGGGATACCCGTGCAGTTCGGCCCAGCCGGTGACCAGCGAGGTGCCGTACAGCGGCTTGAACTCGTCGAAGTCGCTGTCGTCGACCACACGGGCGATGACGTCGCGGGGGTCGAACGGCACCTTCGGGTCGGCCGACGGGATGCCCAACAGTTGTTCGGGGTCGTACATCGGCGGCCGGCCGGCGCCACGGGGCGCGGGCCCGAGCTTGCGATGGTTCAACCGCTTCACGATCTGCCGACCGATACGGATGGCGTCCATCTCGTCGAGCGCGAAGTAATCGGCGAGACCGCTCACGCGGGCGTGCATCTCGGCACCGCCGAGACTCTCGTCGTCGCTGTCCTCGCCCGTAGCCATCTTCACCAGCGGTGGGCCGCCGAGGAAGACCTTGCTGCGCTCCTTGATCATCACCACGTAGTCGCTCATGCCCGGTACGTAGGCGCCGCCAGCCGTGGAGTTGCCGAACACCAGCGAAATCTGCGGAATGCCCGCAGCGGAGGCGTTGGTGATGTCGCGGAACCCGCGCCCGCCCGGAATGAAGATCTCGCTCTGCGTCGGCAGGTCGGCGCCGCCGGATTCCGTGAGCTGGATCGTCGGGAGCCGGTTCTCCATGATGATCTCGTTGGTGCGCAGGTTCTTCTTCAGCGTGTACGGGTTGCTGGCGCCGCCACGCATCGTGGGGTCGCTGCCGGTGATCATGCACTCGACACCCTCGACGACACCGATGCCGGCCACGGTGCCGGCACCCACCGGAAAGTCGCTGCCGTACGCGGCCAGCGGAGAGAGTTCGAGGAACGGCGAACCGGTGTCGAGCAATGCCTCGATGCGCTCGCGAACGAGCATCTTGCCGCGGGCCCGATGCCGGTCGACGTACTTTTGGCCGCCGCCCATGTTCACGAGGGAGAGTTGCTCATCGTGCGCGGCGATCTGCCGCAGCAACGACTCGCGGTTCGACTGGAAGGCGTCGCTGGCTTCCACCACGCGGTCGGGGAGCACGGTCATGCCGTTGTCTCCTGCGCCCACGATGGCGGTCGTTTCTCGGCGAATGCGCGCATGCCCTCTGCAGCCTCGGGGCCATCGAAGAGTGCAGCGCTGAGGGCGATCATTTCGTCCATGTCGGGGGCGCCGTTGCGCAGCAGGCGCTTCGCTGCGGCGACGGCATTCGGGGCCCCGGCAAGCACGCCCTTCACCAACGTGGACACGGTGCCGGCCACGTCGTCGGTGACATGCGTGATGAGGCCCATGTCCTTCGCGGCGTGCGCGTCGAACACCTCGCCGGTGAGGAACGGGGCAGCGAGCTTGCTCCAGCCGCACCGAGCCAACAGCGGCACGC
Organism: Acidimicrobiaceae bacterium; assembly: GCA_947463235.1. Lineage (GTDB taxonomy): Bacteria > Actinomycetota > Acidimicrobiia > Acidimicrobiales > Ilumatobacteraceae > UBA668. The sequence goes on from CANHST010000123.1 coordinate 2,543, forward strand.
TGATGATGGCGGGGGCCACGCCGATGCGCACCTCGGTGAGAGCGAACGTGACGGCGCTGTTCACCACCACGAGATCGCATGCCGCCATCAGGCCCATGCCGCCCGCACGCGCCGGGCCATCAACGGCAGCGATGCTCACCGCACGCATGGAGCCCAGTCGGATGATGGCGTCGGCCATCGGGTTGCCGGCGGACTGCGCGTCGGCGGTGCCGCTGGCCCGTTCCTTCAGATCGGCACCTGCGCAGAACACGGGTGGCGTGTGCGTCAGCACCACGGCGCGCACGTCGGGTTCCTCGGCGCGATCCAGCGCACCGATGAGCTCGGCCATCAGTTGTCGCGACAACGCATTGCGGTTCGTCGGCGAGTCGAGCGTGATGGTGGCCACGCCGCCCTCGACGGAGATGTGCACGAGTTCCCCCACGGCAGGGACTGTAGACCGCTCTCGTGGCTGGAGAATCAGCCGGTGATCTCGCGTAGGAAGGCCTCGGCCTCAGCGCGGTGCCGGGTGCGCTTCATCGGTGGCAGTGCCTTCACGATGTCCCACCGATAGTTGGCCTTACCGAGGCGCGGGTCCATCACCGCGACCACGCCGCGATCGGTGGCGGTGCGGATGAGGCGCCCGGTTGCCTGTGCCAACAGCATCGAGGCGCGGGGAATGTCGATCTGGCCGAACGCGGCCGGGCCGAGCAGCTCGCGGCGGGCCGACAGCAGGGGGTCGTCGGGTCGGGGGAAGGGGATCTTGTCGACCACCACCAGGCTCAGCGTTCGGCCCGGGATGTCGACGCCTTGGAAGAACCCCGAGGTGGCGAACAGGCAGGCGTGCTCGTCGTCGCTGAAGGCTCGCACCAGTGCAGTCTTGGGGAGGTCGCGCTGGCTGAGGATGGGGAAGTCGACCTTTGCTCGAACCGCCTCGGCCGCAGCGTCCATCGCCTTGTAGCTGGTGAATAGCGCCAGGGTGCGGCCGCCGGCAGCCGTGATGAGTGCGACGAGTTCGTCGTGCACCGCGGCAGCGAACTGCGCCGAACGCGGATCGGGCATATGGATCGCGCAATAGAGCATGCCGTTCTGCTCGTACTGGAACGGGCTGCCCACATCCAGTTCGTCGAACGTGCCGTCGGGCAGGCCCACCCGGGCGCCCAGCGACGACGGGATGGTGGCGCTGGTGAGCACGGCGGTCTTGTTGCCCCACACACCTTCGGCCAGCACCGGCCCCACGTCGAGCGGGGCGATCTCCAGACGCGGAAACTCGGGGCCACCGCCCACGAACGCCACATAGCCGGTGAGGTCGCCGAGCGCTTGGTCGATGGCCTCCTGCAGGCGGGTGGCGAGTTGTTGGCCGCGGAGCTTGCGCTGCTTGGCTTCGTCGACGTCGGTGTTGATGGCGCGCAGGGCGTCCTGCGCCCGCTGCACGCGGTTGCGAAGATCGACCAGTGTGTCCTGCACCTTCGGCGGGAACGGCAGCGACAGACGCTGGCCCACGGAGTCGGCGAGGGCATCGCGCAGGGCGACGCCGCCCTCGGCGATCGGCCCCACCACGGCGGGATCGTCGAGGATGCGCTTCAGGGCAACCGTGAGGTTGGTGAAGCGACCACCGCTGAGCTCCATGCCCACGGTGTCGCTCATGATGTCTTCCAGTTGGTGGGCCTCATCGACCACCACCACGTCGTGCTCGGGAAGGATGGCTCCACCGGCACCCACGTGCAGCCCGTAGAGGTGCATGTTCACCACGATCACGTTCGCCGCAGCGGCACGATCGCGGGCGCCTTCGGCGAAGCACACCGGGCCCTTGGGGCACTTGCTGGCGCCCGGGCATTCGTCGCTGCCCACGCTGACGGCCTGCCAGGCGCGGTCGGTGGGCGACCAATCGAGTTCGGCCTGATCGCCGGTGGTGGAGCGCTTCGCCCAGTCGGCAAGTCGGTTGATCTCCACCCTGGTGGTGGCGGCGAACTCCTCGATCTCCATCTGGCCCTTGTCCTTGGCCTGGAGTTCATCGAGCCGCTGCCGGCACAGGTAGTTGCTGCGACCCTTGAGGACCGCCCACTCGAACGGCACACCGACGTGTGCCTCGAGAAAGGGGAGGTCCTTGCTGGCCAACTGGTCTTGTAGGGCCTTCGTCGCAGTGGCCACCACGATGGTCTTGCCCGCCAGGATGGCCGGAACGAGATACCCGATGGTCTTTCCGGTGCCCGTGCCGGCCTGCACCACGAGGTGACGGCCGCGCTCGATGGCATCGGCGACGGCCTGTGCCATCTGCAACTGCCCCGGCCGGTCTTCGGCGGCCGGGAGGGCAGCGGTGACGGAGTGGAGGGCGCCCTCGACGTTCAACGGACCAACGCCAGCGCGGCGTCGAGTTCGGCAGCGTCGAAGTCGGGCCACGCCTTCTCGGTGAAGTACACCTCGGTGCCGGCGCTCTGCCAGAGCATGAAGTTGCTGATGCGTACCTCGCCCGAGGTGCGAACCAGCACATCCACGGGCGGCAGGTCGGGGAGGTACAGCTGCTGCGAAATGGCATCCACATCGACCGGTGCGCCGGTGGCTGCGGCTTGCCGTGCGGCGTGCACCATCTCTGCGTGGCTGCCGTAATCGAACGCCACGGTGAGCACCATGCCCGTGTTCTTGGCCGTGTCCTTGATGGCTTTCCGGATGGCGCGCTGCACGTACTTCGGTGTGCGCGCCTCGGGGCTGTCGAAGGGGCGGCCCATCCATTGGATGCGCACGTTCAATTCGTTCAGCTCGGCGACTCGCCCGAACAGCTTCTTGTGCAGTCCGAGGATGTGGCGCACCTCTGCCCGCGGCCGTACCCAGTTCTCGGTGGAGAACCCGAAGACGGTGAGCCAACCGACATTGCGGCGCACCGCAACGCGCACGAGGCGGGCAAGATTCTCCTCGCCTTCGGTGTGGCCCTCGATGCGGGGCAGGCTGCGACTCTTCGCCCAGCGACCGTTGCCATCCATGATGCACGCGATGTGCACAGGGGGAGTGGCGGCGGGGTCGGGCACAGCGTCACGCTAGCAATCGGCCATCCCGAACTAGTGACAGTCGTAGTGACAGGTTCTATGCTCCGCCGCATGGACTCCACTTCGTCGCTGGTTCTCGACTCGCTCCGCCGTCGCATGCGCGCCATGCACTCCCTGTATCACCAGGCCGTGGAGACCATGGACGTCGAGCATGTGAACCACTTCGAGCGCGAGGGTGTGCTGCCGATTGCCTTCTGCCTGTTCCACATCACCAACATGATCGACGTCTCGTTCATGATGATGACCGGCGCCATGCCGATCTGGAACGAGGAATGGCAGACCCGGGTGGGCATGACCATCAACGACCACGGCAAGCACAAGACGGTCGACGAGATGATCTATCAGCGCATCGGCGACTACGAGGCGTTCCAGGAGTACATGCGGGCCGTCTTCGCTCGCACCGAGGCATGGCTCGACCAACTGGACCCCGCCGAACTGGATCGGGTGATCATCACTCGGCCATTCCCACCGCAGATCGCGAGCACCTACAGCGCACGCGTTGCCGGCCCCGATGGCATCACGCTGCTCGATGCCACCGAGTGCTGGATCTACCAGCACGGCCTGCGTCACATGGGCGAGATCGAACTCGCCCGTGGCCTCGTGGGCCTCACCGGCATGACATCCTGAACCCGTTCGGCGTGGGACAATGGGGGCGATGAACGCCGTCCCCGACACCGCTGTGCTGCGCCACGTCATCGTGGTCGGCGGCACGTTGGCGGAATGGCAGCGTGCCTCCGACGACGTGTGGGCCGAGCGTTTGTCGGAACTGGGAAAGGTGGCCGATCACGCCGGCGCCAACTGGCTCACCCTGCGGCCGTACTCTGCAACTGCGGATGATGGCGCCGTTCATGAGCGGGATCGAGTGGTGGGGAACTGCCTGGTCTCGGCCCACCCGCAGGCGGACGGCCGCCGCCGCGTGGCGGATGCAGTTGCAGCACTGCAGGCATCCGGCTCGCCGATCTCCGAGAGTTCGATCGCGAACGTGCTGAATGCACCCGCAGGTGCCGACCCCGACCTCGTGGTGGTGCTGGGCGACGGCAATCGCCTGCCGCCGTCGCTGGTCTGGGAGTTGGCCTACAGCGAGTTGGTGTTCATCCCCACCGAGTGGGGGCAGTTCGGTGCCGCCCATCTCGAGGACGCCATCAACTCCTTCACCCGTCGTAACCGCCGCTTCGGCGGCGTCGACAACTGAGCCCCGTCGTGGCCTCCCACCTGTACCGCGACACTGCGGTGGTGCTGCGCACCTACAAGCTGGGCGAGAGCGATCGCATCGTGGTGCTCCTCACCGAGGAGCACGGCAAGATCCGTGCGATCGCCAAAGGCGTGCGAAAGACCACGTCGAAGTTCGGTGCTCGCCTGGAGCCGATGAGTCACGTTCGGCTGCTGCTCTCGCAGGGCCGCGAACTGGACATTGTGAGCCAGGCCGAGAGCGTGGAGACGCTGCGGCCGATGCTGCAGGATCTCGACCATCTCACCAACGGAATCGCCGTGCTCGAAGCCGCCGATCAGATGACCCTGGACCGCGAGCCCGCCCCGCACCTGTATCGGATGGTGGTGGGCGCCTTGCGCACCATTGGTGAGCGGAGTGGTCCGTTGGTGGTGCCCGCGTTCTATTGGAAGCTGCTGGCTGCCGACGGTCTGCGGCCGGAGCTCGACATGTGTGTGCGCTGCGGCGAGGACACGCAACTGGTGGCGTTCGACATGGATCAGGGTGGCGCACTGTGCCGCAACTGCCGCACCGGTGCCCCGCTCAGCGAGGAGGCGTTGGAGGTGATGCGGATGATTCTCGGCGGCCGAATGAACGATGCGCTCGACCTTCCGGCGTCGCGCACCACCCATGAGGTGGCAGCGCATGCCACCCGCGCGCTCGAGCACCACATCGAACGCAAGCTGCGCACCGTGGCGATGTTCGAAACCCACTGATTCCCGTAGCCTGTGAGGGCTATGGCTGCTACAGAACTGGACCAGATCGTCAACCTCTGCAAGCGCCGGGGGTTCGTGTACCCGTCCGCAGAGATCTATGGCGGTTTCCGCAGTAGCTACGACTACGGCCCGCTCGGTTCGCTCATGCTGCGCAACGTGCGTGAGGCGTGGGTGCGCACGATGGTGCAGCAGCGCGACGACGTGGTGCTCATCGACGCCGCCATCCTGGCCCCGCCGCAGGTGTTCGAGGCCAGTGGCCACCTGGCCAACTTCAGCGACCCGTTGGTCGACTGCACCAAGTGCAAGCAGCGGTTCCGCGAAGATCACCTCACCGACCCGAACCTGTGCCCCGGCTGCGGCGCCACCGGCAGCTTCACCGAGGCCCGTGCGTTCAACCTGATGTTCAAGACCTACGCCGGTCCGGTGGAGGGCTCCGGCGCCGAGGTGTACATGCGCCCCGAGACCGCCCAGGGCATGTTCGTGAACTTCCTCAACGTGCTGCAGACCAGCCGCAAGAAGCCGCCGTTCGGCATCGCCCAGGTGGGCAAGAGCTTCCGCAACGAGATCACGCCCGGCAACTTCATCTTCCGCACCCGCGAGTTCGAGCAGATGGAGCTCGAGTTCTTCGTGCCGCCCGCCGAGAGTGCGCAGTGGTACGAGTACTGGTGCAACGCCCGTCTGCAGTGGTACATCGACCTCGGCATTCCCGCCGACATGCTGATGCTGCGCCCGCACGACGAGGATGAACTGAGCCACTACTCATCGGGCACCAGCGACATCGAGTTCAAGTACCCGTGGGGCTGGGGTGAGTTGGAAGGTGTCGCTCAGCGCACCAACTACGACCTGAACCAGCACGCCCAGCACAGCGGCCAGAAGCTCGACTACTTCGACCAGGCCACCAACGAGCGCTACGTGCCGTTCGTTATCGAGCCTGCCGCCGGCGTGAACCGCGCCATGGCTGCCTTCCTGCTGGCCGCCTACGACGAAGACATCATCAACGACGAGCCGCGCACCGTGCTGCGCCTGCACCCGCGTCTCGCGCCGTTCAAGGTGGCTGTGCTGC
>CANHST010000124.1 GCA_947463235.1 Acidimicrobiaceae bacterium
ATGGACGTGCCGAGGCGAATGGTGCTGGTGTGCGAACCCCACCACGCGAGGGGAGTGAGTGCGTCGCTGCCGTAGGCCTCGGCGGTCCAGGCTGACGTGAAGCCCAGGCGCTCGGCCTCTTGAATGGCTTCCAGGGCGCCGCTGGGCGGACCACTTCCCCAGTAACCGGCGGTGTATCCGAGCTGCATGGTCTTCGACATGTCGAACACCGTAGGCGAGCGACGTGCGGTCGGTCGGCTCGTGTGCGTCGATGTACAGGGCCGCCGACTACGTTCTCTGGGAGGGGACAACTTCACCTTGGGGGTACACATGGCCGAGATTCACGGCACCATCGATCCGCGTTTCGCCGCGATGTCCGACATCCTTTCGAAGAACATCGATGCTGGCGACGACGTCGGCGCCTCGGTGGCGGTGATGTTGGAGGGCGAACTGGTCGTCGACATCTGGGGCGGCTGGGTGGACGAGGAGCACAGCGCCCCCTGGCAGGCCGACACCATCACCAACGTGTGGTCGAGCACCAAGACGCAAATGTCGCTGTGCGCCCTGATGCTGGCCGACCGCGGCCAACTCGACCTCGATGCGCCGGTGGCCACGTACTGGCCCGAGTTCGCGCAGAACGGCAAGGAAGGGGTGCTGGTGAAGCACCTCATGTCGCACACCTCGGGCGTGTCGGGCTGGGATCAGCCGGTCGTGGTCGACGACATCTACGACTGGGAGAAGAGCACCGCCAAGCTCGCTGCGCAGGCACCGTGGTGGGAGCCCGGCACGTCGAGCGGCTACCACGCACTGAACCAGGGCCACCTCGTGGGTGAGGTCATCCGACGGATCACCGGCAAGAAGCTCGGCGAGTTCTTCCGTGATGAGGTGGCCGTGCCGCTGGGCATCGACTTCCACATCGGTCTGCCCGAGAGCGAGTTCGGCCGCATCAGCAATGTCATCCCGCCGCCGCCGCTGCCGATCGACATGTCGCTGCTCGACCCGAACACGGTGTTGGTGAAGACCTTCACGGGCCCGGCGCCGGGTGCCGAGGAGTCGTGGACCAAGGAGTGGCGTCAGGCCGACATCGGTGCTGCCAACGGGCATGGCAACGCGCGCTCCATCGCCATTGCGCAGAGTGCCATCAGTAATGGCGGGGTGGTGCATGGCAAGCAGTTGCTGTCGCAGGCCACCATCGACCGCATCTTCGAGGTGCAGGCCGAGGGCGTCGACCAGGTGCTGATGGTGCCGGCGAAGTTCGGCATCGGTTACGGCCTCGCCACCGAATCTATGCCGTTCGTGCCCGACCGTCGGGTGTGCGCGTGGGGCGGCTGGGGTGGCTCGGTCGTGATCAACGACCTCGACAACCGCATGACCATCACCTATGTGATGAACAACATGATGGGTGGCCTCGTGGGCGACGAGCGTGGTTCGAGCCTGGTGATGGCCGCCTTTGCTGCCATCGGCGCGTGATCCTTCGGGTCAGTGACCCGCGTCGAACGTCACCGGCATGTGGGCCGGGCCGAAGATGCCCACACCGTCGGGCTTCCAGGTGGTGGCGCCGTCGAGGCGCAGGTTCGGCATGCGCTGCGCGAGCAGCGGCAGGGCCTCCTGTAGTTCGGCGCGAGCCAACGCCTGGCCGAGGCAGTAGTGGATGCCGGAGCCGAACGTGAGTTGCGGCTGGTCGCCCTTCTGCGCGGTGATGTCGAACACGCCGGGCTGGTGGAACACGGTCGCGTCGTGATTCGCCTCGTCGAGACCGACGGCCATGAACGTGCCGGCGGGAAACAGGATGTCCTTGTATTCGATGTCGACGCTCGCGAATCGGGCCGTGCCGCGCACCGCGCCGAAGTGCCGCATCGACTCTTCCACGGCGCGCTGCGCCAGTTCGGGTTGCTCGGCCAGCATCGCCCACTGCTCGGGGTGCTGGGCGAAGAGGTTCACTGCGCAACCCAGCTGATTCCGGGTGGTGTCGGTGCCACCGACGATGACGGCGTTCACCATCATCACCAGCTCGTCAGTGGACAGCTTGTCGCCGGCCTCCTCCTGGGCGATGAGATCGGTGAGTAGGTCGTCGGCCGGCTTGCTGCGCCGCTCGGCGATGAGTTCGCGCGTGTAGGCATCGAGTTCGTCCTGGGTGCGCATGATGAGGTCGAGCTTGTCGACCACGTCGAGCGAGAAGATCTCCAGCACGTCGTTCGCCCAGCGGCTGAACAACTGCCAGTCGCTCTTCGGTGCGCCGAGCAGTTCGCAGATGATGGGGATGGGGTACGGCTCGCAGATGTCGGTGGCGAAGTCGGCGCGGCCGGCGGCGGACACGTTGTCGACAAGGCCGCTGATGACCTCGCGCATGAACGGGCGAAGTCGGTCTGCGCTACGCGGGGAGAACGCGGGCGCCACCAGTCGGCGCAGTCGGGTGTGCATATCGCCCTCGGCGCTGAGGATGCTGATGCCCTGGCGCGACAGGAACTCCTCGTTGGTGATGCCCATCAGCTCGGGGATGCGGCCGGCGGCATTGTGCCAGCGCTTGTCGCGCAGAATGCCGACTGCATCGTCGTAGTGCCACACCGCGTACCCGAAGAAGTTGCGGGCCAACCAGTGACCATCGGGGAGTGCGGTCATCTGCTCGACGTCGCGTCCTTCGTAGAAGGGAAGGTCGAGCTCTGCAGCGGGAGTTGCCATTCCCGAACGGTACGTCGTGGAGCCCGTGTCAGGCGAGTGCGCTGAACGGTGCCACGAAGTCGGTGCCTAGGAACTCGGCCACCGGTGCGTTGGTGACAGCGCCGCCGAACGTGTTGAGACCGTGCGACAACGGCTCGTCGCGGCGGCAGGCCTCAGCCACACCGTGCTTGGCCACTTCCAACTGGTACGGCAGCGTGGCGTTGGTGAGCGCGTAGGTGCTGGTGTGCGGTACGGCGCCGGGCATGTTGCCGACGGCGTAGTGCAGCACACCGTGGAGTTCGTACACCGGATCGTTGTGGGTGGTCTCGTGGATGGTCTCGATGCAGCCACCCTGGTCGACGGCGACATCGACGATGACCGCCCCCTTCTTCATGGAGCGCACCATGTCGTCGGTGACCACCACGGGAGCTCGGCCTCCGGCGACCAGCACCGCACCGATCACCAGGTCGGCATCGGCGATGTTGCGCTCCAGCGCGCCGCGGTTGGAAGCCAGAGTGACGATGCGACCCTTGTTGATCTGGTCCACCCAGCGCAGTCGGTCGAGGTTCTTGTCGAACAGCACCACTTCGGCTTCCATGCCGGCAGCAATCCAGGCGGAGTGCCAGCCGACGTTGCCGGCGCCGAGCACCACGACCTTGGCCGGCTGCACGCCCGGGGCGCCGCCCATCAGCACGCCGCGACCGCCGTTGTGGCGTTCCAGGTAATGGGCGCCCATCTGCGGGGCCAGTCGGCCTGCCACTTCGCTCATCGGGGCCAGCAGTGGGAGGGCGCCGCCGGGTAGCTGCACGGTCTCATACGCCAGCGACGTGGTGCCGGCATCGATGAGGGCCTTGGCGACGTTCGGGTAGGCCGCCAGGTGCAGGTAGGTGAACAGGGTGAGGTCGGGGCGCAGGAAGCCGAACTCTTCCTCCTTGGGTTCCTTGACCTTCACCACCATCTGCTGTGCCCATGCATCGGCGGCAGTGGGCACGATCGTGGCGCCTGCGGCCCGGTAGTCGTCGTCGGAGAAGCTGGCTCCTTCACCGGCGTCTGTCTCCACGAACACGTCGACGCCGAGGCGTTCGAACTCGCGGACACCGTCGGGCGTCATCGCCACGCGGTGTTCGGCGGTCTTGATTTCCTTGGGGACGCCCACGGTGTTGATCATGTCTCGATCATCCGTGGGCGAATACCGTTGATCAAGTGCAGAATCGATGACAGAATCGACTCATGCTCGTGAAATCGCCGGAAATCGACCGTATTGACCGACGAATCCTCGACATCATCGTTGACGAAGGTCGGATCAGTTGGAAAGAGCTCGCCGATCGGGTGCATCTCGCGCCGAGTTCCGTGGCCGACCGGGTGCGGCGAATGGAATCGTCGGGCGTCATCCAGGGGTACCAGGCGCGTCTCGACCGCAAGGCGCTCGGGCGCGATGTGCGGGCCGTGGTCGATGTGGCGTTGCCGCCCGGGCTCACACCCGGCGACTTCGAAGACGTGCTGTCCCAGCGCGAGGAGGTCGCGCTGGCCATGTACGTCACCGGTCCGGCCGACTACACGATCATCGTCGACTGCGCCGGTGCCGAGGGCCTCGACGACTTCATCCGTTGGCTGAAGACCGACGGGGGAGTAGCCCGAACCGAGAGCAAGTTCGTGCTGCGCCCCGTCGTGGGCTGACCCGAACCGACATCGCCCACCCACATCCCCCGACCGAGCCCGCCCAGCTCGGCTCGCTCGCCCGGCCCGCCCGGCTCGGCTCGCCCGCCTGCCCGCTCGCCCGCGCGGCTCGCCCGGCCCGGCTTGGCGCATTTCGCGCCCACGGGTGCGAAATGCGCCACCAGCGGCACTTTTCGCACCCGTGGGCGCGTTGTGAGCCAGATATGGCAGGTTTCGCGCCCAACCCGAAGCGAGGCCGGTCGGGTGGGCCCGAGTCGGGACTCGCATGGTGCCTTGAGACTCGCATGGTGCCGTGAGACTCGGTTGGTGCCGTGAGACTCGGTTGGTGCCGTGAGACTCGGTTGGTGCCGTGGGACTCGGTTGGGGCCGTGGGACTCGGTTGGGGGGCTGGGACTCGGATGGGGGCGCGGAGCGAGTGGGTGCGGGGTTAGTGGGCGCCCCAGGTGAAGGTCTGTTTCACCAGGTCGAGGTAGATGAACGTCTCGGTGTTACGCACGCCCGGTACGGCGCGCATGCGGTTGGTGAGGTCGAGCAACGCCAGGTCGCTCTCCACCACCACTTCGGCCATCAGGTCGTAGGTGCCGGCGGTGACCACGAGGTAGTCGATGTCGGGCATCGACTGCAGGGTCTTGGCGATGTCGTCGGTGGGCCCCTCGGTGCGCACGCCGATCATCGCCATGCGTCGCTTGCCGTGCGAAAGCGGGTTGGTGACGGCGACCACCTGCATCACGCCGGCATCGGTGAGGCGCTGCACGCGCTGGCGTACGGCGGCTTCCGACAGGCCGACGGCGGCCCCCAGACGGGTGTACGGCACTCGGCCGTCGCGCTGCAACTGCTCGATGATGGAGCGGTCGATGTGGTCGATCTGTGTGCCAGTCCTGTCCATTCGCTACGGATACTGCATGTTGCGGCCCGGTTTGGCAACTGAATCCGTTGTCGCGCCATTCGTTCACACGGGGTTTCCTTGCATTTCGGGTACTGTCCGTGAAAACGTGAGGTTTGTGGCTCGTCGTATGCCGCCCAGGTGTGGGCGGTACCCGGCGGTGCTGTAAACCTGCCTACACTTTTCGAAGACACACCACGGTGGGCCCGCCGCCCATCGCAGCTCGGGGGAGACAACTGTGACGGATGCATCGACGGCGATCGCCGCGGGCGAAGGGCTCGGTGGCCAGCGCGGTTCGGTCGAACTGCAAGACGTCACCAAGCGCTTCGGCACGATGGTGGCCGTCGACGGGCTGAACCTCGAGGTGAAGCCGGGTGAGTTCCTGTCGCTGCTGGGCCCGTCGGGCTGTGGAAAGACCACCACGCTGCGCATGCTCGCCGGCTTCGAACAGCCTGATGAAGGCTTCATCCGCATCAGCGGCCAGTACGTGCAGGGCATCCCGCCGTATAAGCGCGATGTGAACACCGTGTTCCAGGCCTACGCCCTGTTTCCGCACATGACCGTGGCCGAGAACGTGGCGTACGGCCTGCGTCAGAAGGGCGTCAACAAGACCGACATCGCCACCCGCGTGGCCGAGGCGCTCGACATGGTGAAGATGAGCAAGCTCGCCGAGCGCAAGCCGCGGCAGATGTCGGGCGGTCAGCAGCAGCGTGTGGCCGTGGCCCGCGCTCTGGTCAATCGGCCGAGCGTGCTACTGCTCGACGAACCCCTCGGCGCCCTCGACCGCAAGCTGCGAGAGGAGATGCAGATCGAACTGAAGCTGCTGCAGAGCCAGCTCGGCATCACGTTCATCTTCGTCACCCACGACCAGGAGGAAGCCATGAGCATGAGCGACCGCATCGCCATCATGCTCGAGGGTCACGTCGAGCAGCTCGCCGACCCCGAAACCGTGTACGAACGGCCCTCCAGCGCCTTCGTGGCTGGTTTCATCGGCCGCAACAACTTCTGGACGGGTCGCTCGAACGGCGAAGGTGCCGTCGCCGACGATGGCACCGTGTTCAAGGTGTCCAAGCCCGAGGAAACCGTCGCTGCTGGCGACGAGGCGCTGGTGGCTATCCGCCCCGAGAGCATCGTGCTGCAGCCGCAAGATCCCGGCACCACGGTCAACGTCATGCCGGGCGAGGTGGCCGGCGTGTCGCACTTCGGCGACACGCTCCAGTACGTCGTTCGCATCAAGAGCCGCAACATCGTCGTGCTCACGCCTCGCGCTCAAGCCGCTCGCCTGCACATGGGTGACCCGGTGTGGTGCACGTGGTCGGCCGACGACGTCTACATGTTCTCCGCCGCCCAGGCGGACCTCGTGCTCAAGGAGCCGGCTGCCGAAGCCGGTGAATGAGCGCACCTTTCAGTGAAGTCCCGTGAACACAGATCCCACAAGGGGGAACCAATGACCAAGCCCAACGAACCGATGCGCATGCTGGCACCCGACAGCTTCCGCGCCGTGCTCTCGCGCCGTGCGCTCTTCCAGCTCGGTGGCGCAGCCGCCGGTGTCGCGATTCTTGCGGCCTGCGGCAGCGACTCGAGCGGTGGCGGCGCAGCCACCACCGCTGGCGGCGGCACCGACACCACGGTTGCCGGTGGCGGCTCCGACCTGCTCAGCCAGTTCAGCAATGTGGTCAACAAGGCCTCTGGCAACCTGGCCATGTTCACCTGGGGCGACTACAACGATCCCGAGATCGTGGGCGCACTGGCCGACAGCACGCTTGGCGTGACGATGAAGGTCGACTACTACCCGAGCAACGAAGACCTCATCACCAAGTTGGCCGCGGCCAATGGCACCAGCGGCTACGACATCGTTGTGCCCACCGGCCCCTACATCCCGCAGATGCTGGAGAAGGGTCTGCTGCAGAAGTTCGACAAGTCGAAGCTGCCCAACATCGTCAACGTCGATCCGCAGTACCTGAGCCGCGACTGGGACCCCACCAACGACTACTCGGTCTGCAAGGACTGGGGCACCACCGGCTGGATCTACAACAAGACCGTCATCACCACGCCGATCACCAACTGGAAGGAGTTCATGGACGCCACCAAGGGTGCCGGCAGCGGCCGCACCTCGTGGCTCGACTCCTCGCCGAACGTGGTGGGCCCCTTCTTCTGGCAGGACGGCGGCGACTGGAACTCCGAGGACACCGCCGAACTCGATGCGTGCGAGAAGTTCCTCGTGGAAGAGATCGCCCCGCACATCAAGAGCTTCGACAGCTATCCCAGCACGGCCATCGCCGAAGGTCAGTACGACCTGTCGATGGCGTGGAACGGCGACGCCCGTCAGGCGTTCGCTCGTATTGCCGATGCCGGCGGCAACCCTGAGGATTGGGTGTGGGGCATCGGCGCTCCGCTCACCGAACTGTGGATGGACAACTACTGCATCCCGGTGGGCGCCCCGAACGTGGAAGGTGCACATGCCTGGATCAACTGGCTGCTCACGCCCGAGGTCAGCATCAAGGACCTGCTGTACCACGGCTACCACAGCGGCATGAAGGACATCGACAAGCTGATGGCCGAGTTGGCCCCTGACGCACCGCGCGTCGACATGATCTTCTTCCCGGAGGATCAGGTGGCCAACATGCGCACCGGTGAAGTGAACAGCGCGCAGGACCGCCACACGTCGATCCTCGACAAGATGAAGGCTGCAGCCGCAGGCTGATCCCTGTGACGGCCGCAGCACACGTGCCGAACAAGCGGAGGTGGCGAGGCCCCAAGTGGGGCCTCGCCATTCCGTCGTTCATCTGGTACATCCTGTTCTTCATCGCCCCGATCGCGATCATCGTGGTGTACTCCTTCGGCACGAAGGATTCGTCCAAACTGGTACCGGTCGACTTCAGTCATCTCGGGTTCCACAACTACAACGAGGTGTTCTCGAAGCTCTTCTTCGACGTGTTCTCGAGCACCTTGAAGATTGCCGTGTTCGCCACGTTCCTGTGTCTGATCATCGGTTTCCCGGTGGCCTACTTCATCGCGTTCAAGGTGAGCGAGAAGTGGCGCGCCATCCTGCTGGGCCTGGTGGTCATCCCCAGTTTCACCAGCTTCCTTATTCGCACCATCGCCTGGCGCATTCCGCTGTCGGCGAACGGTGAGTTCTCCAAGTGGTTGCAGGATCTCGGTCTCATCTCCGCACCGCTCGACGTGCTGGGTACCAAGACCGCAGTGTTCCTCGCCATCGTGTACAACTACGTCGGCTTCATGGTGCTGCCCATGTTCGTGGCGCTCGATCGCATCGAAGGGTCGTTGCGCGAGGCTTCGAAAGACCTCGG
>CANHST010000125.1 GCA_947463235.1 Acidimicrobiaceae bacterium
GGCCCGCTCTACCACTCGGGTCCTGGTGGTTTCATGGGCATCGCGCTGGCGCTGGGTCAGACCGTGGTGTTGCAGCGCAAGTTCAAGCCGGAGGACTGGCTGCGACTGGTGCAGAAGTATCGAGTCACGTCCACCTTCAGTGCGCCCACACCGATCCGAATGATCTGCAACCTGCCCGACGACGTGAAGGAGCAGTACGACGTGTCGTCGATCAAGCGCATGATCGCCAACGCGGCCCCGTGGAGCTTCGCGTTGAAGCAGATGTACCTCGCCTACTTCCCGGGCGACAGCTTGTTCGAGGTGTACGGCAGCACCGAGCTGGGCGTGAACTGTGTGCTTCGTCCGGAGGACCAGCTGCGGAAGCCGGGGTCGTGCGGCAAGCCGTCGCCGATGGTGGAGATCAAGCTGTTCGACGACGACGGCAACGAGGTCACCGGCACCGGGCCGGAACACACCGGCGAACTGTTCGTGAAGAGCCCCAGCGTGTTCGCCGACTACTACAAGCAGCACGACAAGTTCATGGCCGACAACAAGCACGGCTACCAGACCGTCGGCGACATCGCCTACCGCGACGATGAGGGCTACATCTACATCTGCGACCGTAAGAAGGACATGATCATCAGCGGTGGCATGAACATCTACCCGGCCGAGATCGAAGCGTCGCTCGAGCATCATCCCGACGTGCTGGAGGTGGCGGTGTTCGGCACGCCCAGCGAAGAGTGGGGCGAGACCGTGCATGCGGTGGTCGTGGTGCGCGAAGGCGGCTCGCTGACCGCCGACGACGTGATGGCGTTCGCCCGGGACCACCTGGCCAGTTACAAGGTGCCGCGGAGTGTCACCTTCATGGACGAGCTTCCCAAGACCGGTAGCGGCAAGGTACTCAAGCGCGAGCTGCGGGCACCGTTCTGGGCCGGCCGCGACAGCAAGGTCTAGTCAGTAGCCCAGGCGCTCGACGCGGTCGGGCTTGCGCTGCCAGTCCTTGTCGACCTTCACGAACAGTTCCAGGAAGGCGCCCTCTGGTAGCTGTGCTCGCGCGAGCTTGCCGACCTCCTTGAGCACCGAGCCACCCTTCCCGATGACCATGCCCTTCTGGCTGTCGCGCTCGACGATGATCTCGACACGGATACGCGGCCACTCCCACTCGGTGACCCGCGTGGCGATGCTGTACGGCAGTTCGTCGCGGGTGACCGCGAGCAGTTGCTCGCGCACGAGCTCGGCCACCCACAGCTCTTCGGGCTGATCGCTGACCGTCTCCTCAGGGAAGTACATCGGGCCTTCGGGCAGCTTCGCCGACAGGAACGCCAGCAGCTCGGGGATGCCCTTGCCGCTCTTGGCCGACACCGGGAAGTACTCCGCGGCGCCGAGTTCGGAGGCCATGGTGAGCTGACGCATCACCTCGTTGTCCTTCACCGCATCGATCTTGTTGAGGATGAGAATCGCGTTGGGCAGATCGAGGTGGCTGGCCACCCACTGGTCGCCCTTGCCGAACGGCTTGGTGGCGTCGATGACGAGGCACACCACGTCCACGTCGTTCACGCTGTCGAGCGCGGTGGCATTCACTCGCTGGCCGAGCGCAGTGACGGGCTTGTGGAGGCCGGGCGTGTCGACGAACACCAACTGCGCGTCGGCAGTGGTGTGTATACCCATCACGCGCGTGCGAGTGGTCTGCGGCTTGTCGCTGACGATGCTCACCTTGTGGCCGCACATCGCGTTCACCAACGTGCTCTTGCCCACATTGGGGCGACCGACGAGGGTGACGAATCCGCTGCGCATGAGACCATGAACCCTATCGGGGGTGTTCAGGGCGTGGTGCTGCTCGTGCTGGTGCTGCTGGAGGAGGGGTTGAGCATCGAGGCGTAGTCGGCGTGCGTCAGGGGCTTCCCGGCCGGAGCCAGAGCGCCGGAGGGCTTCGGCACGGCCTGGTCGAACTGCACCTGACCGATGCCACGGCTATCGGTGAGCGTGAGGACGATCTGGGCGGTGGCGAGCCGTTGATCCGTCACCGGCACATTGTCGAAGAAGTTCGCGGGCAGCGTCACCAACGCAATGCCGGCGTTGTTGTCGGTGACGACGATCTCTCCATCCTGTGGGCCGGGCACTGCGCTTCGCAGGCCCACCGCGAGCGCGCCCAGCGGTTCGGGGCCTGCCTGCAGCGCGGCCATGATCTGCGTGAGGCCGGCGCCCGCTGGGAGTGGGGTGGTGACGAACAGCAACTGGGTGCCGGAGATGTAGTACTGCCGCGCTGGTTCCGTGGGAATGATCGTGGTGGAGGGTTCGGGGACGATCGTGGTCGTGGCGAGTGCGGTGGTGGTGGGTGCCTCAGTGCTCGGGACGACGGTGTCGTCGAGGCCGAACGGCGGCGTCACCGAATTCACCTTGCCGTCGCCGACCACACTGCACGCGGCGATCAGGCAGCCGAGCAGCGCCAGCAGGCTCAGGACTCGTAGCCGCATCACGCCACCTCCGTCAGGGTCACTTTGAAGCGGGCGCCGCCGCCTGGACGATCTTCCACCCAGGCCTCGCCGCCGTGAGCGTGAGCGTGCTCGGCCACGAGTGCGAGGCCGAGTCCGGTGCCCACTCGATGCCGGGCGGCGCTACCGCGGGCGAAGCGCTCGAAGATTCGCGACCGTTCACTGCGAGCCACGCCCGGCCCGGCATCGTCGACGCTCAGTTCCACGGCATTGGGTTCGACGGGTTGCAGCGACACCCGAACGGGGCCGCCGCCATGTTCGCGTGCATTCTCCAGGAGGTTGGCGAGGATGCGCTCGAAACGAAGTTTGTCGAGCCGGACCACGCTGGCAATGTCGGCATCGATGTCGATGGGCACCTCGCCGAAGCCGTAGCGCTGAGCAATGCGGGGAATCAGTTCGCGGATGTCCACTTCCTCGCGATGTAGTTCCGTGGAGCCGGCGTCGATGCGCGACAACTCCAACAGGTCCATCACCATGTGATCGAAGCGGCGCACCTGGCTTACCACCACGTCGAGGGCCTGCTGTGTGCGGTCGGGAAGGTCGTCGCGTCGTCCATCGAGCACTTCTACCGCAGCCGTGAGCGCAGTGATCGGCGAACGAAGCTCGTGGCTCACGTCGCTGGCGAATCGGGCCTCGCGTTCGAGACGGGTCTGTACTGCGTCGGCCATCCCGTTGAACGACCGCGCCAGACGGTCGAGGTCGGGGTCGTCCTCGGGCGGCATGCGCGTGTCGAGACCGCCTGCCGCGATCTCGCCTGCCGCGGCCGACACGCGTGAGATCGGGCGCAGCAGTCGGCGACTGGCCCACCAACCGAGCACGCCGGCAAGGATCATGGTGACCAGCGAGCCGATGAGCAGTGCGGTGGAGATGGCGCGCAGGGTGCGCTGGGTGCTCTCCATCGGAAATGCCTCCAGATACTGCGCATTCACCGCCGGCATGTTCACCCCGACCGCCACATAGGGATCGCCGAGGTACTCGAACCGTTGCTGGGCGGTCTGGCCCTGACTCACTGCGGTGCGTAGTTCCAACGGAAAGGCTTCCAGCGGGTAACTCGCGTTCAGCGGGAATTGTTCGCCGTCGAGCACCAGCACCGGGAAGCCGCCGCTCTCGGTGCGCAGATCGAGCACGTCGAACTTCTGGTCGATGAGCAGTTGGTCGCGCACCGTCTTGGCGTTGGCGAACGCCTGGGTCTGCGCGGTTTGTTGCCGCTGGTCGATGAGGAACGATCGGCTCACCGCATACGTGACCACCGCGAGCCCGAGGCTGGCCACCAGAGCGGTGAGTGAGAAGAACAGGGTGACGCGTGTGCGCAGGCGCAACGTGCGGCGACGCGTCGTGTTCATGCGCTCCAGTGTGGCCGATGGAGAGGGGTGCCTGCGATCAGGCGGCGTAGCCGACGATCCCAAAGGCCTGTTCGTCGGCCTGCAGCACCGGAGCGATCGTGTCGAGGTCGGCCAGTACCAACTCGGCACGCATGATCAGTTCGCTGCACACGAACGCAATGCTGTGCCCGGCAGCACGCGTGGCGAGTGCCAGTTGACGCAGCCCGCGCAGCCCGGCTTCGGTGACCACGGTGAGTCCGCTGAGATTCACGATCAAGCCGTAGGTGCGGGGCAACGGAAGGCACGCCGCCTGGAGGGCATCCGTGTGATCGCCGGTGGTGAGGGGCCCGGCGACTGCAACCGCGACGTGATGTCGGTGAAGATCGGTGTGGGCGGTGAGCGTAGGTGCCAGCATGTTGCAACCTCCATAGGTGGGTTGTGGCGTCGAACGCCTGGAGCTGCCCGCGGGTTCCGCTGCCGGTGAGGCACCTGGGGGAGGTAGGTACCCCACCAGAGCAGCGTGAACGGTGTTCACTTTGCATGGGCTGTGTGACATAACCCCGGTCGTTGTGTGCGATTTCTGTAACGGAATCCGGTCGTCTGCCAGAGTGGGGCCGTGAATTCTCTGCTGTTCATCGAGGACGACGACGCCATTCGGGTGGCGCTCACGCTGGCCCTCGAGGATGAGGGCTACGACGTGCGCGAAGCACCCGATGGCCGAACGGGTCTGGCGCGTTTCGCCGAGCGTGAACCCGACCTCGTGCTGCTCGACCTGCGCCTGCCGGACCTGTCGGGTTTCGATGTGTGCCGCCAGATGCGCAGCAGCAGCATCGTGCCGATCATCATCGTCACCGCACAGACCGACACCTACGACCTCGTGGCCGGTCTGGAAGCCGGCGCCGATGACTACGTCACCAAGCCGGTGGTGCCCAAGGAACTCGCGGCGCGCATCCGCGCAGCCCTGCGTCGCGTGCATCTGCACGAAGCCACTATGGCCACCTCGGCAGCGAAGTTCGGCGACATCGAACTGCGGCGCGAGCAGGGCATCGTGCTGAAGGCCGGGGTGGAACTGAACCTCACCAAGACCGAGTACCGGCTGATCTGCGAGTTCGCCGATCACCCGAACGCGGTGCTGTCGCGCGACCAGCTGCTCGAGCGGGTGTGGGGCTACGAGTATCTGGGCGACAGTCGATTGGTCGACGCCCATGTGCGGCGCTTGCGGGTGAAGATCGAGGACCAACCCGACGACCCGAAACTCATCGTCACCGCCCGCGGCATCGGCTACCGGCTGCTGGCGTAAACGTCAGCGCCACACGCGGCTGAGTAGATACTCGCCGAGTCCCTTGGCCTGGGCGTCGAACGCCGTGCTGCTGGCGACGCCTTCGCCAAGCAGTCCGACGATCACAAAGTTCAGCGCGTGCAGGTTTGCCAGCTCCGTGCGACGCACCTCCAACGATGCCGCTTCGGGCAGCAACTCGCGAACCTTCTCGGCCGTGAGGTGTGCCTCCAGCCACGCGTAGCCGGCGGCGTCGCGTGCCCAGATGCCCACGTTGGCATTGCCCCCCTTGTCGCCCGAACGGGCTGCGAAGTAGTCCCCGAGCGCCTCACCCACCGCCGGCCCAACCCCCGCCGCCACCGCCGGAAAAGTTCGTTCTTGTCGCGGTTCGACCACCACGGCTGAAGGTGGAGCCGCGACAGGAATCGGGGGATGGTGGGGGAGGTGGACGGCGACGTGGGGGGTGACATCGGCGGCATCGACCAGAGCGGGCCAGTAGACGCCGAACGACTGGGCATCGCCGGGCGCCCCGGTGGCGAAGAAACCCGGATAGTTGGCAAGGGCCAGTTCGATGCAGGCCGAACTGAACGCCCGGCCCACCAGCCGGTCGTCGGTGCTTTTCACGCTCACGTGCAGACGGCCTGACGCCTCCTCCTGCGTGCGGGCATCGCTCGGTGCTGGCACGAAGCGCACCTCGACCTCGTCGAAGCGATCCTTGCCGCCGAGCCGAGCGAACAGTGCTGCCTCCACCCATGCGGCCTTCTCGGCCTGGCGTAGTCCGGTGAGCACGAACGACATCCGATTGCGGAACCCACCCTCCAGGTTGATGCACACCTTCGCGGTGGCGGGCGCGGGCGAACCTTCCACACCGCTGATGCGCACGCGGTCGGCGCCCTCCTGCGAGAGCTGGATGGAACCGAAGTGCGTCACCACATCGGGGTTGGCGTATGCCTCGCTGCCGATCTCGTACAGCAGTTGCGCGGTCACGGTGCCCACGTTCACCACGCCACCGGTTCCAGGGTGCTTGGTGATCACCGACGAGCCGTCGGCTTCCACCTCGGCGATGGGGAACCCGAGCGGCAGTGCGGGGTTCGGTATCTCGTCGAACCACGTGTAGTTGCCGCCGGTGGCCTGCGTGCCACATTCGATGACGTGGCCCGCGGCTACCGCACCGGCGAGGCGGTCCCAGTCGTCGACCGCCCAGTCGTGCCACCACGCAGCGGGGCCCACCACCAGCGCAGCATCGGTGACGCGCGGGCACACCACCACGTCGGCACCGGCCTTGAGTGCCTCGGCGATACCCCAACCACCCAAGTACGCATTGGCGGTGAGGGGAGCGCCGACGAGTGGCGCGCCGGTGTCGAGGTGCTGCAACTGCGGCCGCAATCCGTCCATGCGCGGCATCAGGTCGTCGCCCTCGATGTGCGCCACGGTGATGTCGATGCCCAGTTTCGTGGCGATGTCGCGCACCTTCTCGGCGCACCCTGCCGGGTTCAACCCACCGGCGTTGGTGACCACCTTGATGCCGCGTTCCTTGCACGTCGCGAGCACCTGTTCCATCTGCATCAGGAACGTGGATGCATATCCCAACTCGGCGTTGCGGGCGCGCTGCTTGTGCAAGATCAGCATCGTCAGTTCGGCCAGCCAGTCGCCGGTGAGCACGTCGATGTCGCCGCCGTCCACCATCTCCTTGGCCGCCGACAACCGGTCGCCGAAGAACCCGCTGCAGTTGGCGATGCGCACGGCCCGAGCCGTCATGCCGGGTCGACCTTCACCAGGGGTTGGCCGCCGTCGAGTTGCTGACCGGGCTGCACGAACACCTCCGCAACGATGCCGGCGAGGGGCGATACCACCTGGTGCTCCATCTTCATGGCCTCCAGCGTGAGCAGCGCCTGACCTGCCGCCACGGTGTCGCCGACGGCAACCAGAAGCTGCACCACCTTGCCGGGCATGGGGGCCACGGTGGAGCCTGCCCGGCCTGCATCGTCGGGCATGGTGAAGCGTGACGGCACCGGCAGAGCGAAGAGACCGCCCGCCACGTACGCCACATCACCCTCCACCTTCACGTGGATGCGTTGCAGCGAATCGATGAGTCGCGCATCGACCACCAGTTGCTCGTCGTCGACGGCGAGATACGTGAGGTGACCAGCGCGATCGAAGCGATACGCCACCGTGTGGTCGCCGATGGCCTGCGTGTGCGGCTGCGACGGGTTGTTGCGCCATCCGATGGGGAAGCGCGCGTCGGACGCGGCGCGCACCGTCGCCAGCGCAGCGGCTGCGATCTGCAACGCGGAGGGCTGTGGGCCGTCGCCCAACGACTGGCGGTCGAGCCACCCGGTGTCGACCTCGTCGTCGATGGTGATGAGGCGATCCATCAGGTCGATGAGCAGCGCCCGATTCGTGACCGGGCCGGTGATGGTGGCCTGCTGCAGTGCCACCTTCAACGTGCGTGCGGCGTCGGCGCGGGTGGAGCCGTGAGCAATGACCTTCGCCACCATCGAGTCGTAGAACGGTGAGACCGAACTGCCGCTTTCGATTGCGCTGTCGATGCGCAGGCCATCGATGGCCGGGAAGGCGACCTCGGTGAACGTGCCCGAACTGGGCAGATAGCCGCGGTACGGGTCTTCGGTGCAGAGTCGCACCTCGATCGCGTGGCCGCGACAGGCCACGCCACCCAACAGCGCATCGGGCAGCGGCTCGCCCTGCGCGACCCGTAGTTGCAGCGCCACGAGATCGAGGCCCGTGACCATCTCGGTGACCGGGTGCTCCACCTGAAGGCGGGTGTTCATCTCCAGGAAGGAGAAGTTGCCGCTGCGGTCGAGCATGAACTCCACGGTGCCGGCGCCCACGTAGCCGACGGCCTTCGCAGCGGCCACGGCGGCGGCGAACATGCGCTCGCGCACTGCGGGGTTCACCGCAGGCGACGGGGCTTCCTCCACCACCTTCTGGTGGCGACGTTGGATGGTGCAGTCGCGCTCGCCCAGTGCCACGACGTTGCCGTGCGTGTCGGCGAACACCTGCACCTCCACGTGGCGTGCACCTTCGATGTAGCGCTCGACGAACACCGTGCCGTCGCCGAAGGATGACAGTGCCTCGCGCTCGGCGGACGCGATCGCCTCAGCCAGTTCGGAGGCCTCGCGCACGACACGCATGCCGCGGCCGCCGCCGCCCGACGATGCCTTCACCAGTGCGGGTAGACCGATCTCATCGAGGGTCTCCACCGTGCTGTCGGGCGCCACCGGCACACCGTGGGCACGTACGAGCTTCTTTGCTTCGATCTTGGAACCCATGGCGGCAATGGCCGATGGGGGAGGCCCCACCCAGACGAGCCCGGCGTCGAGGACGGCCTGAGCGAACGCC
>CANHST010000126.1 GCA_947463235.1 Acidimicrobiaceae bacterium
GACCAACTTCTGGTGGCAGCCAAGGTCGACTACGACCGCTCGCTGACGGTGGAACAACTGGCCCACGCCATCGATGCCACCGAAGCCGAACTGCGCGCCGCGGTGCCCCTCACCGCGATCGTCTACATCGAACCCGACATCCGCCGGAAGCTCACCGAGTGACGGCTGCGGGGAAGGCCTCGGCCCGACTTCGCGGCGCCGAAGGCCGCACCCTCGGATTGCTGGCGCTGGGCGTCGCAGTGGTGTCGTTCAGCATGGGCTCCACGCTGGTGAAGCTGTCGCACACGCCGGGTGTGACGGTGGCGTTTTGGCGAATGGTGCTGTGCTCGGGCATCTGGCTCGTCATCCTCCGCGTCACCGAGCAGCGCTGGCTGCGGTGGGACGACATCCGCGCCGCGGTGGTGCCAGGCATCACCTTTGGTCTGAACATCACGTTCTTCTTCACCGGCGTCACCAAGACCACCGTCGCCAGCGCCGAGTTCACCGGCGCCTTGACACCGTTGCTGGTGGTGCCACTCGGCGCCCTCATCTTCAAGGAACGCACGCGCCTCGGAGCACTGGCCTTCGGACTGGTGTCGCTGGTCGGACTCGCGCTCGTGCTGTTCAATGCCCCGCCGACCGGCGAATTCAGCTGGGGCGGCGTGGCCTGGATCGCCAGCGCCACCTGCCTGTGGGCGTCGTACCTTCTCACCAGTCGCAGCTTGCGGCAGGGCCGGTCGGTGGCCGCCATCATGGCCGCCATCACCCCCATCGCCACGGTGGTCATCCTTCCGCTCGGGCTGTTCGTGTTCCCCGGCTCGCTGACGCAGGTGACCTGGCGCTCGGTGATCTTCATTGTCATCCTCGGCGTGCTCACCGGCACCACGGCGCACGGTCTGATGGTGTTCGCTCAGACCCACGTGCCGATCGGCGTCATCAGCATGGCGCAGGTGTCGCAGCCAGCGATGGCGGTGCTCTGGTCGGTGCTGTTCCTCGGCAGCACCGTGGTGGGCATCCAGATCGTTGGCATGGCCCTGGTGATTCTCGGGATCGCCATGGTCACCGTTCAGACCCGCCGCGGCTCTGCCCGATAGGCTTCGGTTGAAATTGACACGGGGAGCTCGATCCACGGGCTGAGAGGGTGGTCACCTGCCACCGACCCGAGAACCTGATCCGGGTAATGCCGGCGGAGGGAGTTGCACATGCCGCACGTTGCGGTTGTCATCGGTGGTGGTCCGTTGGACCCCGACGCGGTCGCGTACCTGCCCGCGGACGCAGTGATCGTTGCCGCCGACAGTGGCCTCGACCATGCCGTCGCAGCAGGCCTTCAGCCAGCAGTACTGGTGGGCGACCTGGACAGCATCAGTGCGGCGGGTCGGATGTGGGCCTACGAACATGGGGTGCTCACCATCGAAGCACCGGCCGACAAGGACGTCACCGATACCGAGATGGCGCTCCAGGCTGCGCTCGACACGCCCGGCATCGAGCAGCTCACTTTGCTCGGCGGCATCGGCGATCGGCTCGACCACCTGCTCGGCACGCTGCTCGCGCTCGGTCACCCTCGGCTCGCCGAGGTGACGACGGTTCGGGCCTTCATCGGGACCACCCAGTGTGCAGTGGTGCACGGCGCACACTCGACCTCGTTGCAGATCGGCACATCTCGCACGTTCTCCGTGTTGGCGCTCCACGGCTCCGCCACAGGGGTCGGTGTGCGCGGCGCCAAGTGGGAACTCCACGACGCGACGCTCGGGGCGACAGAGGCACGGGGCGTCAGCAACGAGTCGATCGAGGAATGGGTGACGGTCTCGGCCGACACCGGCATCGTCACCGTCGTGGTGCCGGCATGAGGCGCTGGATCGCTTCGATCACGGGTGCTGCAATGGCCCTCGGCTTCGTGGCGTGCAGCGGAGATGGCGGCACGGCCCCGGTGACCGTCACGCTCGTTGCATACGACTCGTTCCCGACGGAGAAGACGCCGCTGAACGACGCACTCGCCACCTTCACCGAGGACACCGGCATCACCGTGAAGATCGTGACGGCGGGCGACGCCGGAGCGATGGTGTCCAAGGCAGCGCTCACCGCAGGTAACCCTGAGGGCGACGTGATGTGGGGAGTCGACAACACGCTGCTGTCTGCTGCGATCGATGCGAAGGTCTTCGCCGGCGAACCCACCCAGGTGGACTTTGGCGATGTCTGCGTGAACTACGACATCGCCTACTTCACCCAACACGACCTACAGCCGCCGGGCACGTTCGACGATCTCGCCCAACCGGAGTACAAGGATCTCCTCGTGGTGGAGAACCCGGCCACCTCGTCACCCGGCCTGGCGTTCATGCTGGCCACCATCGACAAGTATGGCGATGCCGGCTGGACGCAGTACTGGCGCACGCTGCGCAGCAACGGTGTGGAAGTGGTGGATTCCTGGGAGACCGCCTACTACGAACGATTCTCCGGATCAGGTGGCTCCTCCGGCGACAAGCCACTCGTGGTCAGTTACGCCAGCAGTCCGCCCGCCGAGGTGGTCTTCGCTGATCCGCCGATCGACGCCGCGCCCACTGGGGTCGCCACCGGCACGTGCTTCAGGCAGATGGAGTACGCCGGCGTGTTGCGGGGCACGCGACACGGTGATGCCGCGCAGCAACTCGTGACGTTCCTCACTGGAGAAACCTTCCAGCGCACACTCCCGCTCACCCTGTTCGTGTACCCGGTGAATGGAACCGTCAGCCTGCCGGAGGTGTTCACGAAGTTCGCCGCCGTACCGGCGAACCCGTACAGCATGGATCCGGTGAGGATCGCCCAGCATCGTCAGTCGTGGCAGGAGCAGTGGACGCAGACCGTCATCGACTGACGCGCCTACCCCGATGGGTCGTGCCAGCGCTTGGGGCACTTCCCGTCGCCGGACTGGCGGTGTTCTACGCGTGGCCCTTCGCCACGCTGTTGGGCCGCGTGCTGCAACCGTCCTCTGTGGTCGACACGCTGACGTCGCCCGGCATCGGACGCGTGATCTGGTTCACCTGCTGGCAGGCACTCGTGAGCACTGCGCTCACTATGGCGATCGGGTTCGCCCCCGCCTATGTCGTGGCCAGGTACCGCTTTCGCGGCCGACGTGCGGCACTGGCCATCATCACCGTGCCCTTCATGCTGCCCACCGTGGTGGTCGGCGCCGCCTTTCTCGCGCTGCTGCCGGAACGCTGGCACGGCACCGCGGCCGCAGTGGTGGTGGCGCACGTGTTCTTCAACGTGGCAGTGGTGGTGCGACTGGTCGGCGCAATGTGGGCAGTGTTGCCCACCGACCTCACGGCCGTGGCGCGCACACTGGGCGCATCACCCGCTCGGGTACTCCGCCACGTGGTGCTGCCGTTGCTGCGGCCGGCGCTGTACGCAGCAGCCAGCGTGGTGTTCATCTTCACGTTCACCTCGTTCGGGGCGGTGAAACTCCTCGGTGGACCATCCCACCCGACCATCGAGGTGGAGATCGCCCGACGCGCCACCCAACTCGGCGACATCGACGCCGCCGCGGTGCTGTCCATCGCCCAACTGATCGTGCTGGCCGTGGTGGTGTGGTGGTCGGCCCGATGGCAACGACGCTCCGAGCACACCTTCGCCGCAGGACGTACCACTCGACGACCCCGCACTCGTTCGGAACGGCGGGTGGTGGCGGTGGTGATGGCGACCACCGTCGCGGCGATGGTGGCGCCGATCGCGATGATGGTCGCACGGTCATTCCGCACCTCGTCGGGTTGGTCGCTCACGCCATGGCGCACGCTCGGGGCGAACGAGGTACGGCCGGGTATCAGCCTCGGCGTCGACCCGCTCGGCTCGCTCGCGGTGTCGCTCCGCTATGCAGCGCTGGCAACCGCGATCAGCATCGTGTTCGGCGGGCTCGCGGCGCTCACCATCGCCAGCGCACGACGTCACGGGCGGCTACTCGACACCGGCTTGCTGCTGCCCCTCGGCACCTCAGCGGTCACCATCGGCCTCGGCATGCTCATCACCTTCGACACCGCTCCCTTCGACTGGCGATCGGCATGGTGGCTGCCGCCCATCGGGCATGCGCTCGTGGCTATCCCCTTCGTGGTGCGCAGCCTGCTGCCCACACTGCGGTCGATCAGCGCCGACCAGCGCCTCGCCGCCGTCACGCTCGGCGCTTCGCCGCTGCGCGCGTGGTGGGAGGTGGAAGTACGACGTCTCCCCGGACCGCTGTTGTCGGCCGCTGGTTTCGCCGCCGCCATCTCGCTGGGCGAGTTCGGGGCCACCACCTTCCTCACCCGCTCCGGACGGGACAGCATGCCCATCGCCATCGACCGACTGCTCGGCCGAGCCGGTGCCGTACCCCACGCCCAGGCGTTCGCGTTGGCCACCATGCTGTTCGTGCTGACCGCCGCGGTCGTTGCGATCGCCGATCGTCAGGAGGTCGTCGATGCTCGACGTGCGTGACGTATCCCTCTCGTTCGGCGGCCCCCCGGTGTTGCAACGCGCAGCACTGCAGGTGCCGACGGGCGACGTGGTGGCATTGCTGGGCCCATCCGGCGCCGGCAAGAGCAGCCTGCTCCGGGTGATCGCCGGCCTGCTGGTGCCCGATAGCGGCTCGGTGTGGCTCGACGGCAGCGATGTCACGCACGTGCCCCCGCACCAACGCCGCATCGGGCTGATGTTCCAGAACGAACAACTGTTTCCCCATCTCGACGTGGCCGCGAACATCGGTTTCGGACTGCGCATGCAGCGCACCGACAGGGCAACGATCGCGTCCACGGTGGAGGAACTGCTCGCTGTCGTCGGGTTGCACGGCTTCGGGCCACGACGCGTCACACACCTCAGCGGAGGCGAAGCGAAACGTGTCGCGCTGGCCAGGGCGCTAGCACCTCGACCCGCGGTGCTCCTGCTCGATGAGCCGCTCACCGGTCTCGATCGCGAACTGCATGATCGTTTGGCGCTCGACCTCGCCGGCATCCTGCGCGCCACCGCGACCACTGCGGTATTGGTGACGCACGATCACGACGAGGCTGCCACCATCGCCGACCGCACCGTTGTGCTCGGCGCCGACATGACATGACACACTGACCGATCGTGACATCGCCACTTCGCATCGGTTTCCTGGGCGCTGGCCTCATTGCCGCATACCACTCGAAGAGCCTCAAACGCAGCGGCGCCAACGTGGTCCGCGCCGGCGTGTACGACCCCGACACCGCTCGGGCCGAGGCCTTCGCATCTGCCAGTGGACACACGGTGTGCAACTCCGTGGATGAGGTGCTCGACGGATGCGACGCGGTCTACATCTGCACCTGGACGAACTCCCATCCGGAACTGCTGGCCCGAGCGGTGGCCCGCGGTCGGCACGTGTTCTGTGAGAAGCCGTTGGCGTTCACCGCCGATGAGGCGCAACGCATGGCCGAGGCCGCCGATGCCGCCGGCGTGACGCATCAGGTGGGTTTGGTGCTGCGCTACTCGCCGGCCTACGTGTGGGCCAAGCAACTGGTCGATGATCCGGCGGCCGGTCGGGTGATGACCGTCGTGTTCCGCGACGACCAGTTCATCCCCATCCAGGGCCACTATGCGAGCACGTGGCGGGGCGATGTGTCATTGGTCGGCGCAGGCACATTGCTGGAGCACAGCATCCACGATGTCGACATGCTCCGCTATCTGGTTGGCGATGTCCGTCGGGTGAGCGCGCACATGGGCTACTTCCATGGGCTCGACGGCATCGACGACGTGGCGACGGCGTCGCTGCGGTTCGCCGACGGGGCCACCGGCGTACTGAACAGCGTGTGGCACGACAATCTCGCTCGGCCCAGCCTGCGCCGTGTGGAGATCTTCTGCGAACGCCGACACATCGTGATCGATGGCGACGACTGGTTCGGCCCGGTCGCCTGGACCGACAGCGATGGCACCAGTGGTTCGTTGGAGGGCGAGCACCTCAGTGCCGCCGCCGACGCCCTGCGCGACGGCACCGACAACCCCGACGGTGAGTTCGTGCGAGCCGTACTCGAGGGCCGCCCCGCATCGCCCGACCTTCACACCGCAGTGGCAGCGCATCGCATCGTGGATGCCATGTACGCGTCGGCCGCCGCCGATGGCGACACGGTGGACGTATGAGGCCCGAGGTTGCGGAAATCAGCGCGACCGACACGCATGCCCTGCGGCTGAGCGTGCTGCGGTTCGACACGCCCACCAAGGAGGTCGTGTTCCCCGAGGACGAGCTGCCTGGCTCGTGGCATCTCGGCGCCCACCTCGACGGCGAACTGGTTGCCACGTCCAGCTGGGTGCCTCGCGATCACGGCGAGGTGCACGCAGTGCAGCTGCGGGGAATGGCGACGCACCGCGGCATGCAGGGGTCCGGAATCGGAGGCGAGTTGCTCGAGCGCGGATGCGAGTTGGCAGCCGAGCGCGGCTTCCTGCTGGTCTGGGCACGCGCCCGAGATGCCGCACTCGCCTTCTATGAACGTCACGGGTTCGTGGTGGAGGGCGACGGGTTCATCGACCAGGCCACACAGCTGCCGCACCACCTGGTGGTGCGCCGACTCGGCTGAGTTTGCCGAACACCCCATCTCGCCGTACCCAGTAGAGGCGTGACGGACCCCCACACCGCTGCGGCACATCTGCGCCAGCGAGCCGCTGCGTTGTTCTTCCTCGCTCGCCGGATGGAACAGCTCGAGGTGCTCACCTTGCACCGCTCAGCGAGCGCAGACACCTGGGTGGGGCCATCACAGGCCCACTGTGAAGCGTCGCTGCGAGGGCACCGCAGTGCACTGCTTCGGCACGCCGCCGAACTCGCCGCTACGGCGAGACGAATGGAACGGGTGGCCGATCAACTCGCCAGCGTGCAGCCTGGATCGATCCGGTGACATTTCTCGCCTACGACCCCACGCAGCTCGTCGCCCTGCTCCGGCGCATGCGGGTGGCTACCGAGGAGCTCCGCGCATTGAGGTACTCAGACCCTGAGACTGCCGCAGCGATGGCTGCTGTCGCCAGCGCTGCCAACGATCTGGAACGCCGCTGGCAGCCAATCGTGCGACGGGTGCTGTCCACCGCCCCGTTGGATCAGGGGCACCGGCATCGCGACCTCGATGCCATCAACAACGCCGTGGCCCGCCAGATGGCGACGGAACGGGGTTGGTTGGTCGCCGACGACCCCACCCTGGACAACCTGGCAACGATGACCGACGTGGTCGCGTTGGCCGAACGGCTGACGCACATCGACCTCGCCGACGCTGCAGCCGACCCTGCCACCGTCTATTGGCTCGCCGCTCGATGGCGGCTCATCGCGCGCTCCCCAGCGTTATCTGCCGCCTTCATCGAGCACTTTCCCCGATGGACCCAACTGGCGGATGCGCTCGGCCGATCACGAGCGCATCAAGTGGCCGGCGACGGCATTGACCTTCCCACCGCGCTGCGACCGCTAGACGACGCGCTGGGCGGCTTGAGCCGGGTGTTGCAGGGGCAACCGCTCGAATGGGTGGACCGCGTCGAGCCGTACACCGCCGCGTTGTTGATTCGCACCCTCACGCTCGGGTCCGCCGAACTCGCCGAGGTGGCCGACCACCTACTGCAACTGCCTCGCTACCCGCTCGACGAGGCCCCCGCAGCCAACCACGCCGATGTGCTGCTCCAAGCGCTGCTGCGCGACCCCGTGGCCTGCACCCGCTATCTGGAGTTGGCCATGGACCACCCGGGCACGCTGTTCGATCACCTCACCGATCCGACGCTCGCCGATCGAGTGGTGCTCACCGCAACCGATCCACACGTTGTCGACGAGGCCACCGCCGGTCGCCTCGTGCCCTCATTGATCCGCTGGTTCGACAGTGAACCGTCGCGAGACCCCGGCGTGTTGTTGGCGGATCTGGTGACGCCATGGACGGTGCAGTTCTCGCCAACCCACCACACGTGGCACCTCGACACCGAGCAGCGCAACCTGCTGCTCGGCATCGCGTTGGGCGGCAATGGTGCGCTCCAGCGATTCATCGACAACGAAGCATCCGTGATCGCGGGTGCTCGTCGAACGTTCTCGTCGCGCACGGCCCACCGCGGCGAGTTGCTCTCCGGCTGGGTGGGCCTGATCGGAGGACTGGTGATGAACGAGAAGGTTCGACAGGTGACGCTGCGTCGAAAGTCGTGGGACATGCTCTGCAACATCGCAGCGCTCGCTGCGTCGCTGGCACCCGGCATGGCCCTTGGTGTCACCACCTCGGTGGCGATCATGGTGGTGCACGACCATCTCGGCCCCGACGTCGCGAAGGAGCAACGCAACGCCGTGTGGGGCAAGTCGGCAGCGGTCACCATGGCAGCCGTCTACCTGGCGAAGGAGGTGCACCGCCTCTGGATCGCGAACGGTCGACTTCCGCACGGGTTTGCCACACCTCCCGAGCTCAACACCAAGGTGGTGTCACCGTCGGAGCAGTGGTACAACGACTTCGAGGATTGGATGTTCAC
>CANHST010000127.1 GCA_947463235.1 Acidimicrobiaceae bacterium
CACGGGAACCGCTTCAGGGCGCGTCACCATCCTCGAGCAGTTCAAGAAGACGAAGACGGGCTTGGGTTCATTGGTCGGCGTGTACCACGACCGCTACGTGCGCCGAGAGGGCGGTTGGTTGTTCGCCGAGCGCCGCATCGAAGTGATCGACCAGTCGTAGGAAGCCTTCAGGGGCGAACTTCGTAGAACGAGTTCACGCTGTGGTCCACGTCGAGCTTCGTGAACCGCGTGAAGCCTGCGGCCGACGCCATCTCTCGTGCCTTGTTCTCCGAAAGACCCAGCGTGCCGAGGCCGAGGCCATCGGGCTCGCTGAGCGCGGACGACATGCAGGAGAGCACGCTGATGCCGTACATCAGCGACGCCATCGGGTTCTTGCGCATGTTCTCCTCGAACGTGTCGAGCGCCTTGATATCGACGAGTAACCAGGTGCCATCGGGCTTCAACGACGCACGGATGGCCTCGATCACCTCCTGCGGATGGGCCATGTCGTGAATGCAGTCGAACGTGCACACCACGTCGAGCGAACCATCGCCGGGCAACCCCCGATTGCGCGGGTCGTGGAACGACGCGTTCTGCAGGCCCGAGGAGTCCAGCTTCGTTCGAGCCCGGTCGAGGGCGAACTGGCTGATGTCGTAACCCGTAAACGTGCTCTCGGGGAAGGTTGCCGCCATCAGGAGCACGGCGCTCCCGGCGCCGCAGCCCACGTCGGCCACCTTGGCACCGGCGACCAACTTCTCCACCACTCCATCGAGCGCGGGGAGCACCACCGGCACCAGAAAGGCACGGTTCCATGGCTCGAAGCTGCGCTCGATTCCCACAGCGCCCTCGGGGCCATGGCTGTCGTAGTCGTGGCCGACACCGGTACGGAAGCTTTCCCGCACGTGCTCGAGTGCCTTCATGGTCTGCGGCAGACGATGGAACATGCCCATCCCGAAGGCTGGATGCTCCTGATCGGCGAGGACGATGGCGGCCTCGGGCGACAAGGAGAACGTTCCGTCGCTATGCGATTCGATCATGCGCGCCGCAGCCTGGTTGAACGCCCACTCGCGCACCCACCGCTCGATGGTGTCGGTGGCGGCTGCGAGTTCGGTGGTGCTGAGCGGTCGATTCGCTTCGCGCATCACGCGATACAGACCCAGCTGGTCTCCGAGGTGAATCATCCCCGCCGTGACGGCGCCCTCGAGCTTCGTGAACAGCTGATAGCTGTAGAGCTTCAGCTTGTCGGGGTCGACTGCGGCCGACATGTCAGCTCGGATCCGTGAAGTTCGGCGAACGCTTCTCGAAGTACGACATCACCGACTCCTTCTGGTTGTGGCGACCGATGAGCGAGCCGATGCCAGCCCGCTCGGCGGCGAATTGCTCGGCGGCACCCTGGTGGTACAGCCCGTTCATCAACTGCTTCGCAGCTCGCACTGCATCGGGGCTGCGACCGGCGATCTCGCGGGCCAGCGCCATGGCGTCGTCGTACGGGGTGTCGCTGAGCTTGGTGGCCAAGCCCAAAGCCTTGGCCTCACGACCGTCGAAGATGCGGGCGGTGAACACGAGTTCTTTCGCCACATCGGCGCCGACGAGTTGCGACAGGAAGAACGTGCCGGTCATGTCGGGCACGAGGCCCCAGAACACCTCGCGCACGCTCATCTGCGTGTCGGGGTGCACGATGCGGATATCGGCACCGAGCGCCAACTGGATGCCACCGCCGAGCGCGTGACCGTGCACGGCAGCGATCACCGGTACCGGCACTTCCTGCCACACCCACGCCACCTGCTGGCCCAGGTGGGTGATTCGACCTTCCTGCATTTCACCCGGGTTGCCCTCGGCAGGGCGCTCCCCGCCGCCCGCGAGCTGCGTCATGGAGCCAAGGTCGAGGCCGGCGCAGAACGAAGCGCCATCGCCACTGAGCACGGCAACACGCACTCCGGGCTCGCTCTTCAAACGCTCCCCTGCAGCGGCCAGCGCCATGAACATTGCGTTGTCGAGCGCATTGCGCTTGTCGGTGCGGGTCAGGCGAACGTCGGCGATGCCGTCGGTGATGGTGATGGAGATGCGGTCCTCAGACATGACTGCGAGTTTGTCAGGTCAGCGCTTCTCGGCTCGCAGCGTGTAGCTCGCCGCGAGGCGCTCCGGGTTCTCGCGGAGGCGGTACTCGCCACCATCCACGAGCTCCATTGCATCGCCGGCGGCATTCCACGGCACCGTCTGGTGCTCCTCGAACATCGTGATGGTCATCCCGGCGTGCCACAGCGCATTGAAGATCTCCGACAGAGAATGGTTGAAGTGCACGATCGCGGGAGACGCCAACGGCTCGTCGTGTTCCACGTAGCTGTACGACTCGGTGAAGACGGTGCCCGCCGTCTCGAAGTAGGGATACTCCATCACCAGCAGTTGGTCATCACGAGGGTCACACAGGGTCCACAGCATCGGGTGCCCCTCTCTGATGAAGAGGAAACCTCCTGGCCGCAGCAGGGCAGCGACGTTCGCCGCCCACCGCTGCACATCAGGAATCCAGCAGAGCGCCCCGATACCCGTGTACACGAAGTCGAAACCACCCTCCCCCAGCGTCGCTGCGGCCGCATACACATCGGCTTCCACCCAGCGGACGTCGTTGCCAGCCTCGTGCGCCAATGCGGCGGCGGCCGTCAGTGCTGGCGCCGAGAAGTCGAGTCCGGTCATGTGGGCGCCGAGACGTGCCAGCGACACGGTGTCGCTGCCGATGTGGCACTGCAGATGCACCCCGGAGAGACCGCTCACCACGCCAAGCCGGGGCAGGTCGAAGCGCACAACGTCGGAGAGGTGCGTCGGGTCGGTACGAAACGGAGCGAGGTCGTATGCCTGCACGTGATGCGGCACTCGACTGTTCCAGTTCGAACGGTTCAACGACAGGTAGTCGGCGGGGTTCACGTCCACGGTGACCAGCCTGCCACGCCGTGCCAGACTGCGAGTATGCACTTGAACCTCTCAGCCGACGATGTCCTCTCCACCACCCGCGCGGTGCGCAAGCGCCTCGATTTCGATCGTCCCGTGGAGCGCGAAGTGATCCAGGAGTGTCTGGAACTCGCGGTGCAGGCGCCTACCGGCAGCAACTCGCAAGGCTGGCATTGGCTGTTCGTCACCGACACCGACAAGAAGAAGGCACTCGCCGACATCTACGCGAAGAACTTTGCGATGTACCGCCAACTCGGTTCTGCGAATCCGATGCCGACCGACGATCCGCGCGTCGACCAGCAAGCCCGCGTGCTGTCCTCGGCCGATTACCTCACCGAGAACTTCCACCGCGTTCCCGTGATGATGATCCCCTGCATCACCGGCAACCTCGATCGTGTGCCCGCCTTCGCCGGCGCCTCGGCGTGGGGTTCCATCCTTCCGGCCGTCTGGAGCTTCATGCTCGCCGCCCGCGAGCGCGGCCTCGGCACTGCCTGGACCACCATCCATCTCATGAACGGTGGCGATGCACAGGCCGCCGAACTCCTGGGCATCCCCGACGGCATCACGCAGGCCGGCCTGTTCCCGGTGGCGTACACCATCGGCACCGACTTCAAGCCGGCCACCCGTTTGCCGATGGACCCCATCATGCACTGGGACACGTGGTAACCCAGGCTCCCGAGGCCTACCGCTTCGACTGGGGCGAGGAAGGCCTTGCCTCGCTCGCCCCACACGCCGCTGTGGTGGTGATCGTTGATGTGCTGCGATTCACCACCGCCGTGTGCTGCGCGTTGGAAAGTGACGCCGTGGTGCTGCCATATCGGTGGAACGACGACGGGGCTGCTGGCTACGCAATAGCGAACGACGCCCTCTTGGCCGGCCGACGCGAAGACGGCGCGCTGTCGTTGTCACCAACCGATCTGCTCGGTGTGGCGCCGGCAACCCGTCTCGTGCTGCCATCACCGAATGGCTCCACGCTGGCGTTCCTCGCACGCGACCTGGGAGCCCGTCATGTTCTGGCCGGATGCATTCGCAACGCACAGGCCACTGCGCATGCTGCACTCGAGCTCGCCGAGGGCGGCAGCATCGCCCTCATCGCTGCCGGAGAGCGATGGCCAACCGAGGGCGCACCACTCCGGCCTGCAGTGGAAGACCTGCTCGGTGCCGGTGCCGTTCTGGCGGCACTCGACCCCAGCGCATCCACTGGGGTACCACGGTGCTCACCAGAGGCTGCCGCCGCCAGAGCTGCGTTCGTGCAGGCGCGTCCCCTGTTGTACGACACGCTTCGCAACACCACTTCGGGCCGCGAACTCACCGATCGCGGATGGGACGACGACGTGGCGACGGCCGCTGCTCACGACGTGAGTACGACCGTCTGCCACCTCGTCGCAAACGAGTTCAGGAAGTACTGACCTTCTTGTTGGCCTTGCGGCGGTCCTCGAGGCCGAGGTGCCGCTTGCGAATGCGAATGGCCTTCGGGGTGACTTCCACGAGTTCATCGCCGGCGATCCATTCGATGGCGGTTTCCAGCGTGTGGATGCGCGGCGCCGGCAGCTTGACGGCGTCGTCGTGGCTGTGCGTACGGATGTTGTTCTTCTCCTTGGCACGCACCACGTTCACCACCATCTCGTCTTCGCGGCTGCACTCGCCCACGACCATGCCTTCGTAGACCTGCTCCTGCGGATTCACGAAGAATCCGCCGCTGAGCTGCAGCTTGTCGAGCGCGTAGGCGGTGGTGACGCCAAGACGGTCGGCCACCATGGCGCCACCGCGGCTGTCGGGCATTTCACCGGCCCACGGCATCCAGCCGAGGTGGTGCTGATGCAACAACGCCGTGCCGCGCGTGGCGGTCATGAGCAGCGAGCGGAAACCGATGAGGCCACGGCTGGGGCACTCGAAGGTGACGATGGTTCGACCGGCGTCGCCCGAGCGAAGGTCGGTGATACGGCCCTTGCGGGGAGCCAGTTCCTGGGTGACGGTGCCCACGTGCTCGTCGGGAACGTCGCAGACGCCACGTTCCTGCGGCTCGAAGCGCTTGCCGTTCACTTCCTTGGTGATCACCTCAGGGCGGCTCACCTGCAGCTCGTAGCCCTCGCGGCGCATGCTCTCGATGAGCACTGCGAGCTGCAGCTCGCCACGACCGGCCACTTCGATGACGTCGGGCGAACCGGTCTCGAACAGTTTGATGCTCACATTGCCGAGCAGTTCCTTGTTCAAGCGGTCGATGAGGTGGCGGCTGGTGAGGAACTTGCCATCCTTGCCTGCGAGCGGCGAAGTGTTCACGCCGAACGTCATGCGGAGCACCGGCTCGTCGACCACCAGGCGGGGAAGCGCAATCGGGGTCTCGATCGAAGCGATGGTGTCGCCGATCTCCACTTCGGGGAATCCGGCCATCACGAACAGGTCGCCGGCGCTGAGCTCGTCGACCTCGTCGCGGCTCACACCGTGGAACGACATCAGCTGGCTGAGCCGACGCTTCAGCGGAGGCTGGCCTTCGCCGAACTCCTCCTCCAGCAGGGCCACGGTCTCGCCACGGCGCAACACGCCGTTCACGACACGACCGATGGCCAGACGGCCGAGGTACTCGCTCGCATCGAGCTGCGTCACCATTGCCTGCAGCGGCGCGTCGATGTCGCCCTGCGGGTGCGGAATCGCCTCGAGGATCGTGTCGAGCAGCGGCGACAGGTCGGCGTCGGCCTCGGGCATGCCGATGCCCTTCATTGCGCGACCTTCACGGGCCACTGCCGAGATGATCTCGAAGTCGATGTGCTCGTCGCCGGCATCGAGGTCGATGAACAGCTGATACACCTCGTCGAGCACTTCGTCGGGGCGGGCGTCCTGACGATCGACCTTGTTGATGATGACGATGGCCGGCAGGTTGCGTGCCAGTGCCTTCTGCAGCACGTAGCGGGTCTGGGGCAACGGGCCCTCGGCAGCGTCGACGAGCAGCAGCACACCATCCACCATGGTGAGGGCCCGCTCCACCTCGCCTCCGAAGTCGGCGTGGCCGGGCGTGTCGACCAGGTTGATCTTGGTGCCCTTCCAATTGATGGACGCGGCCTTGGCGAGAATCGTGATGCCACGCTCCCGCTCCTGGTCGTTGGAGTCCATCACTCGGTCGACCAC
Source organism: Acidimicrobiaceae bacterium (assembly GCA_947463235.1). GTDB lineage: Bacteria > Actinomycetota > Acidimicrobiia > Acidimicrobiales > Ilumatobacteraceae > UBA668. The sequence goes on from CANHST010000127.1 coordinate 6,046, forward strand.
CGCCTGGTGCGCTGCGAAGGTGCCGGTAGAGCGCAGGAGCGCGTCGACAAGGGTGGTCTTGCCGTGGTCGACGTGAGCGACCAGAGCAACGTTTCGGATCTGACTGGTGAGGATCTGCATAACTGCCGTTTGGGGGGTGATTCCGGGCACGGCAGACCCCGATGAAGTTCAGTCGTCGGACTCTTCGTCGTCGTCTTCGTCGAAGCTGACTCCGTACTTTTCCGCCAGGGCGGCGTACTCGTCGTCTTCGGTTGACTGGCGATGATCGTTCCCGCCGAACCCCAGATCAAACGCACTGGGACCGGCTTGCTTGAGTTTCCGCGCTTCTTCGAAGCGACGGTGACGACCCTTCTTCACGGTAGGGCTCCCGAACCTAGAGAGTTGACATTGAGTGCCATCCTACCCCGTCCTACCTCGAATGAGCGGGATCCCCTTTGCAACCACGCAGCGTGCCCGCAACTGCGACCTTCAACGTGCTTACATGGTCGGGATGGGTCGTGTGGTGGCAATTCTGAACCAAAAGGGCGGTGTCGGGAAGACCACGGTCACTCTGGGTCTTGCTTCGGCTGCGGCCAACGCCGGTCGGCGGGTGCTCGTGGTGGACATGGATCCCCAGGGATCGAGTACCTGGGTGCTCGGTGTCGACCCATCCACGGTGGAGCACTCGAGCGCCGAGGTGATGGGCAGAGTCCCCGCCACCAAGGCGATGATGCCATCGGCCTGGGGTGGCGAGGTGTGGCTGATTCCGAGCTCGCCCCGGCTCTTGGCCCGCGACCACGGCGGCTCGCCGGCCCGGTTCCGCGAGGCCATCCATGCGGTAGCCGACCAGTTTCACGCCGTCCTCATCGATTGCCCTCCCTCGCTCGGCTCGCTGTCCACTGCAGGGCTCACCGCCGCCGACCACGCGGTCATCGTGGTCGACCCGTCAGCGCTCGGACTGCGTGGTATCGGCGCAGTGGCCGACCTCGTGGATGAGGTCTGGGACGTGCACAATCCCGAACTCGAACTCACCGGCGTCGTCGTGAACAAGGTGCCGGCGGTGAGCAGCGAGGCCGATCGTCGCTACGACGAACTGGTCCGGATCGTGGGCAAGCGCGCCATCTGGCAACCCGTGATCCCCCACCGCGTCATCGTCAACGAGGCCATCGGCGATCGCCGACCCATTCATGCGTACGGATCCCGCGGCGCCGACGTCGCCGACGTCTTCGACCAACTCTGGGCGAAGTTGCGCCGGGCGACGAAGGGCTGACGACCGGATACCCTCGGCTGCATGCAGATCGTCAGTGCCCTTTTCGTCGAGAACTTCGAGTTGCGCCAGGCCCCCGGGCCGTCCACGCGTATCGACTTGACGGGTGCGATGTTCTCTCAGGCAGCACCCTCGCCGGTGCCGCTCACCATTTCGCCACACCTCGTTGCGCTGATCTTCTGCGCGCCAGATGAGGCAGGCAGTGGCGTGTTCGAAGTGATCTTCCGTAAGGGTCTCGAGGAAGACGCAGAGCAGCTCGCCAGGAATGTCAGCCCGTTCACCGTGGAGCCAGGCAAGTTCACCTACCGCTTGGTTCGGGGTGAACTCGACTTCCAGGAGTACGGGCAGATCTTCGCCCACTGCCGCGTCGACCGTGGCCCGTGGCACCTTGTGCCGTTCACGTTGCTGCCGCCAGCCTGACCCACGGGTACAGTCGCGCCGTGCCCACGACGCTCACACCCGAACAAGAACAGCAGGCGATCTCCCTCATTCGCGGTTTCGCGATGGACGCACCCTTCTACGCCAAGAGCGGCCACCAGGGCACCGCAATGGCGCTGGCGCCGCTGGCACACACCCTGTACGCCAGGGTGATGCAGCACCATCCCGATCAGCCGCACTGGGCCGACCGCGATCGTTTCATTCTGTCCGCCGGCCACGCCAGCATCCTGCAGTACTCGCTGTTGTTCCTGGCTGGCTACGGCTTGGAACTCGACGACATCAAGGCCTTCCGCCAATGGGGTTCGGCCACACCCGGCCATCCTGAGGTGGGCCACACCGCCGGCGTCGAAGTCACCACCGGCCCCCTTGGTCAGGGCTTTGCGAATGCGGTGGGTATGGCGCTCGCGGAGCGCCACCTGCGTGCCAGCTTCGGCTCCGACGTGCAGCACCACCACACGTTCGTGGTGGCGGGCGACGGCTGCCTCATGGAGGGTGTCAGCCACGAGGCTGCGTCCATTGCTGGCCACCAGCAACTCGGTGGCCTCATCTGCATGTACGACGACAACCACATCACGATCGACGGCGACACGAACCTCACACTCAGCGACGACGTGGTCGGACGCTTCACTGCCTACGGCTGGCACGTCGAGCAGCTCGGCGAGATC
>CANHST010000128.1 GCA_947463235.1 Acidimicrobiaceae bacterium
TGGCGTTCGAACGTGTGGACGCGCGCGGCAGTTGGCAGCTTCCCCAGGGCGGGATGAACGAAGGCGAGACGCCGCTGGAGGCTGCCTGGCGGGAGTTGCTGGAGGAGACAGGCCTCGGCCCCGACCATGTCGATGTGCTGGCCGAGTACCCCGACTGGGTTGCCTACGAGTGGCCTGAGGATCTGCGCAAGGGCAAGCCGAACCGCAGGGACCGCATCGGACAGGTGCAACGCTGGTTCCTCTTCAACGTGCACCACGAGGGCATCGTGCCGACGCCCGACGGCAGCGAGTTCGTTGCCTGGAAGTGGGTCACCACCGGTTGGCTCATCGATCACGTCCCCGAATTCCGTCGCGCCGCCTATCAGCGCGTGCTCGGCACCCTCTGACGGCTACCGTCGACGTCGTGTCCGATCTGTTCAGCGCTGCCGCGGAGGATCGTCTGCGTCAGCAGGCGCCGCTGGCGGCGCGCCTTCGGCCGCGGACGCTCGACGACGTGGTGGGCCAGGAACACCTCGTCGGGCCGAACAAGCCGCTGCGTCGACTCGTGGAGCAGGATCGACTCACGAGCGCCATCTTCTGGGGGCCGCCCGGCACCGGGAAGACCACGCTCGCCTTGGCCGTAGCGGGCAGCACCAAACGAGCCTTCGAGCAGTTGAGCGCCGTCACGGCGGGTGTGAAGGACGTGAGGGAAGTGATCGAGCGGGCGCGCCACCGGCTCGGCGAGCATGGACGCGGCACGATCCTGTTCCTCGATGAGATCCATCGCTTCTCGAAAAGCCAGCAGGACGCCCTGCTTCCCGCTGTGGAGGACGGCACCCTCACGCTCATCGGTGCCACCACCGAGAACCCGTTTTTCGAGGTGAATGCTCCGCTGCGCAGTCGCAGCACCCTGTTCCGCCTGGAACCGCTCCGGCACGACGACATCACGACGTTGATCCTTCGTGGTCTGCAGGCGGAGGGGCGCGAGGCCGACGACGACGCGGTCACGTATCTCGCTGATCGTGCCGGTGGCGATGGGCGGCAGGTGTTGACGGCGCTGGAAGTTGCCTGTGCGCTCTCGCATCCGGGGCGGGTGTCGCTGGAGCACGTGGAATCCGCGCTGGGAACCAGCGCCCTGCGGTATGGGCGCGACGACCACTACGACGTGGTGAGCGCGTTCATCAAGAGCATGCGCGGCAGTGATCCGCAGGCGGCCGTGTACTACCTGGCCCGGATGCTCGAGGCAGGTGAAGACGCCCGGTTCATCGCTCGCAGGATGATCATTTTCGCGAGCGAGGACGTGGGCATGGCCGACCCGCAGTCGCTCCTGGTGGCGGTGGCGGCGAGCCAGGCGCTCGATCATGTGGGCCTGCCCGAAGCACAACTCAGCCTGTCGCAGGCGGCCATCCATCTCGCGACAGCTCCGAAGAGCAACCGGGCCGCGCTGGCCATCTGGAATGCACGGAGCGACGTGCAGGCTGGCGCAGTGGGGGAGGTGCCGCCCCACCTTCGCGACGCGCACTACCAGGGAGCGCAAGTCCTCGGGCATGGCGTCGGCTACGACTACCCTCATGATCACCCGAATGGGTGGGTGGCGCAGCAATATCTGCCCACCGAACAGATCGATAAGCGCTACTACGACCCGACCGTTCACGGCAACGAGGCCAGGGTGGCCGAGCGAATGGCGCAACGGAAGGAGGAGTCATGACTGCTGGAGAACTCGCCGTCCTCATGGCGGCCGTCCTGTGTTGCATCGGCTTCGCTGCGCTCGTGGTGGTGCTGATGCGCGTGCTCGACAGCCTGAAGGCGCTCCGTGCCGAGGTGGAGAGCCTGCGTGCGGAAACGCGCCCACTGCTGCAGGAACTGCGTGTCACCACCAACGACACGCGTGCGGTCGTGGAGGAAGCCCGCGACGATCTCGAGCGGTTCGACCGTGTGCTCGGCTCCGCCGAAGCCATCAGCGGAGCGATGGTGGGCGGCAGCCGCATGGCAAGGGCCGCGCTCTCGGCTCCGATGATCAAGACCGTGGCCATTGGCACGGGCACGTCTCGCGCTGTCCGTCGGTTCCGTCGCAAGGAGCGCAAGGCATCATGATCAAGCGACTCACGTGGTTTATCGGAGGCGCCATCGCAGGAGTAGCGGGTGTCGGCGTCGCCAAGAAGAAGGCCAAAGAGGCGTATGTGGAGTACGCGCCGCAGGCTGTGGTGAAGAAGGCAACCGGACGCGTGAGGGACGCTGTGGCAGAGGGCCGGCGGGCCATGCGCGCCAAGGAGAATGAGCTGAAGGCGCGCCTCGACGGCCGTGCGCACTCGTTGGCCGACGGCCTCGATGAGGGCGACGCTGTGATCGTTGACGGGGTGCCGGTGGAGCCGGGGCAAGTCATTGTGCTGAAGCAGGTGCGCGACAGCCGCCAGCAGCAGCCGGGCCGCCGCAGCCGCGCATGAACGAGGCTCTCGCCGCTGATCTGCGGGCGGCACTTGCGCCGGACCGTGTGCGAACCAATGCCACCGAACTGGGGCTCTACGGTCGGGATGCTTCGAACATCGAGGGTTCCACCGCAGTGGTCTGTTTTCCGCTGACCACATCCGAGGTACAGGCTGCTGTTCGTGCGGCGCACCGCCATGGTGTGGCGTTCGTGGCACGCGGCGCTGGCACGGGCCTGGCCGGAGGTGCCATCCCGCTCGATCATGCGCTGGTGATCGCAACCACCAAGATGAACCGGGTGCTGTCGGTGGACCCCGTGAACCGGATGGCGTGGGTGGAGCCGGGGGTACTGAACCTCGATCTCACACGCCAGGTGGCGCATCTTGGCCTCCACTTCGCGCCCGATCCCAGCAGCCAGCAAAGCTGCTCCATCGGTGGCAACGTGGCCAACAACTCCGGTGGTCCGCATTGCCTCAGCGATGGCGTCACGGCGTCGCACGTGCTGGGCCTGGAGGTCGTGCTGAGCGATGGCTCCGTGGTGCAATTCGGCGGCGAGGCTCCCGAGGAAGACGGACTCGACCTGCGTGGCGCATTCGTTGGAAGCGAAGGAATGTTCGGCATCGCCACCAAGGTGTTGGTGCGCCTCACTCAGAACGCTCCCACGGTGAAGACCATGCTGATGGACTTCTCGTCGGTCGAGGCCGGTGCGCAGACGGTGAGCGCCATCATCGCTGCGGGGATGGTGCCCGCTGCACTGGAGATGATGGATCAGCTCTGTGTGCAGGCGGTGGAGGCATACATCCACGCAGGGTTACCGCTCGACGCAGCAGCAGTGTTGTTGGTGGAGGTGGCAGGTCTGCCGGCCGGCGTCGCCGCCGACACCGAACGCATCGTCGAGATCGGCCGGCTACATGGTGCCGGCGCGGTTCGCATCGCCAAGGACGAGGCTGAGCGGGCGCTGCTCTGGAAGGGCCGCAAGACTGCCTTTGGCGCGATCGCGCGCATCAAGCCGAACTACTACCTGCACGACACGGTGGTGCCGCGGCGGATGCTGCCAGAGGTGTTGCGCCAGGTCTACGAGATCGCCGAGCGTCATCAACTGCTGGTGATGAACGTCTTCCACGCGGGCGACGGCAACCTCCACCCGCTGCTGGTGTTCGACAAGCGTGAGCCGGGCGTGATGGAGCGGGTGCATGCTGCCGGCGAGGAGATCGTGCGCGCGTCGGTAGCAGCCGGGGGAGTGCTGTCGGGTGAGCACGGCATCGGTCTCGAGAAGCGCGACTTCATGCCGATGATGTTCGCCCCTGCCGACCTCGCCGCGCAGGCCGCGATGCGACGCGGCTTCGATCCCAGCGGCCTGGCGAACCCGTTCAAGGTGCTGCCGAGCGCCGCAGCATGCGGCGACGTGCAGCACGTACCGGATGGGGCGTGGGTGTGATCGATCTCGACGCATTCGCAGCCGAGGTGGGAGCCGAGGGGCCCGTCACCATCACTGGTGTCGGCTCACGGGGCGGAGCCGTGCCCGGCGTGCGCACCGTGCAGGCTCCGTCGGGCATCCAATGGGTGCAGCCCGACGAGATGATCGTGTGCTGCGGCGCTGGCACACCGGTCGACGAACTGGTTGCGGTGTTGGCCGAGCACCACCAAACCGCGGCGCTGCCGTGCGGCGGCACGGTGGGTGGTGCGCTCTCACTTGGCCAAGCCGACCTTCGGCGTCTCGGCTACGGGCCCGTGCGTGACGTGCTGTTGCAGGCCAGGTATGTGAGCGCCGCTGGTGAAGTCGTGAAGGCTGGCGGCCCGACGGTGAAGAACGTCAGCGGCTTCGATCTCTGCCGCCTGTTGGTGGGCTCTCGCGGGGCCCTCGGCTTTCTGGGCGAGGTCATCCTTCGTACCCGCCCCGTTGCGCAGTGCTCGCAGTGGTTTCATCGTGAGGCTGGCGAGCCCTTCGAGGTCTTCACCCAACTGCACCGGCCCGTCAGCGTGCTGTGGGACGGAACCGGAGTGTGGGCGTTGCTGGAAGGTCACCCGGATGACGTGAGTGCGCAAGCGCGAGAAGCGTCGCTCGCCGCGGTCGATGGTCCGCCACCGCTGCCCGGTGGCAGCCGCAGATCGATTGCCCCTGCATCGATCGCGACGATCCCGGGTCGGTTCGTCGCGGAAGTGGGCGTGGGTACGGTGCATCACGCCGAGCCATGGGTACCTCCGCGTCGGTCGCAGCGAGTCCTCGACCTAGCGCTCGCGCTGAAGCACGAGTTCGACCCTCTGGGGCGGTTGAACCCCGGCATCGATGTCTGAGCTCGATGCTCTTGCAACAACTGCTGCGGCAGCGTGGGGGCTGCCGGCACCGGTACTGATTCGCAGCGGAATGAACGCACTCTTTGCTGCGGGCGACGACGTGTTGCTCCGCGTGGGCATTCCCTCCTTTCCTGTCTCAGAAGAGCGCCAGTGGGATGCGCTCATGTCGTCCATCGGCGTGCGCACTCCTCGACGCATCGACGACATGAAGTCGAAAGGCCCGCTGATGGTGACCGCGGTGGAACGCGTGCACTCCCATGGCGAGGTGGACTTCCGGGAGGTGGGCGACATGGTTCGGCGGATTCATTCGCTCGACGCCTCAACCTGGCCGGACCTGTCGTGGTGTGGGCACTTTCCGCATTGGCAGGTGGAGCATCTGCTCCGCGACGTGCGTGACCGCATCGATGCCGCTGCGCTCGAAGGCCTCGATGCGTGCATGGTGAAGTGGGCCGGCTGGCGCGATCGCATGCGCGAGGCGTTGGTGGTGTGCCACGGCGATGTGCACCCTGGCAATGTCATCCAGGGTCCAGAGGGTGTGGTGCTGCTCGACTGGGACTTGCGGTGCATGGCCCCGGTGGGGTGGGATCACGGGCCCCTTCTGCAGTGGGGCGAGCGATGGTCCGACCGCTGGGGTGGAGGGCCGCATGCGTACGACGACTTCGCCGAGGGCTACGGCATGTCGCTGCGCGACGAGTGGATGACGCAGGCGTTGGCCGCGATGCGGATGGTGGTGGCCACGCTGCTGAGAGTTCGGGCCGGACGCACCGATGCAACTGCCGCCTCGGAAGCAGAGCGGCGCCTGCGTTTCTGGCGCGGCGATGTGAACGCTCCACTGTGGGAACCGCAGTAGGTTCACCCATCATGAGCATTCACTCCGGCTTCGTCGAGGTCGCTCCAGGCGTGCGGGTGGCCACGGCGACGAAGTACATGACGAACACCACGGTGCTGCTTCGCGATCGTCACGCTGTATTGGTGGACCCGGCGTGGACAGAGTCCGACCTCGACAACATCGCTGGGTGGCTCAGCGCCTCGGGTCTCTCGGTCACCGCAGGATTGAGCACGCATGGTCATTACGACCATGTGCTCTGGCATCCCGCGTTCGGCGATGCCCCGCGGTGGGGCTCACCGCGTGCCGTCGCAATGGCCGAGCGGGATCGTGCGGAGATCCTGGTGTCGCTCGACGGCGACATTCCCACGCATTGGCCTCACCCGGTCGACGGACTCCGGCCGCTGGATGCAGCGCTGGTGCCCGACCCGTTCCTCGACGGCCTCGAAGAGGCGATCGAGTTCGTGGTCCACGACGGTCACGCACCAGGCCATACGGCAATGTGGATGCCCGAGCGCGGCGTGATGTGCGCAGGCGACATGCTCAGCGACATCGAGTTGCCGTTCCCTTTCTATCCCGACGATCTGCCGGCCTACCTCGACGGTCTCGACGTGCTCGCGCCGGTGGTGGCCAAGGCAGCGGTGCTCGTGCCTGGCCATGGTCATGTCACCTTCTCGCCGATGGAACGGCTCGACGCCGACCGGTTCTATCTCGATCGATTGATGCGCGGCGAGAACCCCGACGACCCTCGTCGCGCGGACCCCGACAGCGCCGAGGCGCACGAGAAGATGTTGGTCATGGCGCAGGAGTTGCGCGAACGCTCCTGAATCAGCGCGGCTGGCAGGTGGGGCAGAAGTAGCACGGACGGCCACCGAGTTCCACCGTCTGCACCGGTGTGGAGCAACGAAGGCAGATATCGCGGTGATACACGTACGTCGTCTCGCCGCGTCGATGATGGCCCTTCTTTGAGGGCAACTCCTTGCGATCGATGGTGATGATGCGGTTGTCCTTCACGCCTTGGCGCAGCATCGACACCGTGGTGCTCCAGATCGCCTCGAGTTCTGCATCGTCGAGTTGGGATCCACTTCGACCCGGGTGGATGCCGTTGACGAACAACGCCTCGGCCCGATAGACGTTGCCAACACCAGCCAGCACTCGCTGGTCGAGCAGCAGTTGCCCGATGGGTTGCTTGCTCTTGCGGATTCTGGCCATCGCCACTGCAGGCTTCGCATCGCGCCGGAGCGGGTCCGGGCCCAGGCGAGCAACAATCGCATCTCGGTCGTCGGATGTGCCGATGCTGCAGTCGGTTGGCCCGGCGAGGTCGACGGTGCCGTGCTCGGTGGACATCCGCATCCGCACCAGGCCCACAGGTTCGGGAACAGCGGGCCCCCGAGCGACGCGGAACTTGCCGAACAGGCCGAGGTGCACATGGCCCACCAGGCCGTTCTCCCACTCGTAGAACAGGTGCTTGCCGTACGCCTCGATTCGCTCCAGCGTGACACCGTCGACCATCTCGGCTTCGGTGGCGAAACGACCCTGGGGCGACGACACAGCGATGTTGTGCCCAACCAGCAGTGGGCTGTGATCCTTGGCAATTCGATGGATCGTGTGTCCCTCAGGCATACGCCCGAGGGTAGTGAAGCAGGCGCTACTCCGTCGCCCTAGGACGGCTGGGAATCTGGCCGAGTTGCGACGCCATCGAATCGGCCAGCATCGAGAGGTCGGCGAGCTGGTCGGTGAGGCAGGCGATGAGTTCGGCTGCGGCCTGTTGGTCGACCAGCGAGGCCATCCCTGCGTGAAGGATGCGGCAGAGTTCGGCGTAGTCGCGAGCGTTCGTGTGTTCGAGCAAGGCGGTGGGGCACGGCATACAGATATGACGATTCGGCACATACTGTCAGTTCCCAAATCCGTGAGGAGCAGACGCTACGGTGAACCATCGTGCGGCTTCACGTGAGCGACGACGAACTTGCCACATGTGTGAGCTGCGGCCTGTGCCTTCCGCATTGCCCCACCTTTCGTGTGACGGGCGAGGAGGCGCTGTCGCCTCGTGGACGAATCTCGGCGATTCGGGCGGTGCATCTGGACGATGCTCCGATCACGCCAGAGTTCGTGACGTTCATGGAGACCTGTGTGCAGTGCCGTGGCTGCGAGCCCGCCTGCCCGTCGGGCGTGCCCTACGGTCACTTGCAAGAGGGCGTACGCGAGACGCTCGCGGCACAGCGTCGCATCACGCCGCGGTGGCAGCGCTTGGGATACTCGTTCTTGCCCCGTCACCGCATGCTGCTGCTCGGTTCTTCAGCGCTGGCAGTCGCTCAGCGGCTGCACCTCGTACCCAAACGAGCCGGGCTGCCGCGTCTGCCCTTGCGCCGGGGTACGGCGGTACAGAGCACCGGTCGTGATGTCTGGATGTTCACCGGCTGCGTGATGGACGCTTGGCTGCGCGACACCCATCGCAGCACCACCAAGGTGCTTGACCACCTCGGGATCACCTACCGCACGCCTGGCAGCGGTGGCGGATGCTGCGGGGCTCTGCACACGCATGCCGGCCTCACCGATCCTGCCCGAGCGCTGGCCGCCTCCGTGATGGCGTCGATGCCCGGCGATGCGCCCATCGTGGTGAACTCGGCGGGCTGTGGCGCAGCGTTGAAGGAGTACGGGCACCTGTTGGGCACGTCCGAGGCGGCAGCGTTCAGCGCTCGCGTGAAGGACGTGCACGAGTTCCTCGCGGAGCACGTCGATCGGCTGCATCCCACCAAGCACCTTGGGCGCGTGATCGTGCAGGACCCCTGCCACCTCCGCCATGTGCAGAAGGCCCA
>CANHST010000129.1 GCA_947463235.1 Acidimicrobiaceae bacterium
GCATCGATGGCATAGCGGGCGGCTTCGAAGGCCTCCGGGCGGTGGGGCGAACTGACGCAGGCGAGCACCGAGCTCTCCATCAACTCCAAGCGACCGACACGATGCAACAGTGCAACTCGGCCGGTGTGCGGCCAGCGGGTACGTAACTCGCGCTCGATCGCTTCGAATGCCGGCACCACCTGCGACTCGTAGGCCTCGTAGGTGAGGTACTGCACATCGTCGCGCATCACGCCGGTTTCATCCTTCGCATGGTCGCGCACGGTGCCGCTGAACAGCACTACCGCACCGCACTGTGGCTGCAGACACCAGTCGTACACGTCGCCCACCGGCAGCACCTGTTCGGTGAGACCGAACCACGAGTTGCCATCGACGGGAGCCTGCACAATGCCGCATGGTAGCCGTCCACGCCCCTACTGCCACGATGGCGCGCTCGCGGCACTGCAGCGCGCGACGCCCCCTCGGCCCGTTGCGTCACTAACCTGCCCCCTTCGTGGACCGGAGTGAGGGAAACGACGACGAGCTGTACCCCAGCGCGCCAATGCCTCCTCACGAGCGCGTCTGGCGACACCCGAGCGAAATCGGTGCGCACGCCTGGGCAACCTCCGAGCCGCCGATCGCCATCGGGCGCGGCCTCACCGCCACCACAGGGCTCATCGGCGGGGTGCTGGCGCTGGCGGTGCTCTGGACGATGTTGCCCACGCATGCCGGCCGCTCTGCAGTGGTGAGCGTTCGCTCCACGGTGGCCAACACCATGGCGCCAGGGGGCGTTCCCGCTCCGACGGCGGCCACCGGCGCCACGCCACCGCCCACCAGCATTGCCACACCCGCCACCACGCTGGTGTCCGGCACCACCGAGCCGTCGGCAGCAACGACGTCGTCGATCCCCATCGCCACCACCACACCGCCCTCCAAGTCGGAACCGCTGCCCACCTACGCAGTGGCCGCCGGTGCCACCACACCTCAGGTTGCTGTGGCGGTGGCCGTCGGCAACGGTTCGTTGGTCATCACCACCGCCGCAGCAGTCCGCAAGGACAACACCGTGGAACTGCGGCTGCCCGACGGCACCATCGAGACGGCTTCCGTGCTGCTGGTGGATCAGCGCTCCGGATTCGCGTTGCTCGCCCACGAACCGTCGGCCGACATCGAGTCGTTCACGATCGCTGCGTCCATCGAGCCGGGTGACGAACTGAGCTTCTACAGCGCCGAGGGGATGACAGCCATGGTGCAGGAGGACGGCACCATCGAAACCATGACCACCGACCCCGGCGCTCCCGTCGGCGAGTTGCCGGAGGGCAGCCCGGTGGTGAACCAGCGTGGCGAGCTCGTGGCACTGTGCTCGCACCTCGACGGCGAACCCGTGCTGGTGTCGCTGGAGCACCTCGACTCGTTGCGCAAGGCCCTCAGCGAGCCCACCGCCGACCGCCAGGTCTGGATGGGCGTGGTGCTCGACCGTCTGGGCGACAGCCTCACGATCTCAGCGCTCGACCCGACCGGCCCCGCCGCCGGCGCCGGCTTGCAGGAGGGCGACGTCATCAGGTCGGTCGACAACCTCGAGGTGATGGACATTCTCGCCATCGGTGCAGCGCTTTCCGTCCACCAGCCGGGCGATGTCGTTCGGGTCGCGGTGGTGCGTGACGGCACCGACCTGGAGTTCGCCGTCACCCTGGCTCAAGCCCTACCCAACCTGTAGGGCTCAGCCCCTGCGGCGGCGTTGCACGCGCCGAACGATCTTGACCGTCACGATCAGGCCCACACCGATACCGGCAATCAGGCCGCCCAGCGAGATTTCCTGCCGGCGCTTCGGCGAGATCAGCGTCCACCACTTCGCCTCGGTGCCTTCCACATACGCCTGCTCGTTCGTGACCGAGGGCTGCCAGCCGACAGCCTTCAATCGGTCGTTCGCCACGAGCCATGGCGACTTTGTGTAGCTCCGCAACCCGGGCGGGATGGGGCCACGCTGAAAGCGCCAGCGAAGGTTGGTGACCACCTCACTGACCCGATCGGGCAGTTTCACCCGAGGCACTGCACCGGCAAGCGCGCGGACTCGCTCGCCAGCCACCCAGCCATCCGGGGCGACGTTGAACACGCCATCGAGTCGCTGCTCAGCGGACAGCACCACGGCAGTGGCGAGGTCGTCGAGGTGCAGAAACTGCGCCGGCGGATCGTCCTCGCCCATGCGCTGCCCCATGCCCGCCGCCAGCGCGCTGGCGATGCCACTGGTGCCGTCGGCCGCCATGCTGATGACCGGCCGCAACACGGTGACCGTGCGCTGCGCGTCGGCAAGGCGCCACTCGTCGACCATCTGCTCGACGGCCCCCAACTGCCGCGCGTAGGCGAACTCCACGTCGGGACGCATCGCAGCATCTTCCGTGAGCGGGATCGGGTTGTTCGCCCAGGCGCCATAGACCATCGCCGAACTGACCAGCACCACATGGCGGAGTTGCGGACACTCGAGCAGCGCCGCATTCAAGCCTTCCAGCGCACTCTCACGCCGACTCGCCCGAGCATCAGCGTCGTGGGCACTCAACCACACCAGCACTTCGCATTCGGTGGCATCGACAGCGCGGGCCTGATCGCTGGCCAGCAACAGCCGCAGCACGCGCGACCCGAGGCCGCTCGTGCCATCGTTCACCCACACCGGGATGGTGCTCGTCATCGTCGCCATCACCTGCTGACGCTACCCCCTTTCGCCCCCGTAGGCTTCGGCCATGGCAGACGGTGACACCCCGGCCCCATTCGGCGATTCGTCCGGCGACAACCCGTTCGCCAACGTGCCCATGTTCGGCGAGTTCGCCAAGATGCTTGCCGGCCAGGGCCCGCTGAACTGGGACGCCGCCCGGCAGTTCGCGTCGCTGGCCAGTTCCAACGGCGCCAGCGAACCGAACGTGGACCCCACGGTGCGCATCCAACTCACCGAGTTGGCGCGCATCCTCGAACTGCACGTGCACGACCTCACCGGGCTCGACACCACGTTCCCCGAGATCACTCCCGTCACCCGCGGTGTCTGGGCACAACGCACGCTCGACGCCTACCGACCCCTCTTCAACGAACTCGCCACATCACTCGGCAAGCGCCCAGCGTCCGACGACAGCGATGCCGACCCGATGATGGCCATGATGGCCGGCCTCAGCCAGATGATGGGCCCCTCGATGATGGGTATGGCCGTAGGGTCGATGGTGGGTCGCATGGCAGCGCGTACGTTCGGGCAGTACGACCTGCCGATCCCGCGCAGCGACAGCACCCTGTTGGTGGTGCCTGCGAACATCGACTCGTTCGCCGCCGACTGGAGTCTTCCGGTCGACGAGATGCGCCTGTGGGTGCTGGCCCAAGAACTCACCGGGCACACGCTGTTCTCCATCACGTCGCTACGCGACCAACTCGCCGGCATGGTGCGCCGCTACGTCGGTGCGTTCCAGCCCGACCCGTCGGCGGTGGCCGAGCGTCTCTCCGAGTTCGAAACCGAGGGCATCGGCGACCCCGCCCAAGCGCTGCAGCAACTGCTCGGCGACCCGGCCGTGTTGCTCGGTGCCGTGCAGGGTCCCGAGCAGCAGGCGCTCGCCCCGTCGCTCGACGCGGCGGTGGCCGCCGTGGTCGGCTACGTCGACTACCTGGTGGATTCCGTGGCGGTGCGCGTGATCGGTGGCGATGCACTGCGCATCGCCGAGGCCGTACGTCGTCGTCGTGTGGAGGTGTCGCCCGACGACGTGTTCGTGGAACGACTCCTCGGCCTTCAGCTCACCAACGAGCAGGTGCAGCGCGGCAAAACCTTTGCCGGTGGCGTGGTGGATCGCGTCGGCGAGGCTGGCCTCACGGCACTCTTCACGAAGCCGTCGGCGCTGCCCACCCCGGCCGAGATCGAGGCGCCGGGCCTCTGGATCGCCCGCCTGGAGCTGTAGGTCGTCCGCGAGGGTTCATCCCCCGAAGGAACAGCACCAACGCAGTGGCGGCGGCGAGCCCCACCAGTAGGAACCCGATTTGGCCGGGAAACGTGAACGCCACGGCAGGCAGGCCGGCCATCACCCAGGCCAGTTGGAAGCGGGTTTCGAACTGGGCGAAGGCTCTCCCCTGGTTGGCGTCGGGGGCATCACGCTGCACGATCGAATCGAACGCCAGTCGTCCGATGGAACTGGAAAAGTTCACGACGAACGCCAGAACCACCGCTGTTCCAAGGCCGCCGGTGAGCGCAGCCAACAGACCAGCGATCGAGATGACACCGAGCGCTCCGATCAGCATGCGGCGCTCCTGCAGTCGCCGCCGCAGGATCGGTGCCACCAGGTTGCCGCACACCGAGCCCACCAGGCTGGCGCCGGCCGCAAGGCCGAACGCGGCGAGTCCGAAATCCTGACGCAGCCAGAACAGCAGATGAAACGTGAGGAAACCGATGCAGGCGCGAATGAACATGATCGCCACGCTCGCCGAACGGATCGGGCCCGATGCCAGCTCCATCTTCTCGTCGCGCGCGGCTGGCTGAGTGGCCACCGGGTCGCGTGGAAGCCGCCGCGCAGCCACAGCGGCGAGACCGAACAGCACCACGCCCAGCACCAACGGCACGGTGGAGCTCAGTTTGCCGAGCAGCGTCAGCGGCCCGATGACGATGGCCCCGACGACGCCGGAGATGAGGCCGAGCTTCGAGTTCGCTTCCACCAACTCGTTGTCGTTGCGCACCACCATCGGCACCAACGCGCTCCTCGACACCGAGTACGTCTTCTGCATCACCAGCGCAACGAAGACAAACGGATAGAGAAGGAGGTCGTCGACGTGCGGAATCATCAGCACATAGACCAACGCGCGAACGATGGCCGTGATCTGCATCACCATGCGGCGACCACCTGGAATGCGATCCACGGTGGGTCCGATCATCGGGCCCACCACCGCGAATGGGGCAGCACTGACCAACAGGTACAGCAACACCTTCGGTCGCTGCGCGTCGGGGCTCAGACCGAGGAGGAAGGAACCGGCAAGGGCTCCGTACATGGCGGAGTCGCCGATGGCCATCAACACATGGGTACGCGCCAGCCGTTGAAATGGCGATACGGCTCGTGCAGCCGATGGGCGCGATTGGCTCACGCCCGCATCGTAGGGCTCGGGAGCGTCAGGCCTTCGGACGCTCGAGCTTGTAGCCCAGGCCGCGGATCGTTGTGATGCGCGTCGGGTTCGCCGGGTCGGGCTCCACCTTGGCGCGCAGTCGCTTCACGTGCACGTCGAGCGTCTTCGTGTCGCCCACGTAGTCGCTGCCCCACACTCGGTCGATCAGCACATCGCGGGTGAGCACTCGGCCCGCGTTTGCCATCAGTAGGTGCAGCAGCTCGAACTCCTTCAATGGCAGCGCCACTTCCATGCCCTCGAGCAACACGCGGTGTTCTTCCGGATCGAGCGACAGTGGCCCGACGGTGAGTGCACCAGCCGACATTTCCGGCATGTCGGGCACGGTACCGGTGCCGTGTCGCCGCATCACCGCGCGCATGCGGGCCACGAGTTCGCGCATGCGATACGGCTTGGCCACATAGTCGTCGGCGCCGACTTCCAGGCCGACCACGGTGTCGATCTCGGCGCCCTTGGCGGTCACCATGATGATCGGCACCTGCGACCGCTTGCGGATGAGTCGGCACACGTCGATGCCACTCATCTTCGGCAGCATCACATCGAGCAGCACGAGGTCGGGCATCACGTCCTCGAACCGCAACAGCGCCTCGGCGCCATCGGTTGCCACTTCGACGTTGAAGCCTTCACGGGTGAGCCCAATGGTGAGGGCCTCCACGTAACTCGCTTCGTCCTCCACCACCAGCACAGTGGGGCGTCCTTGGGGTGCCATCGGTCAGTGCTCCTCGATAGGAATTCGGAGTGTGAAAGTGCTGCCCTCGCCCTCGCGAGAACGAACCGCGACGTCGCCGCCGTGGTTGGTCGCGATGTGCCGCACGATGGCGAGGCCGAGACCGGTACCCCCGGTCTCACGGCTGCGCGCACGGTCGACGCGATAGAAGCGCTCGAAGATGCGGTCGATGTCGCGAGCAGGGATGCCAACACCCCGATCGGCCACCGAGATCTCTACCGCACCATCCGAACAACCAGCGGCCACCCGAACGACGCCGCCCCGGTTGCTGTACTTCACGGCGTTGTCGATGAGGTTGCTGACGGCAGACACCAACTGCAGCCGGTTGCCCTTCACCATCAGCCCGTTCGCTTCGCTGACCTCGACGGCCACGCCGAAACTTTCGGCCGTGAGGCCTTGGCGGGCGGAAGCGTCGCGGAGCACTGCAGTGATGCTCACGTCGTCGCGCTCGCCCTGCCCGCCGAGTTCGATACGAGACAACTCGAGGAGATCGTCGATGGTGCCGGCGGCCCGATGGGCCTCGTCGACCATCTTCGAGGCGAGACGCTGGTGCATCTCGAGGTCGTCGCTGTCCATGATGGTCTCGGCCAGCAGTGCCAGTGCACCGACCGGCGTCTTGAGCTCGTGACTGATGTTCGACACGAAGTCGGTTCGCACCGCATCGAGTCGCGCTCGCTCGCTGAGATCATCGATGGTCGCAAGTGCCCCGCCATCCGGCAACGGCACGGCACGCACCGACAGCACCCGCATCGGCGGGCCGAACAGGTTCATCCGCTCCTCGGCGGTTTCACCAGCACGAGCTTTCTCGACGAGGCGACCCACCACGTCGTTCACCAACAGATCCGCATGCCCACCGAGCACGGCAGCGCGATTGCGAGCAACCACCACACCCTTGGCGTCGACGATGACGATGCCCGCCTGGACCGCATCCATCGCAGACCGCAGCCGCTGCGCCTCTGCAACAGCAGCTTCGGATGCCTGCACGGCATCGTCGAGCTCCTGCCGCAACCGGCCGTCGTCGCTGCGGGAAAACCGGTTCACGTTGCCTCAGCTGCCCCTGTGGATGGAGCCGGATCGTCGACGTTCACCTGCGGACGCTTCGGCTTCTTGTGGTCGGGCACCTTGCCCGTGACGATGTAGGTGACGCGCTCGGCCATGTTCACCGCGTGATCACCGATGCGCTCGTAGAAGCGAGCGACCATGGCGAGTTGCACCGCAACCTGCAGGTCGATGTGACCCGCAGCCTGCGACTCGAAAATGGCGGCGATGAACTGCTTCTGCAGGGCATCGAGGTACGCATCCATGTCGTCGACAGCGGCTGCCTTGGCTGCATCGTTTTCGCGGAAGGCCTCGATGGCAGCGGCATAGATCGACGATGCCTGCTCGCCCATGCGGCCGATGATGCCGCGCAGCTTCGGGTCGAGTTCGTGCCCGTAGATACGACGAGTCGCCTTGCAGATGTTGGCTGCGAGGTCGCCACTGCGCTCGATCTCGGCGATCATCTTCAGCAGCGCCACCACCTGGCGCAGATCGCTGGCCACCGGCGCCTGTAGCGCCAAGATCTGGATGCAACGCTCTTCTACATCAACGGCGTGGGCATCGATCTCGGCGTCGCCGCGGATCACCAGATCGGCACCCTCGAGGTCGCCGTCGAGCAGCACCGACGTGGCGCGAGGAATGATCTCGACGACGCGAGCAGCCAACAGGGCAAGGTCATCACGAGCCTTGTCGAGGTCGTGGTGGAAGCTCTTACGAAGCTCGTCCATCAGCCGAACCTCCCCGTCACATAGGCCTCGGTGCGTTCGTCACGCGGGGACGAGAAGATCACCGGGGTGCGATCGAACTCCACCAGGGTGCCCGTTCGGCGGTCGCTGTCGGGGTTCACTTCGGTGGTGAAGAAGCCGGTGCGATCGCTCACACGACCGGCCTGCTGCATGTTGTGCGTCACGATCACGATGGTGTAGCGGTCCTTGATCTCTTGCATCAGATCCTCGATGCGAGCGGTAGCGATGGGGTCCAGGGCCGAGCAGGGCTCATCCATGAGGATGACTTCCGGCTGCACCGCGATGGCACGTGCGATACACAGTCGTTGCTGCTGTCCACCCGACATCCCCAATGCCGAACTCTTGAGACGAGTCTTCACTTCGTCCCACAATGCCGCCCCTTTCAGGGATTCCTCCACGATTCCGTCGAGTTCACTTTTGCTTCGTACTCCGTTCACCTTGGGTCCAAATGCGACATTGTCGTAGATGCTCTTCGGGAACGGATTCGGACGCTGGAACACCATGCCGATTCGACGTCGAACTTCAGTGGCGGAGACCTCAGGCCCATAGAGGTCGACCCCGTGGTACAGCACCTGGCCCCCCACCTTCGCCGAATCGATCACGTCGTTCATTCGGTTCAGGCAACGCAGCACCGTGGTTTTGCCACACCCCGACGGCCCGATGAACGCCGTGATTTCGTGTTTGCGCAACACCATGTTCACGTCGCGCACCGCTCGGAACTTGCC
>CANHST010000130.1 GCA_947463235.1 Acidimicrobiaceae bacterium
CTCGACCGAGGGGGCTTCACGGTTGCAGGTGCTTCAAGTTGGCGCCCAGAACCACAGCGCCACCGTGGTGTCGCTGAGGGTACGGAAGTCGAGATTGCCCCCACCCACCAATGGCGCCTCGAACGCGAGTGCCTGCGCCGAACTGCCTTGGCTGTTGGTCCCGGCCGAGTTGGCTGCGCCGGCTGCACCGTCCTGCGGGTCGGAGCCGCAGGCGCCGAGCATCGATGTGGCGAGCGCCACGAGGGCGGCAGCGGCGACGAATCTGCGCATGGAGCCAGACGGTAGCGGCCCTAGCCTGAGACCGCCATGCGGACCCGTACGTTGCTCCTGCTTGCCGTCACCTGCGGACTGGCCATTCTCATCGCCGGCACCGTGCAGATCCTGCGACTCGCCGGCCAGGACACCCAACCCATCCTGGCCATCGGCGACACCGGCACGGCGGGCGACGCCAAGGTCACCGTCACGGCCTTCGAAGAGGTCGATGGTGTCACCACGGTCACCGTCACGCTGGCCGGTGTCGACGACCCCGCTGGGCTGAACGGGTTCACGTTGGTGGGTCCCGGCGCCACCGCCGAACCGAACCAGCGCGGACAACAGGCGTGCACCGGCTTCACGGTGGCTCCGGTCACGTGCACGCTGACGTTCGGATCGGCGACGATCGAGGCAGGCGACCGCTTGTTGGTGTTCCATCGAGCCACCGAATCGGCTCGCTGGAAACTGGTGTAATCGGTACCACCATCTGCGACCTGCGCCTCGAACCGATACCGTTGCCGCTTCAAGATCTTCGCCAGCGCACGGAACTGGAGCAGGAATCGATGGAAGAGCAGTTCGATCTCGTAGTGATCGGCGGCGGCCCCGGCGGATATGGGGCGGCGCTCTACGCCACCTCTGCAGGCCTGAACGTGGCGGTCGTGGAGAAGGGCTCGCTTGGTGGCACCTGCTTGAACCGTGGCTGCATCCCGGCCAAGGCGTTTCTCGAGTCGGCGGCGGTGCAGCGCCACGTGGCGCACGCAGGCGAGTTCGGCATCGAGTCCAGTGCACCCGTCGTGAACTTCGGCACCATCCAGGCCCGTAAGACCAAGATCGTCGACGGCATCGTGAAGAGCCTCGGCGGCTTCATGAAGTCGAAGAAGATCACGATCCTCGAAGGCACCGGGTCGCTCGGCGCAAACCGCATGGTCACCGTGCAGCACCTCGACGGCACCACGTCCACCATCACGGGCACGAACGTGTTGCTCGCTGCGGGCTCCGTGCCGCGCACCATCCCTGGCTTCGAGCCCGGTGGCCCCATCATGACGAGCGACGAAGTGCTGATGCTCGGTCACCTGCCAGGCCGCGTGGCGGTCATCGGCGGCGGTGCCATCGGCTGCGAGTTCGCCAGCACATTCGCCGACCTTGGCTCCACCGTCACCATTCTCGAAGGGCTGCCCAAGGTGCTGCCCGGCCTCGACGCCGACGTGGCGAACGTGGTGGTGCGCAGCTTCAAGAAGAAGAACATCGACATCCGCACCGGCGTGAAGGTGAACGGTCACACGCCGAACGGCAGCGGCGGCACCACCGTGCGCTTCGCCGGCGACGATGGCGTAGAGCAGCAACTCGAAGTGGACGCCGTGGTGGTCAGCATCGGCCGCCGCCCATTCGCCGATCATCTCGGCCTGCAGGGCACGGCCGTGAAGGTGAGCGATCGCGGGTTCGTGGAGGTGGATCAGTACTGCCGCACCGGCGAGCCGGGCGTGTACGCCATCGGCGACCTCATCAACACCCCGGCCTTGGCCCATGTGGGCTACGCCGAGGCCATTCTGGTCACCAAGCACATCCTCGGCGAAGGCCCCATGCCCATCGCGTACGACCGAGTGCCGTGGGCCATCTACTGCCACCCCGAAGTGGCATTCGCCGGGCCCAGCGAGGAAGCCGCACGCGAGGCCGGTCACGACGTCGTGGTGGCCAAGCACCAGTTCCGCGCCAACAGCCGTGCGCAGATCCTGGGCGAACTCGACGGTCTGGTGAAGATCATCGCCAAGAAGAACGCCGACGGTTCGGCCGGACAAGTGTTGGGCGTGCACATGGTTGGCCCCTGGGTCACCGAGCAGCTCAGCGGCGGCTACCTTGCCGTGAACTGGGAGGCCACCGTTGCCGAGGTGGCCGAGTTCATCCAGCCGCACCCCAGCCTCACCGAACTGTTCGGCGAAACCATGCTGTCGCTCACCGGCCGCAGCCTGAACGCCTGACCCCGATCTTTCGACACTCACGAGGAGTTACCCACCATGGCCGACGTCACCCTGCCGCAACTGGGCGAGACCGTCACCGAAGGCACGATCACACGCTGGTTCAAGAAGGTGGGCGACAGCGTTGCCGCCGACGAGGCGCTGTTCGAGGTGAGCACCGACAAGGTGGACACCGAGGTGCCGTCGCCAGTGGCCGGTGTGGTGCTCGAGATTCGTGCCAACGAGGGCGACACGGTGCCTGTGGGTGCCATCATCGCCGTCGTCGGTGCTGCCGACGCTGGCGCTGCTCCGGCGCCTGCCCCGGCGCCCGCCCCGGTCGTAGAAGCCCCGGCTCCGGCGCCCGCCCCGGAGGTTGAGGCACCTGCTCCCGCGCCTGCCCCGGTGGTGGAGGCTCCTGCCCCTGCGCCTGCGCCTGCGCCTGCACCGGCGCCCACGCCGGTGGCGGAGAACACCGCCGCAGCCATGGAAGCGCTCACCGGCGACAACCGACTGCTCTCGCCCGTGGTTCGCCGTCTGGTGGCCGATCACGGCATCAACCCCGATGCCATCACCGGCACGGGCCCCGGGGGCCGCATCACTCGCGACGATGTGCTGGATCACATCGACAAGCTCGCACTGGCAGCCCCTGCTGCCGCTCCCGCTCCGGCTGCAGCGGTTGAGGCCCCGGCGCCGGCTCCGGTCGCTCCGGCTCCTGCACCCGCTCCCGCACCCGCCGTCACGGCCCCGGCGCCCGCGCCTGTCGTGCACTCGGGCGAGCGCGACACGTCGGTGCCGCTCAGCAAGATTCGCAAGCTCACCGGCAGCCACATGGTGATGAGCAAGTCGGTCAGCCCCCATGCGTTCAGCGTGGTGGAGGTCGACTACGCCAACGTCGATGCCACCCGCAACCGGGTGAAGGGCGAGTGGAAGACGTCGGAGGGGTTCAGCCTCACCTACCTGCCGTTCATCACCCGCGCGGTCGTGGATGCGCTCGGCGAGTTCCCGCACCTCAACGCCAGCGTCGGCGACGACGAACTGGTGGTGCACAACTACATCGACGTCGGTATCGCGGTCGACCTCGACTACCAGGGGTTGCTGGTGCCGGTCGTGCGTTCCGCAGAGACCAAGCGCCTGCGCGCCATCGCTCGTGAGATCTCCGATCTCGCCACCCGTGCTCGCAGCCGCAAGCTCAGCCCCGACGAGATCAGCGGTGGCACGTTCACCATCACCAACAACGGCTCGTCGGGCAGCGTGCTCACCATGGCCATCATCAACCAGCCGCAGGTGGCCATCCTCTCCACGGATGCCATCGTGCGCAAGCCGGTGGTCGCGGTGCTGCCCGACGGTACCGAGGCCATCGTCGTGCACCCGGTGGGGCACCTGGCGATGACCTGGGATCACCGCGGCTTCGACGGTGCGTATGCGGCGAACTTCCTCAGCCGCGTGAAGGAAATCCTCGAGACCCGCGATTGGGGCCAGGAGCTCTAGCCATGGTCGCCCCCGGTCCGCTGCGCGTCCGCTGGCTCGGGCGCGTGCCGTATCGCGAGGCGCTGGCACTGCAGCAGTCGATGTTCGAGCACGGCACGCTCGACCATCTGCTGCTGCTCGAGCACCCGCACGTGTTCACCCACGGCCCGCGGGCCGACATGTCCACCAACGTGCTCGTCGACCCGGCGTCGGTGGGGGCCGAGCTGGTGAGCGTGAAGCGTGGTGGCGACGTGACGTACCACGGCCCGGGTCAACTGGTCGGGTACCCCATTGTGAACGTGCCCAATGCGTTGGGTGCCAGCGACCATGTGTGCGCCCTCCAACGTCTTGTCGTGGGTGCGCTGGAGGAGTTGGGTGTCGCCGACGTCGGCTGTCTCGACGAGTACCCCGGCGTGTGGGTGGGCGTGAGCGGCCCCAACCCGCGCAAGATCTGCGCCATCGGAGTGCGGCTGGCTCACAACCGCACGATGCACGGCTTCGCACTGAACGTGCAGCCCGATATGCGCTACATGCGCGAGTACATCGTGCCGTGCGGCATCGGCGACAAGCCGGTCACGTCGCTCGCCGAGGAAGGCGTGCAGGTGTCGCTGGAGGCCGTCGCCGCCATCGTGGCGCGCCGTGCTGCGGCCAGCTGGGGCGACGGCTCCGTGGAGCGGCAGGACGTTGCCTGGAAGCACGTTCCCGACGACCTCGCCCCGTTCTCGCGTGGCGAAGGGCCCGGTGCCACGGGCCGAGCGCTGGCTCGCCTCGAAGCTGCGGGGGTGGCCGAAGGCCTGGCGATCTCCGAGCGCAAGCCCGAGTGGCTGCGCCCGCGAGTGCGGTTGGGTACCGATGTGTTGGCGATGAAGAAGACCGTGCGCGACCACGGCTTGGTGACGGTCTGCGAGGAGGCCGGTTGCCCGAACCTCAGCGAATGCTGGGCCGCCGGTACGGCGACGTTCATGGTGCTGGGGGAGCGCTGCACCCGTGCCTGCGGCTTCTGCCTGGTTGACACGCAGAAGCCCGCTGCTCCCGACGCCGGCGAGCCGCGTCGGGTGGCTTCGGCGGTGGCGCTCAGCGACCTGCAGCACGCGGTGCTCACGATGGTGGCCCGCGACGATCTCGCCGACGGCGGTTTCGCCCACGTTGCTGCGTGCGTGCACGCCATCCGCGACGCTCGCCCGGGCACCACCGTGGAGACCCTGGTGAGCGATGCCAAGGGCGACGATGCGTCGTTGCAACTGCTGTTCGATGCGCGCCCCGACGTGTTCAACCACAACATCGAGACCGTGGCCCGTTTGCAGCGCGCCGTGCGACCCTCGGCCGGGTACGCCCGCAGCCTGTCGGTGCTGGCCCGAGCGAAGGCGGCTGGCCTCACCATCAAGTCGGGTCTGATGGTCGGCCTCGGCGAGACCGTGCAGGAGGTCGACGGTCTGCTGGCCGACCTCGCCTCAGTGGGCGTCGACATCGTCACCATCGGCCAGTACCTGCGACCCACCAGCAACCACCTTCCGGTGGCGCGCTGGGTGGAGCCATCCGAGTTCCAGCGCTGGGCCATGCTCGGGTCGTCCTTTGGCATCGGCCACGTGGAAGCCAGCCCACTCACGCGCAGCAGCTACCACGCCAAGGAAGCCGCCGACGCCGTCACCCCCGTGCCCGTCGCCATCGCCGCCACCCCCGTGCCCGTCGCCGTCACCGTCACCCCCGTGCCCGTCGCCGTCGCCGTCACCCCCGTGCCCGTCGCCGTCACCGCCCCCGCCCCCTAGGTCGGGTCCGATTCACGCCACTCGTGGCGCAATTCGGACCCACGGGTCCGTTGTGAGCCACTTCTGGCGCAGTTCCCACCCGTGGGTCCGGTTCGTGCCATCGGTCGGCGGTGTCACCGCGGTGACGGGACTCACCCCTCAGGGACGGGTGCCAGCGACAGTGGTGCGGTGCAGCAGACGGCGGCTTCCGTCGTAGTCGTTGATGGCGAGGTGCAGCAGGCAGCGGTTGTCCCAGATGGCCAGCGTGCCGGGGGTCCAGCGCAAGCGGCAGGTGAACTCGGGGCGGGTGGCGTGGTCGAAGAGGTACTGCAGCAACGGCCGAGACTCTGCTTCGGTCATTCCCTCGAACCATTGTGTGTAGACGGGGTTCACAAAGAGCGCCTTGCGGCCGGTGACCGGGTGCACGCGCACCACCGGGTGCAGCACCTCGCGATCAGCGGTCGGATCGTTGCGGGTCATCACCACCGACTTGCTCACGGCGGCGTTCGGGCCGGGTCCGCGGGTGCCGTGCGGCCATGCCGTCTGCACTGCCGACAGCGGGTCGAGCAATCGCTGCATGCCGGGGGAGAGCGCTTCGTAGGCCGCGTACTGGCACGACCACAGCGTGTCGCCGCCCACCTCGGGCAACTCCACGGCCTGCAGCAGGGTGAGGCTCGGCGGCTCTTCGAGGAACGAGAAGTCGGAGTGCCAGGTGCCACCGAACGTGGAGATCTTGCGCTCGTCCGGCTCCTTCAGCACGGCGATCACATCAGGGTGCTCGTCGAGGTGCTTGATGTACGGCACGCGCAACACATCGCCCAGCGCGCTCGTGAGCGCCACCTGTTGCTCCAGCGACAGGTACTGGTCGCGCACGAACACCACCGAGTGCGCGGCGAGTGCGTCGTGCAACACCCCTGCGTTGACGGGGTTCGGCTCGCGAAGGTCGAGGCCGATGATCTCGGCTCCGCAGTGCGGCGTGACCGGTGTGACGGTGAAGGTCATGCCCTGAGTATGGCGCGCGGTTCGAATCGATCACGTGGGCAGGAATGTCTGCATGCGCTGCACGAAGTCCTGCCCGCGTGGATGGACGACGGGTGATGTCAGGCGCGGAGCTTGGCGTTGGTGGGGTCGTACAGCGGCTCGGCGCCGACGGTGGCGGTGACGCGGTTGCCGTAGATGAGCACCTCCACCTTCGTGCCGGGCGCCTCGTACTGCGGACGCACGTAGCCGATGGCGATGCTCTTGTTCAGCGTGAAGCTCCAACCGGCCGAGGTGACCAGACCGACGCGCTCGTCGCCGTCGAAGATGCTGGAGAGCGCCGGCGCATCGGCGTCGCCGTCCTCGTCGAGGGTCATGCTGACGAACCGCCACGGCGAACCGGCGGCATGCTCGGCCACCAGTGCGTCCTTGCCGACGAACGAGGGCTTAGTGAGATCCACGAAACGGTCGAGCGACGCGTCGAACGGCGAGAAGCCGATCTCGAGGTCGCCCTTCCAACCGCGGTAGCCCTTGTCGAGGCGCAGGCTGTCGACGGCGTAGATGCCGAAGTCGGCGATGCCGTACTGCTCGCCGGCCTTCCAGATGGCCTCATACAGCGCCACGAGCTGGTCGTTGGCAGCGTGGAGTTCCCAGCCGAGTTCGCCCACGTAGCCGACGCGCAGGGTGCGCACCGGGCCCACCGCAGTGTCGATGTCGCGCAGGCTCAGCCACGGGAAGTCGGCGTTCTCCAGCGACGTGGTGGTGACCTGCGACAGCACGTCGCGGGCATGCGGGCCCACCACGACCAGCGAGCCGTAGTCCTTGCTGATGTTGGTGAGCGTGACCGAGCCGTCGGTGGGCAGCGCTGCTTCCAGCACGTCCATGTCGTGCCACTCCGCGCCAGCGGCGCCCACGAGGTAGAAGTGGTCGTCGGCGAGCTTGGCCACGGTGAACTCGCTGAGCACCTTGCCGTCGGGCAGCAGTGCGTAGGCAAGCGTGATGCGACCCGGGCGGGGCAGCTTCGTGCACAGCAGTTCGTCGAGGTATGCCGCTGCGCCGGGGCCCTTCACTTCGATCTTGGTGAAGCCGGGCATGTCGAGCACGCCGACGCGGTTGCGCACGGCATCGCACTCGGCGCCCACCGGGCCGCGCCAGGCCTGGGTGCGGAAGAACGAGTAGTCGTCGGTGGGCACCTCGCCCGTGGCGTCGAACCACGTGGGGCGCTCCCAGCCGCCGCGTGCACCGAAGTGCGCGCCCTTGGCCTTCAACGTGTCGTACAGCGGCGAGGTCCAGCCCGGGCGGCCAGCCGGCCATTCCTTGTTGGGGAAGCCCATTGCGTACTCGTGCTGGTACAGCTCCTTCGCCTTGGCGATGGTGTACTCGGTGGTGGCGTAGTCCTTGTAGCGGCGGCGGTCCCAGCCCCACACGTCGAAGCTCGGGCGGCCCTTGAGGATCCATTCGGCAGTCACCAGGCCGGCGCCGCCACCCTGGGCGATGCCGAAGCTGAACGTGTTGCAGTGGATGAAGTTGCGCAGGCCGCGCTCGGGGCCGAGGTAGGGGTAGCCGTCGGGGGCGTAGGGGATGGGACCGTTCACGACGCGGGCGATGCCGGCCTCGCCGAGTACCGGCACGCGCTCGCCGGCGTCGAGGATCTGCGGCTCGAGGCGCTCGAGGTCTTCGCTCCAGAGCATGTTGGCGAACTCGTCGGGAATGCCGTCCAGCCACATGGCCGTGGCCTTCCACTCGTACGGCCCGAGGATGTAGCTGTTGCGCTCTTGGCGGAGGTAATAGCTCGTGTCGGGGTCGCGCAGGAGCGGCAGCGGGAACTCGCGTGCGGCAAGCTCGGCGATCTCCTCGGTGACGTAGTACTGGTGGCTCATCTGAGCGATGGGGTGGTGGCGACCGAGCAACTCCATCACTTCACCGGCGCGGTAGCC
>CANHST010000131.1 GCA_947463235.1 Acidimicrobiaceae bacterium
CGTGCCGACCGGCGGTACGAAGTTCACCGTCAAGCCACTGAGCGTCGTCAGCGGTGTGATCACTTCGATGCGCACATCGTTGGTGCCGACCCGTTCGCTGAAGGCGACCTGCACATTGGCACCCAAGGCCGGGTTGCTGAACGTGTGCGGCGCCTTCAGGGTGAGGTTGCTGTTGCCGCTGGCGGCCAAGCCCGGCGGAGTGAGCGCCAACAGCCACGCCGTGAGTGCCAACACCACCACGCCCACGAGCGCCTCGATGCCGAGGGCACGTCGCAGGCGCGTCGCCAGTGGCGCCGACATCGCTTCGTTCTTCGCAGCGCGCTGGTTGATGAACTGTCGGGCGGCGACACCGACGAACACCATCACGGACACGAGCAGCGTCTTCACGATCAGCACAAGACCGTGGCTGCTGCCCAGGTGACCGCGGTCCAGTTCGAACAGCAGCACGGCGCCGCTGACCACGGTGGCCCACAGGGCGGGCGCAGAGATCTTGGCGAAGCCGCGAACGGCCCGCACGAGGTCGGCATCGCCCGGCCCTGCCAACACGACACGAGTGACCATGATCAACCCGCCCAACCAGACGGCCATGGCCAGGGCGTGGAGGGCCCCGGCGGCCCATTCGATGAGTCCGAACTCGTCGCGGCTGAACGCCAGGGTGACCAGTGCGAGTGCGGGTGGCACCGTGGCGAACATGCGGGTGGTGGGGTCGGTGATCCGGTCGGGGCGGATCACGGTGTACACGCTGCCGGCCACCAGCAGGAATCGCAGCACTGCTGCCTTGCCGGGTGTGCTGTCGAGCACATCTGCCCACGCGGTGGGTACCAGCGAGGCGCCGAGGCCGTTGCCGGTCTGCTCTGCCGTCAGGGCGCCGACGAAGAGGAACGTGCCACCCATCGCAATGCCCCAGGCGGTGCGCAGGTAGCGAACCGTGATGAGGTACTCCACGCCTTCGGGCCACGCGAACGAGATCACCACGATCGCACCGAACAGCATGCTCATGCCCAGCACGCTGAAGAAGCGGAACAGGCCGAGCGGCCCCGAACTGTTACTGGAGCTGCCGTCGGACGAACCGCCCGTGCCGCCGGTGATGGGTGCCGAGACCACGGTGGTGGGCGGGCCGGCCGTGGTGGTGCCTGGCGCTCCGGCCACGGTGGTGGTGGGTGCGGCCGTGGTGGCCACCGTGTCGGCTTCCACGGTGAAGGTGAACGTGCCGCTACCCGCTGGTGCGAGGTTCAGGTCGGTGACGGTCCAGAGGAGGGTGCAGGTGCCCTTGGGCAGGGGCGACAGGATGCCGATGGTTACCGACGTGCCGTTGGCCAGCACCACCGGCTTGTCGAGGTTCTGCGGCACACCAGGTTCGCCGCAGGTCATCGCCACCTTCGGGCTTGGGCCCACTGACTGAGCGAACTCCAGCCCGATCGCTGGCGGCGACACGGGCACGCTGCCGTTCGCTGCCGGATTGCTGCTGGCAAGTGAGTTGTCGGCAGCCGATGCCGGGGTCGACCACAGCCCAGCCGCCGCCACAGTGAGCAGCAGCGGCAGGCACCAGCGGAGCGCGGTGCGCAGGGACGACCTCGGTGAGTTCTTCAAAGCGACCCAACGCTAACCGCACCGGGTGTGCTGAAGAGTGCCACCCCGGTTCGTACCGCCCACGTCGCACCCCCTGGGTAGAGTCGCAGCGATGGCAACGCAGTCGCTCTACCGCCGCTACCGACCCCGCCGCTTCAGTGAGGTGAAGGGCCAGGAACATGTGGTGCGCGCCCTGCGGAATGCCGTCATCAATCATCGCGAGGGTCAGGCCTATCTGTTCTCGGGTCCACGTGGCACGGGCAAGACCACCTCGGCGCGCATCCTCGCCAAGGTGTTGAACTGCGAGAACCCCATCGACGGCGAGCCGTGCTGCCAGTGCGACAGTTGCGTCGCAGTCGAGCGTGGCACCAGTTACGACGTGCACGAACTCGATGCCGCCAGCAACAACGGTGTGGATGCCATGCGCGACCTCATCGAGAAGGCATCGCTCGGCACGCCCGGTCGCCACAAGGTGTACATCCTCGACGAAGTGCACATGCTCTCCAAGGCTGCCGAGGCCGCCCTGTTGAAGACGTTGGAAGAGCCGCCGCCTCACGTGGTGTTCGTGCTGGCCACCACCGATCCGCAGAAGGTGTCCGACACCATCCGCAGCCGCACCCAGCATCTGCAGTTCCACCTGCTGCCGATGGATGTGATGGAAGACCACATTCGTTGGTTGGCAGGCGATGCCGGCATCGAGCTCGACGACAACGCGCTGCAGTCGGTGCTCCGCCAAGGTGGTGGCTCCGCACGCGACACGGTGTCGGCCCTGGAACTGGTGTCGGCCAGCGGTGGCATGGCCATCGAGATCACGCCACTCGACGAGTTCATCGAAGCCTTCATCGAGCACGACCCGGGGCGGGCGCTCACGGTGGTTGCCCATGCCGTGCAGCAGGGTCGCGACCCGCGCACGCTCACCGACGACATCGTTCGCCATCTGCGCGACTGCTTCTTGTCGCTCATGGCACCCGAACTCGTGCAACTGCCACTGCAGCGTGCGGCTGAGGTCTCGGATCTGGCCACCCGCCTGGGTGCCGCCTCCATCGTGCGGGCCATGGAGCGCCTCGGCGAAATGTTGGTGGAAATGCGCCATGCACCCGACCCCCGGTTGCTGCTGGAGGTGGCGCTCGTGCAGCTCACCCATCAGGCGGCCAGCGTGGATGCGTCGGTGCTGCTGGACCGCATCGAACGTCTCGAGCACCTGCTGGCCAACCGCGATGTCACGGCGCCCATCCCGCGGCCGAACCCCGTGGACCCCAGCACGGGTCGCGCTGCGCTCGGTGGCCGCGCTCGCCCGGCGGCACCGGCTGGTGCTCGACCGCATCCTTCCACCGAACCGGCGCCGCTTGCCGCGGTACCCGATCGCCCCGTGTCCCCCGAGCCAACTCGCGAGGCCGCACCGGTCGCCGAGACGCCTGCTGCAGCGTCGCCCTCGGCTGAACCGCGCGTCGCCGAGTCCCCTCGTGCCGAAGCCCCTCGTGTCGAAGTCCCGCGAGCCGAACCCGTCGCACCCGAACCCCCGCGCGAGCGGCCGACTGCTGCAGCCGCAGGCGGCGCGAGCGCCGAGCCTGTCGCGGGCGGCGCGAGCGCCGACCATGCCGCGGCGGTGTGGGCCACCGACATCATGCCCGCGCTGAAGGGCATCACCCGGGCCATGTTCGCCACCACCAAGCTGCTCGGTGCTCGCGACGGTGCGGTGGTGTTGGCTGCTCCGAACGAACCCACCCGTGCCAAGTGCGCTCAGCAGCTCTCCGAGATCGACGCCATCATGGTGAAGGTCGTCGGTGGCAAGGTGCCGGTGCAGATCGTGGTGGACTCCAACGCCGCTGCCGACGACGACAACGTGGTGCAGATGCGCCGCAACGAGCCGCCGCCCCCAGCCGACGAAGACGTCGACATCTCGGATCTCGTCGATGCTCCGCCGGAGACCGTGCAGTCGCCCACCGATCGCCTGCTGCAGGCGTTCCCCGGCTCGCAAGTGATCGACGAGTAGCACGAACGTGTCCGCCGTCTACACCCAGCCCGTTCAGGCGCTCATCGACGAACTCGGTCGGTTGCCCGGCATCGGTCCGAAGAGCGCGCAGCGCATTGCCTTCCACTTGCTGAAAATCCCCAACGACGACGTCGCTCGTCTGGCCATCGCCATCACGGAGGCCAAGGCCAAGGTGCGGTTCTGCTCGCGATGCTGGAACGTGGCCGAGGGTGAGCTGTGTCCCATCTGCCTCGACGACCGCCGCGACTCGTCCGTGCTGTGTGTGGTGGAGGAATCCCGCGACATCGTGGCCATCGAGAAGACCGGCGAGTTCCGTGGCCGGTATCACGTGCTGCTGGGTGCGATGAGCCCGCTCGAAGGCATCGGGCCCGAGCAGTTGAAGATGAAGGAGCTCTTCGCCCGGATCGAGCCGGAGGACGTGCAGGAGGTCATCTTGTGCACGAACCCCAACACCGAGGGCGAAGTGACGGCGATGTACATCGCCCGAATGATGAAGCCGTTCGGCGTGCGGGTCACCCGTATCGCCAGCGGTCTGCCGGTGGGTGGCGACCTTGAGTACGCCGACGAACTCACCCTTGGTCGCGCTCTCGAAGGCCGCCGCGACGTCACCACCTGACCCGAAAAAGTACTGAGGCACCGCTCCTGGAGCTGGTAGCGGGCGGACGGGCCAGCTCCAGAGGCGGTACCTCAGATCGTGGATGCAAACCGACGAGATCAGCATCCGTATGTTGCGGTCACGTTACAACGGATGCGGAAATGTGTCAATCTTCGTAACAATTGGGCGAGGATCATCAGGTTCTGATCTGGACGCCCTGCTCACGGCTGGCCGTGAAATCAGACGGTGCGAACCACCAGCGCGTCGCCCTGGCCGCCACCACCGCAGAGGGCAGCGGCGCCCATGCCACCGCCGCGACGGCGCAGCTCGTGCAGCAGGGTGAGGGCCAGACGGTTGCCGCTCATGCCGATCGGGTGGCCGAGGGCGATGGCGCCGCCGTTCACGTTGACGATCTCGTCGCTGATGCCCAGTTCGGCAATGGAGGCGATACCGACCGCGGCGAAGGCCTCGTTGATCTCGAACAGGTCCAGGTCGGCCACGGTCTTGCCGGCGCGGGCGAGTGCTGCCTGGATGGCGCGGCTCGGCTGGTGCAGCAGCGACGCGCTGTCGGGACCGGCCACCATGCCGTAGCTCACGAACTGACCGAGCGGGTTGACGCCGCGAGCGTTCACGGCCTTCTCGCTCATCAGCACCACGGCCGAGCCACCGTCGCTGATCTGCGACGCATTGGCGGCGGTGATGGTGCCCTCCTTGTCGAAGGCTGGCTTCAAGCCACCGAGCGACTCCATCGTGGTGTCGGCGCGCACGCCCTCGTCGGTGTCGACGATCTTCGGGTCGCCCTTGCGCTGCGGAATGCTGATCGGCACGATCTCGTCGGCCAAGCGACCGGCGGCGATGGCGGCAGCGGCGCGCACGTTGCTCTTCATCGCCAAGTCGTCCTGCTGGTCGCGGGTGATGCCGCCGCCCGCGTAGCGCTCGGTGCCGAGGCCCATCAGGCAGGCATCGAAAGCGCACCACAGGCCGTCCTTCACGATCGCATCGGCCAGTTCCGTATTGCCGTAGCGGAAACCGCCACGAGCACCGGCAGCGATGTACGGGGCGTTCGTCATGCTCTCCATGCCGCCGGCCACCACGATGTCGGCCTCACCAGCCATGATCATCTGGTTGCCGAGGTAGATGGCGTTGAGGCCGCTGAGGCAGACCTTGTTGATGTTCACGCTGGGCACGTTCATCGGGATTCCGCCCTTGGAAGCGGCCTGACGCGACGGCACCTGGCCCTGGCCAGCCATGAGCACCTGGCCCATGATCACGTGCTCCACCTCTTCGGGCGACACCCCGGCGCGCTCGAGGGCGGCCTTGATGGCGAAGCCACCGAGATCGGCAGCGGAGAACGACGCGAGTGCGCCGCTCATCTTGCCAATGGGCGTGCGGGCACCGGCGACGATGTACGAACCAGACATGTGAGGACCTCCGGAAGGCGGACGGAACGGCGCGGTGCCCGACGGGCGGTGCGGCGATTCCCGCAGGTTATTCATCGCGAGTTACTCGCGAGTAATGGGAGCCGAAGTTCTGCGCCGTTACGTGATGGTGAGGTTGGTGCAGGCTGATGCGGTCGTGGGCGCTCCGCCCCACGCGAGTTGGGTGATGCACACCCGATACGCGCCGGCCGTCAACGTGCCGCTGAACGTGGTGGCGAGTCCGTGGAATGGGCCGATACCCGTCACCGCATTCAAGGCCGGGGTGGAACGCGACACGTTTGCCGTGACCGTGCGGGTGGCCACCACGGTGGCACCGCGTGTGATCTGCACCTTCACGGGGACGGGTAGATCGAACTCCGGATGCCAGGCCACACCCGTCACGGTGACGGCTCCGGCGAGCGTGGGTGTCGGGGCCCGGTAGGTGGCAGATTCGAGCGTCACTGTCGGCGCCCCGTTCGCCCGTTGCGGTGCCACGCCGCCGATGCCGCCGAGTGCTTGGTACACGTCGGCGGTCTCGTAGCCGATGGCCCACATAACGATGCCGCTCCAACCTGCGGCCAACGCGGCATCCGCTCTACGTCGGATCGTTGTGCTGTCGGGGATGTACACCACGTGTTTCACGGTGCACGTCACGATGCGTTCTTTCCCTAAGCGCACCGCTGGCATCAGACCGGTGCGGCTGATTGCCGCCTCGATGCGGTCGAGGGTGCCGGTCACGGGCACATAGTCCGGCGGCACGTTGGTGGGCCCCGTCTTCGACTCGTTCCACGTGAAGGTGACCTCGCCGGACGAGTGACGCAGCGGTGTGACTCCGTGGGCGGCTGCGAGCGCTGCGGTTTCGCGCATGGTGATGCTGTCGGTCTTCTCGAACGCACCGACCGGACAGGTCTCGCTGGCGTTGGCCTGCACGTTCCAATGGCGTCCGTAAGCGGGTACGCCCAACTGCACCTTGTGCGCCGGAACCCGAGCGATGTTGGCGGTGTAGTTGATGACCGAATCGACCCAGAAGCTCGGGGCGATGGGGCCGGGGGTGCTGGTGCTCCAGTCGTAGACCATCAATCGCAAGCGGTCGATGTAGGGGGCGATCTTGTCCTGGGCGTAGAACGTGTAGCCACTGGTACCGAGGTTCCACACCGGTGGCACGGTCACCGAGAGCAGCTTGCCTTTTGCATGCAGGCGGGCCGCCAGCGAGCGAATGAAGTCCACCCAATGCGTGGAGTACGTTGCGTCGTAGCGCGGCATGTGATCGCCGAACGCGAAGACCTCGTAGTCGATGTCGATGCCGTCGTAACCACCGGCCGTCACGCGGGCCACGATGGCGTCGGCGTGCGCGTTGCGACGAGTTGAATCTGCGATCAGCGCCTTCATCACGCCGGGTGCCGATGAGTCGAAGATGGTGGGGATCACGGGCAGCCCTGCGGCGCGTGCAGCAGCGGTGGTGGATGCCAGGCTGCTGCTGGATGCCATCAGCGGCACGGAGCCATCGCCGGCCGTGCCGAACCACATCAGCGACACATCGCTGTAGAGGCTGGCGACGTCGGCGTTGCCAAGCGTGGACACGCCGCTCGAGGCGTTCCAGTAAGGCACCCATCCGCTGACGAAGCGATTGGGCTGGCATGCCGTCAGCACGAGAGCTGCGGCAACGGCGACGACCCAACGGGTCCGCTTCACCATGAGGCCAGGCTAGTGCTGCGTAAGAGCACGTGTACCGCGGCACCCAGGGGTTAGCGTCGTCGGCGCAATGACCTCCACACCCGCACGCGCATCGGCACCACCGAGGTCCGAGCGCACGCTCGGCTTGGCCGCTGTGTTCGGCGCCACCCTGCTCTGGTCGTTCGGCAGCATTTTCGGCAAGCTCGCCGACGTCTCCGGTGTGACGCTCAGTTTCTGGCGTATGTGGATCGCCACCGTGCTGATGTCGGTCATCGTGGTGGTGACGAAGCGGTTTCCCACCTTGGCCGACGTCCGCAGGTCATGGATTCTCGGTCTGCTCTTCGGCCTGAACATCGTGGCGTTCTTCGTCACCCTGCAGCACACCACGGTGCTGGTAGCGCTCATCATCGGGTCGCTCACGCCCGTGGTGGCCTTGCCGATCGCGGTGTTGTTCATGGGAGAGCAGCTCACACTGGTGAAGGCCGGCTGTGCGTTGCTGGCAACCGGCGGCGTCGTGGTTGCGGTGCTGAGCGCTCCGCCGACGACCGACGGCAGCAACTCGCTCGAGGGCTACCTGTGGGCCGTGGCGTCGCTCTTGATCTGGGTGGTGTACCTGCTCATCAACAAGCGGGTGCGCGCCAACGTGGAGACCGTGCGGCTGATGTGGGTGCTCTCCTTCGTGGGTGCTCTCACGGTGTCAGCCGTCTCCATCGTGGTGCGGCCGAACCTCGGTGAGATGCAGGGCAACGACTGGCTGTGGGTGTCGCTGCTCTCCATCTTTCCCGGCATCATCGGACACGGCCTGCTGTCGTGGGCGCAGCCGCGCATCGACTCGTCGGTGTCGTCGGTGCTCATCCAGGCCGAGCCGGTGGGCGCCACGTTCTGGGCGTGGCTGCTCCTCGACGAAGGGGTGTCGACCGCGCAGGTGGCGGCGATGTGCGTGGTGGTGGTGGCGTTGGCGATCCTGGCCTACAGCGAGGCACGCGAGAGTCGCTTGGTGCTTGACGAAGCGCTCGGCTGAGC
>CANHST010000132.1 GCA_947463235.1 Acidimicrobiaceae bacterium
CAGGACCGGGGGTCGGTACGGGCGCCAGCTCGCGGGCCAACGGCTCGATCTGCCCGCCGCGCCGGCTGGTGCAGTGGCCGTCAGCGGCAACGTCGTGGCCAACGACGAGTTGACTGCTGGCCGTCTCGCTGCCGCATCGTGCGCCATCAGTGCGCCGGTGACGACGACGGTGTCGGCCGCTCCTGGCGGCAGACCGACCGGTGGCATCACCAGCGCCGTCGACGCTCGCGGCCGGCTCTGCATCTGGAGCACCACGAACACGAACACCGCCTTCGATGTCGCCGGTTGGTGGCAGGTCGCTCCGTGACCAATCGGCGTCGCTGGTTGGCTCCCGTGCTCGCTGTGGCGACGCTGTGGCCGAGCGCCACGGCAACCGCCACTCGGCCGGCAGTTGCCGATCGAGCTCACCGACTGTTCATGGTGAGCGACTCGGTGGGCCTCGGCGCCATCTCGGCGATGCGCACTGCCTTCAGCGGATGGCAGGTCACCATCACGGGCAAACCCGGACTGTTCACCGAAACACTTGTGTCCTACGTAAACAGTGCGCCGGCCAGCGCGTTCGGCGACGACGCCATCGTGGCAACGGGTTACAACTACCCGTACTGGGACCCCGCTCGTTTCGACCGCTCGGTGGACCAGATGGTGGCGGCGCTGAAGAACCGCGGCGTTCGGCACATCTTCTGGGTGACCATGCGCGAGGTGAAGCCTGCCTACTACTCGAAGTGGAACGGGCTCAACAGTGACTACCGGACCCTGTATCTCGCCTACCCACACACCAACGATCAACTCCGCTCCGCGACCGTGCGGCACCCTGAACTCTCGATCATCGACTGGGCGTCCGTCGCCGATCAGACCGGCTTGTCGTACGACGCCATCCATCTGAACCCCACCGGCGCAGCGCTATACGCCGGCCTCGCACACACCACGGTCGAGACCGCACGCACCCGACTGCCGGCTGGCACCGTCACGGAAGTACCCGTGGCGGGCCTCCACGGGGTTCCCGCAGATGCGGCCGCCGTGTCCGTGAACGTCACCGCCATCAACCCCCGCTCGGCGGGCACAGTGTCGGTGGTGCCGTGCGGCGCAGTAACCCCCCGAGTAGGCAACCTGTTGCTGCGCGCCGGGCGTACCTCATCGATCTCGGCGATCGTGAAGGTGGGCGCAGGAGGCAGCATCTGCGTGCGGCAGTCCACGGATGCCAACGTGGTCCTCGACCTCCAGGGGGCCTCGGATGCCACATCGGGCTACCACCGTGTTGCCCCGCAACGAGTCCTCGACTCCGGCAACAACTCCATCCCATCCGGGTCCATCCGCACTGTCGCGCTCGCATCCATCACCGGCGCTCCGTCCGGCGCGTTCGTCGCCATCCTGGGCATCAGCGCGAAGGCCGCACTCGACGGTCGCGTTCGGGTCTACACGTGCGGCACCACACCGCCGCCGGTGGCCTCGCTCATTGCCACGGGCGGCCTGCGCACACAGTTGCTACAACTCGTGCGAACCGACGCCACTGGCCACGTGTGCGTTGTCACCAACGGAGGCGCCAGCGTCAGCCTCGACCTGTTCGGCTGGTTCGATGGCGGCAGCGCCATTCACGCGATTCGAGCTCGTCGAATGCTGGACTCCCGTTCCACCGGCGGAGCACTGCTCCCCGGCCTCACTCGCACCCTTCAAATCGGCGGACAAACACCGGTGCCCGCCGCAGCCGTCGGGGCGGCAATCACGTTGACGCTGCTCGACCCGGCAGCAGCAGGGACCGCCAGCCTCTTCCCCTGCGCTCGGAAGCCCGCTCCCACCACCCTCGTGGCCAGCGTGCCCAACCACGCAGTTACCGCATCGGCTCCCATCTCCCTTGCCGCCGACGGTCGACTCTGCGTGCGCAGCAGCGTCCGCACCAACTTCACCATCGACGTGTCGGGATGGATGGGTCCGGGCTTCGTGGCACTTCCTTCACAGCGGCTGCTCGACTCCACCGGGTAACGGGTAGCGGTCCCACCACGTACCTCCCGTCACATACCGCCGGTTACCCATCGGTAGCGGTGGCAGACTGACCGTCATGATCTTCGACGGTTACGTCAACCAGCTCCCTGACACCGACCCCGGCGAAACACTGGAATGGCTCGACAGCCTCGACGCAGTCATCGACACCCATGGCAAGACCCGTGCTCGCTTCATCCTCGGCAAACTGCTCGAGCGCGCACGCGAGAGCCAGGTGAGCTTCCCGGCCACGGTGAGCACCCCCTACATCAACACCATTCCGCGCGAAGCCGAACCCTGGTTCCCGGGCGACGAGTACATCGAGAAGCGCATTCGACGGTTCGTGCGCTGGAACGCCGCCGTGTCGGTGGTGAGAGCGAACAAGAGTGCTGAAGGCATCGGCGGCCACCTCAGTACGTTCGCCTCCAGCGCTGCGCTGTACGAGATCGGGTTCAACCACTTCTTCCGGGGCAAGGACGACGGCACTGCTGGCGACCACGTCTACTACCAGGGTCACGCAGCGCCCGGCGTCTACGCCCGCGCCTTCCTGGAGCGCCGGCTCGAGGAGGCCGACCTCGACCACTTCCGACGCGAGATCGGCCGCAACGGCCAGGGCCTCAGCAGCTACCCACACCCTCGCCTCATGCCGCACTTCTGGGAGTTCCCCACGGTGAGCATGGGCCTCGGCCCCTTGACGGCCCTCTATCACGCCCGGTTCAACCGCTACCTGCTGAACCGACAGCTCGACGACACCAGCCAGAGCCGCGTGTGGGCGTTCCTCGGCGACGGTGAGTGCGACGAACCCGAGACGCTCGGCGCTCTCTCGCTGGCCAGTCGCGAGAAGCTCGACAACCTCGTGTTCGTGGTGAACTGCAACCTGCAACGCCTCGATGGTCCTGTGCGCGGCAACGGCAAGGTCATCCAGGAGCTCGAGGCTGTCTTCCGTGGCGCCGGTTGGAATGTCATCAAAGTCATCTGGGGTTCCAAGTGGGACGAACTGCTGGCGCAGGACAAGGACGGCGTGCTGCTCAACAAGATGGGCACCACCGTCGACGGTGAGTTCCAGCGCTATGCGGTGGAGAACGGCCAGTACATCCGCGACAACTTCTTCGGTCCCGATCCTCGGCTGCGCCAGATGGTGGCGCACCTCACCGACGACGATCTGGTGAACCTGCCTCGCGGCGGTCACGACTACCGGAAGCTGTATGCCGCCTATAAGGCAGCCACGGAGAACCTCGGCTCCGGCGCCCCGACAGTCATCCTGGCTCACACCGTAAAGGGCTGGACCCTCGGGCCGGGTCTGGAGAGCCGCAATGCGACCCATCAGATCAAGAAGATGACCACCGAGCAGTTGCGCGATCTCCGCGACCGGCTGCACCTCGACGAAGAGATTCCCGATGCCGCCCTCGACGGCGACCACATCCCCTACTACCGCCCACCCGAGGACTCCATCGAGTTCCAGTACATGATGGAGCGTCGCCGCGCACTGGGCGGCTCCATCCCGAAGCGCGTCGTCCGCCTGCGTCGCACCGTCGGCCTACCCGACGATGCCTCCTTCGCCGAACTTCGCAACGGTTCGGGTGAGCAATCGGTGAGCACCACCATGGGCTTCACGCGGCTGCTGCGCAACCTCTGCCGCGATCCGCAGATCGGACAGCACGTGGTGCCGATCATCCCCGATGAGGGTCGCACGTTCGGCATGGACTCGCTGTTCCCCGCATTGAAGATCTATGCGTCGCAGGGTCAGAAGTACGAGCCGGTGGACCACGACCTGCTGCTCAGCTATGCGGAGTCCGCCAAGGGACAGATCCTCGAAGAAGGCATCACCGAGGCGGGTTCGATGGCCAGCTTCATTGCTGCCGGCACCGCCTACGCCACCCGCGGCGTACCCACGATCCCGTTCTACACGTTCTATTCGATGTTCGGATTCCAACGGGTGGGCGATCTCATCTGGCAGGCAGCCGACGCTCGCACCCGAGGTTTCCTGATGGGAGCTACCGCGGGCCGCACGACGCTGCTGGGCGAAGGCCTTCAGCACCAGGACGGGCACTCGCTGGTGCTGGCCAGCACCGTCCCGCCGTGCCAGGCCTACGACCCGGCATTCGCCTACGAGGTGGCCGCCATCGTGCAGGCGGGCATCAACAGGATGTACTCCCCCGAGAGCACCGACCCCGACGTCTTCTATTACATCACGCTGTACAACGAGAACTATCCGATGCCGGCGATGCCCGAGGGCCTGGATCCCGAGCACGTCGTGCGCGGCCTGTACCGCTGGGCGCCGGCCGCTGAGGGCGCACCGCGCCGGGCGACGCTGTTGTTCTCCGGCTCCGCCAATGGTGCGGCCCGCGCCGCAGCACAGGAACTCTCAGACCATCACGGCATCGGAGCAGAGCTGTGGTCCGCCACGAGCTACAAGGCCCTGCGCGACGAGGCCCTCGCCGTGGAGCGCTGGAACCGGGTGCACCCCAACGAGCCGTGGCGCACTCCGTTGGTCACACAGTTGCTTGCCGAGACGCACGGCCCGGTGGTGGCCGTCACCGACTTCATGAAGATCGTGCCCGAGCAGGTGGCGCGTTTCGTGCCTGGCCGCACCTTCGTGCCGCTGGGCACCGACGGCATGGGCCGCAGCGATACGCGTGAAGCGTTGCGTCGCCTGTTCGAGGTCGATGCAGGCCACATCGTGGTGGCAGTACTCAGCGCCATGATGAGCGAAGGCACCGCAACCGCCGACGAGGTACGCGCAGCCATCGAGCGCCACCACATCGACCCCGAAGCCATCAGCGCCCTGACGCTCTGACCCGCACGCTCGCCAGGAGCTCAGGTTCCTTGCGAACGCAGCAGGCGGTGCCACCACTCACGTGGCATACCTGCCACACCGGAGAACAGCGCCTTAGCGTGCGCCTCCCGAGGCGCGTGCCGCAGCCTGCGTACCGACAGCAGCAGCCCTCGGCACATCGAGCGCAGCGAACCGTGGCGCGCAAGCGCCCAGAGCCGGTTGCGTTCCTGGAGAAAGCGAGTTCGGGCACCCAGCGACACCGCACTCGCGCTGCCGTGGTGCCACACCACGCTGCTGGGCTCGCATCGGTACCGCCATCCGAGGCGAGCCCCACGCAATGCCAGGTCGACGTCCTCGTAGTACAGGAACCAGTGCTCATCGAACATCTTTGTGTCGTCGAGGAACTCGCGGCGGAATAGCACCGCACCGCCGGTGAACATCTCGATGTCCGCGGCGTCGACGAAGGACGGTCCATCGAGCTCATCGATTCCGATGTCGTTTCCGGCGCCGAAACGATCGAGCGACACACCCACGCTGTTCACACGCGGCGGATGCGAATCCGCGAACAGCAACTTCGGCTGCACCGCCCCAAGGCGAGGGTTTGCCTGCATCGCTGCCATCAACGGAACGGTCCAGTCCGGATCCACATGCAAGTCGTCGTTCAAGAGCGCTACGAACGACGCACCAGCAGCGAGGCACCGGCGGAAGCCGACGTTGGCGCCAGCGCCGAAGCCCAGGTTCTCCGGGCTCTGGAGCACTTCGACTCGGCAACCCTCCGTCCGCTGCAATCGGGTTCCGAGCACGCGGGTCGCGAGGTTGCCATTGTCGACGACCACCACAAGGTCCACCCCGCCACCATCGAGCACCGAGTCGACCGCTCTCGCCAGCATGCCCTCAGGCGGGCGGAAGGTGACGATGACGGCAGCAAGCACGCTGGCAGCCTAGACACGCCTCCACCTGTGACGGTGGTGAGCTGGTCAGGGCTCGTCGTTGCTGTTCGGCGGCATACCCACGCGTTCGCTCCAGTCGTCGCGCCGCGCCTCCAGCAAGGGATGGTGATACGGGTCGTGCGTCAGCTCGTGTCCCCACAACGCGACCATCCGAGCCCACTCGTCGGGGCGCGGCCCGCGGGTACGGGTACGACCTTCGAAGTGGTACCAAACGGCATCGGGCGTCCAGATGATGCGGCGCCCGGTGCGGCGCACAGCAAGGCAGAAGCCAACGTCGTTGTAATCCAGGGGAAACTCCACCGGGAACCCGCCGACCGAGTCGAAGGTGTCGCGGTCCACCATGAGGGCCGCAGCGGTGACGCCGCTGCACTCTCGGGCAAGTGCCAACCGATGGCCTGGACCGGCGACATCAGCCGGCCACATTCGAAATGCGTGCAGCGGCTGCTCGCTGTAGATGTGCCCCGCATGCTGCAGCGTGCCATCGTCGAACAGCAGTCGGGCGCCGACGACGCCCACCGTGCCCTCTGCGCCGGCATGGTCACCGAAGTAGGCCACCATCGATTCGATACTGCCGACTGCCTCCAACTCGGTGTCGTCGTTCAGGAGCAGCAGAAGATCGCCCGAGGCGGCGGCCACACCACGGTTGATCTTGTCGGAGAAGTTGAAGGCGGCGTCGTACGGCACCACCACGATCCGCCCGTCGCACAGGTGTACCAAAGCGTCGAGAACCCACTGCGGGGTCGAGGTATCGGCCACCACCACGATCTCGAGATCCGGGTAGGTGCTCTTGGTGAGCAGCGACTGCACCGCGTGTACGACGAATGTGCGGGTGCGGCCCCAGACACGCCCGGTGCCACCTCGCGTCGGAATGACCACCGAGACCCGCGGTCTCGAACGAGGCATCCGGCGCACGGCAGCAACGCCGGGCAACGAGGACGGGGAGGCGACGCCATCGATTCCGCTGCGACGCAGATGCCCGTCCACGATGTGGGCCAACTCTGGCGATGCCAACGTTGTCTCCTCGACGGATCGCCGCCGGCCAAACACCCCTTCCACCCGCTGCACCCGCACGCCGCGTTCCAGCAGTCGGAGTTGCAACTCGAACCGCTGACCACGGGGAGAGGGCGCAGTGAGTTCGTCGAGTACGCCGAGCAAGTCGTCGCGCACCACGATCGGCCCGTTCACTGCGTCGGTCTGACGCAGATACTCGGGAGACCAATCGGGCACGTAGCTCCGCGACACCACCACGCCCTGAGCGTCGAGCAGTTCGCAATCACCGAACCAGGCCTGCGCCGCAGAGTTCGATGCACTCGCGGCAATCAGATCGCTCACACCTGCCACGAGATCTTCGCCAGGAATGACGACCGCAGAGCACTGCCCCGGCAGCGGACGATGCTCGAGCATCAACGCCGCGCCGCCCCGAACCACCGGCGCACCTGTCGCATCACGCCGCGTTGGATTCGCAGACACTGCGCCACCACCACATTGCGACGCTCGGAACGACGGAGTCGGCGCTCGAGCAGCAGCACTCGACCACGAAGATCGCCCAACTCCTGCTCGCGTACACGAGCATCGGCCGACGACGCCGCAAGGTCGGCCTGCAACGTGGTGTACGACACCTCGTCGGGGCCGATGAGGGCGCGCAGCCGGTCGATCTCCTCCTGCATCGATGGAACTCTACCGATGGTCGACCACCCGTCGTGATGCAGGCCTTGGCGACGGCCCCCGTCGTACACTGCCTGCGATGCAACGACCGCGCGACGCCTGGATCATCGTGGCCATCGCACTTGTGGTGCTGGCACACGTGATGGGTTCACCGCGCAACGTCGGGCCCGACGAGGCAAGCCACCAGGTGGCTTCCGCTGCGCTGGTCCGCGGTGAGCGCACCGGCACACCAGTTCCGGGGCCGACGCCCGGTGTCACCTTCGTGGTGCCGGGAATGGTGGGCGAGCCGGGACCCACTTGCTACGCATTCGACGTCGGGATGCCCGTCACCTGCAGCGTCGGCCCGCTCACCACCACCCCTCACGAGGGCATCACCACCTCGCAGCACTACCCGCCCTACGGCTTGGTGCTGCCAGGCCTCGCCAGTTTCGTGCCGTGGGCCGGCGGTTACGCGTATCTTGCCCGGCTGCTCAACGCATCCATCGCGGTGGCCCTCTTCGCCGCCGCTGTGCTCATGGCCCTGCGCCGCAAGGGCCGGCTCGTGGCCATCACCCTGTTGGCGGGCGCCACGCCCATTGCGTGGTTCACCATGGGCATCACCAATCCTTCGGCCATCGCCACGGCGGCTGGCGCAGGCCTGATCGTCGCATTGCTCTGCACCGAGGCAGACGAACAGCTTCCATGGCTCGGCGTTGCGTCGTGGGCGGCATTGATGATGGTGCGTCGCGACGGGCCGTTCTGGGTGACGATCGTGGTGCTCGTGGCCGCTGCCGCAGTTGCACGCCCACCGTTGTCGTGGTGGCAGCGATCCACCACTGCACAGCGGGC
>CANHST010000133.1 GCA_947463235.1 Acidimicrobiaceae bacterium
GGCGGCCAGGTGGTGGCGGCCGTCAGCGTCAGCGGCCCAGTCGAGCGGCTCACCCTGCAGCCTGCCGAGCGGTTCGGCCGCCAGGTGGCAGCCGCTGCTGCTCGGTTGTCGTCGTCGCTGGTGCGCTGACCGAACCTGCCGACCCTGCCGATCTTGCCGATCGGTGCATCTCGCTGTGCCCAGTGAGGTCATGAAGGAACCGTCAGCTCCCGCTCCGCTCGCCCCGCGCCTCGCCCGTTGGTTGGAAGCCCGATGGGCCGAGGTGGTCCC
Source organism: Acidimicrobiaceae bacterium (assembly GCA_947463235.1). GTDB lineage: Bacteria > Actinomycetota > Acidimicrobiia > Acidimicrobiales > Ilumatobacteraceae > UBA668. The sequence goes on from CANHST010000133.1 coordinate 271, forward strand.
GCCGCCTCGATCCACCGTGCAGCTCTATGGTTTGGAGATCATCGACGCTGCCGGCATCGACGTGCTGGACCCGTGCGCGGTGCGCACCGTGTTCATCACCGAAGGTCCCGATGAGTGTGCGGTGCTGGCCTGCCCGGAGTCGGGTTCGGCATACGACTTCGACGCGGCCGCCACGGTTGAGCACGCATGGGTGCCTCACACCTCCAGCGCGTCGAGACCGGGCGCCTTTGCCGGCCGTCGTCGCGTTGTGGCGATTCGCGTGGTGGGCGTGCGTCAGTAGACGGCGATGAGGTCCATCACGATGACCACGTCGATGGCTGCAGGCAGATTGATCTGGGTCTGTCCCTGCCCGTCGAACATCAACTGGTACGGCAACTGCGATTGGCGTCGGCCGCCGACCTTCATACCTTTGGCAGCGGCGATGATGCCCGGGTAGGTGTTGCTGTCGGTGGTGAAGCTGAAGACCACCCCCGGCGAGCCCCAGGTGCTGTTGAGCAGTTCACCCGTGTCGGCGCGGAACAGCATGATCTGCGCTGCGAACTGCGTGCCGTTGGTCGGGGTGGCGCCGGTGCCGACGATGAGATCCTTGTTGTCGATCACCGAAATGTTGCCCGCTGGGGCGACGGTGATGGCGGGCTGATCGGCCTGCGAGGTGCCGGACAGCACTGCGATCACATCGACCACGAACGACAGCGCATCGCCAGGCTTGATCACATCGCCGGCGCCCTGATCGCCGTAGGCGAGGTCGGAGGGAATGTCCATCTGCCGGCGCCCGCCAGCCTGCACACCGACGAGGCCTTGCTCCCAGCCGGGGATGACCTTGCCGGCGCCGAGGAGCACCTGGAACGGTTCTCCACGGTCGTAGCTGTTGTCGAACTCGATGCCATCGGCCGACCGCACCCCGACGTAGTCCAGTACCACCTCGTCGCCGACTGCCGCTGCGGGACCGGTGCCCACGGTGAGATCGGTGACCACCAGTTCGGTCGGCAGCGTGTCGGGTACTGCCACCGTCGGCTTGGCGGGTGACGTCGTGCTGGAAGCGGCGGCGTCGGTCGTGTCGGTGGCTGCGACGGTGGTGTCGCCGCCCGAGGTCGAGGTGCCATCGCCGCACGCGACAGCGAGTACGAGAAGGGGCAGGACAAGAGCCAGGAGGCGACGCATTTGAGCGACGCTACCGGTCGCGTAGCCAGGCGTGCTCTAGCTCGGCCATGGGTGTGGACGGTGGGCCCTGCACGAAGGGCCAGAGTTCCTCGGCGATGCGCCGGTAGTTGCCCGTGGCCTGCAACTCGCCGAGCAGCGCGTACAGCCCGAGGTTGATGCGCTGGATGAACACGAACGTCTTCGGCACGGTGGCGTACTGAGCGATGGGGCTGCTGCGGTCGAAGGTGTGGCGAACGATGCTGCTGGAGTACTCGCTGCTCCAGGTGATCTGGCGGTCGTCGCGCACGGTTTCGTAGAACTGGCTGAAGTACTCACCGATCTCGGCGTCGGGTGCAGGGCAGCCGGTGCGCAGCATCCCGGCTTGCTCGAGTATCCGACGGAACTTGGTGGCGTCGTGGTCGTAGGCGGCGGCCTTCACCATGCCGATGAACGTGGTCATCTCGCTGTCGGTGAAGTGCTTCACGAGCCCGAAATCGAGGAACGTCACCCGCCCATCGCGATGGAAGAGATAGTTGCCGGGGTGCGGGTCGCCGTTGAAGGCGTGCATGCCGTACAAGCTGCGGAATACGAACCGGAACAGCACTTCGCCCACGCGGTCGCGAGCCTCCTGGGGCCACGTCATCATCTCCTGCCATGTGGCGCCATCGACGAGTTCGCTGGTGATCACGTGTGGGCCGCTGAACGTGGGCAGCACATCGGGTACGTGGATGAACGGGTGGCCCCGGTAGTGGTCGGCGAAGCGCTGCTGATTGGCTGCCTCGAGGCGGTAGTCGAGTTCCTCGGTGAGCCGTTCCTTCACCTCGGTCACCATGTCGGCGGGGTCGAGGCCACCGAAGCCCTGTTGCAGGATCAGGCCCAGCAGGTCGGCGTTCTTCAGGTCCGTGGCCACCGCATCAGCCACCCCGGGATACTGCACCTTCACCGCTACGGCGCGCTCCTGGCCCGTGAGGGGGTCGAGCACCACGGCGCGGTGCACCTGGCCGATGCTCGCCGCGGCGATGGGGTCGGGGTCCCATTCGAGGAACAGCGCTTCGGGCCGGGCGCCGAGATCCTTGCGGATCACCTCCGCCGCCAGTTCCGCCGACATCGGTGGAGCACTGCTCTGCAACTGGCTGAGTGCGTCGCGCAGCGGAGCGGGCAGGCTCTCATCGATGTAGCTGGCCATCTGGCCGAGCTTCATCAGGGCGCCCTTCATGTTGCCGAGTCGTTCGGCCACAGCTTCTGCGGTCTTCAGTTCGCGCTCGCGGTCCAGCTCGACACGCCGTTCTGCGGAGGCGAACACCTTGCGCGCTGCGGTTCCGGCGTAGTGCAGCCCGACGGCAGCGCCGAGTTGCACGACGTCGGAGTTGCGTTGGGTGCGGCTGGTACGCAGATGTAACACCTGTGTTCGACGCAGCCATGCAGCCGCAGCGGTCGCCAGGCTGATCAGCGCGGCGATGCCGATGAGGCGGGGGAGCGGGCGGCGAGCGATGTGGTCAGCGTAGGACCGGCGCCACCGTCTTGCTCGAGCGAGCTCGGAGATTGGAAACCCTCGCCGGCGTCCCGTCACGCCGGCGAAGGTTTCACGATGAAGTGAGGGCTACCGCCGTATCGCCTGGGCCCGCCGGCACCAGTCGTCCCTCGCTCATCTGTTGGACATCACGGTAACGAACAGTGCTGTCTGACTCCATAGGTCAAACGGTCCATCCGCGCTCCACGGCCGACTGCACGGCTCTCATGAGAGTGGGAACGAAGCGTTCGGGGTTCGCCGCGACCGAATCGTGGTCGCCGTCGACACGGAATGCCTCGGCGCGATGGATGCCCTCGAACAGACGCACTTGGCGCCGAACCGGAACAACGCGATCACGCATCGTGATCACCACCGACGTGGGCACGTCGATCTCGTCGATCCACTCGCGTGAGTTGAACTGGCCGATCGCCCGGCCGGCTTGCAGCACGGTGCGCCAGTCGTGCAGCGAGGCCTCCTGGATGGCCCAGGGTTCCCAGCTCTCGGTCTTCTTCTGAAGGTAGAACTGCTCGGTCAGCCAGGTGCGGGCCTGCGCTGGCGTGAGCCGGGAGAGTGCGGCCATGCCGGAGAGACCGAGGAAACCCAGTCGCTCCTCGCGGGATGTGAGGAAGTACGGCGCCGTGGCACAGAGCACGAGCGACTGCACGCGTGTCGGATGGCGCCGCCAGAGCAACTGCGCGACCGGCCCGCCCATCGAGTAGCCGACGGGTACGACGCGCTCGATGCCCAACACATCGCACACGGCCATTGCGTCGTCGGCGCAGTCCTCGAGACGGAACGTCTTCTTCGACCTGATGCCGCGGCCGTGACCGCGATGATCCAGCGCGACCACGCGGTAATGCTCGGAGAGCGGGTGGTAGCAGGTGAACCAATTCAGATCAGCCGTGGCGGTCCAACCGTGCAATAGCAACACGGTGGGTGCGCCCGGTGGGCCGTCCATGGTGCGCACGAACGTGGTGCCGCGGCCGGGCAACTCCATCGCCGCACCGTGCGGCAACTTCGGCGCCTGCGATGCTGCGCCGCGCCGCGCCGCCACTAGGCGGACTCCACCTTGAGCACTCGTACCTTCAAGGTGCCGCCTGGAGCCTGGTACTCCACGGTGTCGCCCTCGGTGGCGCCGAGCAATGCTGCGCCGAGCGGGGAGTTGGGGCTCATCACTTCGAGGTCGCCGATGCGCTCCTCGGGGTGGCCGACGAGGTACCGCTCGGCGTCGTCGTCGCTGTCGCCGTCGTACACGATGCTGACGATCGAGCCGGCTGCGATGGCGCCGTCGGTACTGCCCTCGATGATCTCGGAGTTCTCCAGCAGATGTTCGAGATGACGAATGCGTCCCTCCATGTGGCCCTGCTCGTCCTTGGCGGCGTGATAGTCGCCGTTCTCGGAGAGGTCGCCCATGAGACGCGCCGTTTCGATCTTGTTCGCCACCTCGATGCGCCCGCGGGTGGTGAGGTCGTAGAACTCTGCCTGAAGGCGCTCGTAGGCGGCACGGGACAGTTGGTGGCTGGCCATAGGAATATCGAGTGTATCGACGCTGCGAGCGCCGTTTGCAGGAGTCATCTGTGGCGGCGATACCGTTTGTCCCTTATGGCACATCGCATTGCAGTCATCGGTGGCGACGGCATCGGCCCGGAAGTCACCGCCGAAGCCCTGAAGGTGGTGCGCGCCGCAGGCGTGCAACTCGACACGACCGATTTCGATCTGGGAGGTGCTCGCTATCTGCGCGATGGCGAGATCCTCAGCGACGAAGTGCTCCAGCAACTGCGTGGTTTCGACGCCATCCTGCTGGGCGCCGTCGGTACCCCCGAAGTGCCCCCGGGTGTCATCGAGCGTGGCCTGCTGCTGAAGATGCGCTTCGACCTCGATCTCTACGTGAACCAGCGCCCGTTCATCGGTACCGCTCCCGGTGGCACGGTGCCCCACGACTTCGTGGTGATTCGCGAGAACACCGAAGGCCCGTACGTGGGTGAGGGTGGCGTGCTGCGCAAGGGCACTCCCAACGAGGTGGCCACGCAGGGTTCGGTGAACACCCGCATGGGCGCCGAGCGCGCCATCCGCTACGCGTTCGAACTGGCGATGACCCGCCGCAAGCACGTCACGTTGGTGCACAAGACCAACGTGCTCACCTTTGCCGGCGATCTGTGGCAGCGGGCGTTCAACGACGTGGCGGCTGAGTATCCCGAGGTCTCCACCGCCTACAACCACGTCGATGCCGCGTGCATCTACTTCGTCCAAGACCCGCAGCGCTACGACGTGATCGTCACCGACAACCTGTTCGGCGACATCCTCACCGACCTCGGCGGGGCAGTCAGCGGCGGCATCGGCCTCGCCAGCAGCGCCAACCTGAACCCGGCTCGCACCGGCCCCAGCATGTTCGAGCCCGTGCACGGCTCGGCCCCCGACATCGTGGGCACGGGCAAGGCGAACCCCACGGCCGCCGTGCTGTCTGCCGCCCTGATGCTCGATTTCCTCGGGGAATCTGCTGCCGCCGACCGTGTGCGCGCGGCGTGTGTCGAGCCTGTCAGTGGCAGCACCAGCGACATCGGTTCACAAATCGCTGCCCGCGTGGCAATCTGACGCACCAATCCGCAGTGCATCACTGCTCGCACTGCATCAACGTTCGAACCGAATCACTTCTCGTTAGGGGCAACAATGCCGATCACCACGACTCCGAAGATCTGGATGAACGGGGAACTCATCGACTGGGACAAGGCCCAGATCCACGTGCTCACCCACACCCTCCACTACGGCACTGGCGTCTTCGAAGGCGTGCGTGCCTACGAGACGGCCGACGGCCCTGCCGTGTTCCGCCTGCGCGACCACATGGTGCGTCTGCATAACTCGGCCAAGATCATGGGGATGGAGATCCCGTACTCGGTCGACGAGTTGATGGATGCCACCAAGGCCACGGTGCGCAGTACCGGTCTGCCGAGTTGCTACATCCGCCCGATCGCCTACTACGGCTACGGCGAGATGGGCCTCAACACGCTGCCCTGCCGGGTGGATGTGGCCATCGCCTGCTGGCCGTGGGGCGCCTACTTGGGCGACGACGCGGTGGAGAAGGGTGTGCGGATGAAGATCTCGTCCTGGACCCGCCACGATCACAACACGATGCCGCCGGCCGCCAAGACCGTGGGTAACTACGTGAACAGCTCGCTTGCCAAGGTGGAGGCGCTGAAGGCCGGCTACGACGAGGCCATCATGCTCGCCCCGAATGGTCTGGTGGCCGAGTGCACCGGCGAGAACATCTTCGTCTCGCGCAATGGCATCATCTTCACGCCGCCGTTGGCTGCCGGTGCGCTCGAGGGCATCACCCAGGCGTCGGTGTCGAAGATCGCTCGCGACCTCGGTTACGAGGTGCAGGTGGGCAACCTCGCCCGTAGCGACCTGTACATCGCCGACGAGATCTTCGTGTGCGGCACCGCCGCCGAGGTGAGCTCGGTGAACTCGGTCGATGACCGCAAGGTGCCGTGCCCCGGTCCGGCCACTCGCGCCATCGCCGAGGTCTATGCCAAGGCAGTGCGCGGCCAGGACGCCCGCTACACCGACTGGCTCGACTACGCCTGAGCCGCACGCGCCCCAACTCGGGTGCGCAACATCCCAGCACGACATACGCCTCGCATGAACCGGACCGTTGGGTCCGGTTCATGCCATTCATGGCGCACTTCGGACCCGTGGGTCCGAAGTGAGTCGGAGATGGCACGTTTCGGACCCGACCTGGGCTGCGGGAGCGAGGTGATGGGGGCGAAAAAGCGAAGCGCCCCGGGCTGCGCTGCTGGCCGAAACCTGCGCGCCGCCCGGGGCGACTTCTCAGAGGTAGATCCACCACCGATCGATCTTCGGGCGTTAGCCTGCATCTCGACCAATGTCATCGCCCGTCGGAGCTTGCGCTTCGGCGGGCGATCCGCTTTTCCGTTGGCCTCGCCGGTTGCCCGGCTCGTCCTTCAGACCGTTCGTCAGCCCTTCCCGGTTGCCCGGGTCGGACCCTCCCGACTGCCCAGTGCCAGCTCCCCGGTTGCCCGGCTCGCCGACCCCGAACCGCCCGGGGCTGTCTCGCCGGTTGCCCAGCGTCGCAGTTCCGAACGTCGATGCCTTGGCGCCGGCGCCTCGCTCCCGGTTGCCCGGTTGCTCAACTCCGTCACCTCAACCACTGGTCTGGCCTTGCCGGTTGCCCGGCTCGTCCTTCCCAGCGCCCCACCGCCTCCCCCGTGAGGGCTCTTCGGTGAGGATCAAGGATCTTCCTCCACCTGCCTCGCTTCCACCTCGTGAACCCGGTTGGCCCTCCGTATCCCCTCACCGCCATTGCTGGCCGCTTGGTTCTCCGACACCGTTCCTCGGGTTCCGGTTGGCGTGCGCTGACCGGTACGGAGCACACATTGCTCCGGGTGTTCTCGCAGGTCAAGAGGGTATTTTTGAAGTCACAGGGTTATCCACCACTCTGGTGGGTTAGTCACAGAAGTTTTTCGTTCATCCACCGTTTGCCCACAGGTTGTTCACAAGCGCACGTTTGACGCGGGGCGAATTTGCCGGTTGAATAGGACCCATGACATCGCTCACACGTGTCGCGATCATCATCATTCGTTAGCGCACCTCGGCCCCACGCCGAGTTGCGCTCTGAGCCGCCCCTTCGGGCGGCTCTTTCATTTCCCCAGTCACTCCCCGAAGAATCCAGGAAGAGCACCCATGACCACGAACCAGGATCTCGTCGAAGTCTTCGACACCACCCTGCGCGACGGCCTCCAGGTGGAGGGCGTGTCGGCCACGGTCGACGACAAGCTGCGCATCGCCGAGCAGCTCGATCACCTCGGCGTGCACTTCATCGAGGGCGGCTGGCCCGGAGCGAACCCGAAGGACGTGGAGTTCTTCCAGCGTGCGCTGAAGGAGCTGCACCTCACGACGTCCACGATGGTCGCGTTCGGGAGCACTCGTCGGCCTCGCGGCAAGGTGGACGATGACGCCACACTGCGCAACCTGCTCGACGCCGAGACGAGTGCGGTGTGCATCGTCGCCAAGAGCTGGGACTATCACGTGCTCGAGGCGCTGCAGACCACGCTCGACGAGGGCGCTGCGATGATCGCCGACTCGGTGAAGTTCCTGCACGGCAACGGCCGGCGTGTGCTGGTGGACCTGGAGCACTTCTTCGATGGCTACAAGCGCAATCCGGAGTTCGCGTTGCGTGCCATCGAGGCCTCGGTGGTGAATGGTGCCAGCCACCTCGTGCTGTGCGACA
>CANHST010000134.1 GCA_947463235.1 Acidimicrobiaceae bacterium
GCGGTGGCGCCGAAGCTGGTGCCCTCCCCCCAGGCTTCGGTCTGCACGCGGAACCACACGCCTGCTTCATTGGTGTGATTGCCGAGCCAGAGTTGGAACGCCACGAAACCGACCGGTGCCAGCAGCGGGGCCACGAGCGACATCCATTCTCGGCGCTGGCGTATCGCCACCACCGACGCCCATGCACACGCAGCGATCAATGCGATGCCGTTCGGGCGTGTTGCGGTGCCGAGCGCTGCGAACAGACCGGCGAGCCACCAGTTGCGTTTGAGCAGGAACCACATGCATGCGGCCCCAAAGGTGATGAGTAACGCCTCGGTGTAGGCGAACGAGAGGACGAAGCTGCCGGGGAACAGGGCCACGATGATCATCGTGCGTTCCGCGACACGCTCGTTGTACAACTCTCGGGCGAGCAGGCCGATGAGCCAGATGGCAACGGCGCCCAGCACGAAGTTCAGCAGCAGCGCTGCCACAGTGTCGCCGCCAGGAACCAGCCTGTCGAGGAACCGAACCAGGGTCGGGTAGGCCGGGAAGAATGCCGCTCGAGCCTCGGGAACGAAGTACGTCACGTTGGGGCGCACCAACGTGGGATAGCCGTCACGCACGATGCGCAGATACCAGATGCCGTCCCACGAGGTGAGTACATCGAGGATGGGCCGTAACGCGTTGGTGGGAATCGGACGCGAGAAGTAGTGCGGGTCGGCGTACGGAGCGGACGGGAAGTTCGACAGGCGAGCGTTCTCGTCGGCCCTCAGTTCTGCCGCAACGATGCCGGCACCCACTGCGACGCACAGCCGCGACAGCAGGTACACCAGCCCCGCCTTCGTGAGCGCGGCTCGCCAGCCCGAGGTGGCGGGCGGGTGAACTTCAGGTTCGGATTGGGTGACGGTCTGGGACATCGACGTGTCGGTCATACGCTCGAAAGGCGTTCGGACGCTAACACCGAAAGTCTGTCACCAACGCCTCAGAGTTGACCACCGTGACTCGTTTCGGGTCGCTCCGACGCGTCAGCATGTGGCATGGCCGTCATCGAACGCACCGCTCCCGCTCCTGGCATCGTGCAACTCACGTTGAACCGTCCCGACAAGTTGAACGCGATGACGTCGGAGCTGGTGCAGTCGTTGCATGACCACCTCGACGCCGTGGCGGTGGATCCCGACGCACGCGTGGTCATCCTCACTGGCGAAGGACGCGGCTTCTGCGCCGGACTCGACCTAGGTGGCTACGGCACCGCACCGCACACCTCGCACCTCGGGCGCACCCAGGCCGGGTTCGCCGTGCAGAAGCACATTGCGTCGCTGATTCCGAAAATGCGCTCGATTCCGCAGCCGATCATCGCCGCGGTGAATGGGCCGGCAGCAGGTGGGGGCTTCGCGTTGGTGTTGGGCTCCGACATACGCCTGGCAGCACAGTCGGCGAAGTTCAACGCTGCATTCATCCGGATCGGCCTCTCGGCGTGCGACATCGGTACCAGTTGGTTGCTGCCGCGCCTCGTTGGTGCCGCCAGATCGCAGGAGTTGATGCTCACCGGCCGAGTCTTCGATGCCGCTGAGGCGTACCGCATCGGCTTGGTGGTGGATCTGGTCGATGATCAGGCCCTCCTCGATGCCGCCATCACCAAGGCACACGAGGTGATGCGCAACGCCCCGTTCGGTGTGGCACTCACCAAGGAGGGTATGTGGAGTGCCCTGGAGATTCCGGCGCTGCAGAACGCGATCGATCTCGAGAACCGCCAACAGATCATGGCGACCGCGACGGCAGACCACCGCGAAGCGATGGCAGCCTTCCTCGAGCGTCGGGCGCCCGATTACACCAACGGTTAGGCGTCGGCGGTGGTGCGCACGCTGACGGGCGACTCGCCGCCCACGAGCGGATGGTGGCACGCCACGAAGTGGCCGGCGCCGATTTCGCGCAATTGCGGCTCTTCGGAGCGGCAACGATCGTCGGCGGCGGGGCACCGAGGATTGAAGCGGCAACCGGGAGGCGGAAGGACGGGGGAGGGCGGCTCGCCCTCGATGGCCACCTTGTGCAGGGCGACTTCCGGGTCCGGCACCGGAATGGAGTCGAGCAACACCTTCGTGTAGTGGTGCGCAGGCTGCTGGTAGAGACCGTCGCTGGGCGCCACTTCACAGATCTTGCCGAGGTACATCACGGCGATCCGGTCGCTGATGTTCTTCACCACGGCAAGGTCGTGGGCGATGAAGATGAGCGTGAGACCGTGCTTGGCCTTGAGGTCCTCGAGCAGGTTCAGCACCTGAGCCTGCACCGATACGTCGAGAGCGCTGACGGGTTCGTCGCAGATGATCAACGTGGGATCGAGCACCAGCGACCTGGCAATCGAGATGCGCTGGCACTGGCCGCCCGAGAACTGGTGGGGCTGGCTCTCTGCGGCGCGATCAGGGTCGATGCCCACCTCGGACAAGAGTGCATCCACCTTGGTGGCGCGCTCGGCATTGCTACCGCGCTTCCAGATGGTGAGCGGCTCCATCACGATGTCGCGCACCTTGCGGCGCGGGTTCAGCGACGAGATGGGGTCCTGGAAGATCATCTGCATGCGGGTGCGAGCCTCACGCATCTCGGCGAGCGTCATCTTCGTCAGTTCGTTGCCTTCGAACACCACCGAGCCACCCTCTGGGCGTCGCAACTGCATGATGGCGCGGCCAGTGGTGCTCTTGCCGCAACCACTCTCGCCCACGAGGCCAAGGGTTTCTCCGCGGAGGACGTCGAGGCTGATACCGCTGACAGCGTTCACCTTCAGGCCAGTGCGGCCCACAGGAAACTCGACCGTGAGGTCCTCCACCCGCAGCAGCACGTCGGGCGAGTTGCGCAAGTGCGCTTTGCCGGTGCCGGCCATCTCAGTTCACCCCCGCTGACGCGTTGATGCGAGCACGGGCTTCGTGGTACTCCGGCGAACCCACCGGGTACCAGCACGCGTACGAGTGATTCGGGTCGTCCTGCGTGGCGGTCAAGGGAGGTTCCTCCTCGTTGCAGCGAGCGCTGGCATAGGGGCACCGAGGGGCGAAACGGCAGCCCTTCGGCGGGTTGACGAGATCCGGCGGACGACCGGGGATGACGTTCAGTCGGCTATGGCTCTGGTCTTCCAGCTTGGGAATGCTGGCCAGCAAGCCCTCGGTGTACGGCATTTTCATTGCTGCAAAGAGGCGCTTGGTGGGGGCCTTCTCCACGAGCTTGCCGCCGTACATCACCGCGATTTCGTCGGTGTGGCCGGCGACCACGCCGAGGTCGTGCGTCACGAGCACGAGGCTCATGTTGCGCTCGCGGCGCTGCTCTCCGAGGAGGTCGAGAATCTGTGCCTGCACCGTGACGTCGAGCGCCGTGGTGGGCTCGTCGGCGAACAGGGCGGTGGGACCGCAGGCCATAGCGATGGCGATCATCACACGTTGGCGCATGCCACCCGACATCTCATGCGGGTACTGCGCCAACCGGCGGTCGGGCTCGGGGATACGCACGTCTTGCAAGAGACGGCGAGCAGTGGCGGCGGCGTCGGCCTTCGACATGCCGAGGTGCAGGCGCAGGGGCTCGGCGATCTGGTCGCCGATACGCATCAGCGGGTTCAGCGAGGTCATGGGATCTTGGAAGATCATCGCCATTTCCTTGCCCCAGATGTGGCGCATTTCCTTGCGGCTCTTGTTGCCCACCTCGGTGCCGGCGAACTTGATGCTGCCGGAACGCTCGGTGCCCTTGGAAGGCAGTAGCCCCATGATCGAACGCGAGAGGATGGTCTTACCCGAACCGCTCTCGCCCACGATGCCGAGGGAACGGCCGCGTTCAAGGGTGAAGCTGACGCCGTCGACCGCGCGCACAAGGCCGCGTGGCGTGCGGAAGTGCGTACGCACATCGGTGAGTTCCAGCAGCGGACCCTGCACATCGCGCAGCGCTGCCTGAGTGATGTTGGTGGTGGAGCCGATGCTCATACCGCCGCCTCCCGCACGTCGAAGCGGCGAGCCAAGCGGTCGCCGATGAGGTTGAACGACAACACCGTGAGGAAGAGCATGATGCACGGGAAGATCGTGGCCCACCATGCTTTCTCGAGACGGTTTCTGTTGGCGTTGATCATGAAGCCCCACGAGGTCTCGAGGCCGAGACCGAGGAAGGCAAGAGCGCCCTCGGCGGCGATGAGGATGCCAAGGCCGGTGGCGGCCACAGTGACCATCGCCGGGATGAGGTTCGGCAGGATCTCCTTGAACAGGATGCGCATGTTGCCGGCGCCAAGACTGCGCCCGGCGAGCACGAACTCTCGTTCACGCAGTGCCATCGTCTGGGCTCGCACGATACGGGCGAGGGGAGCGATGGCCAGGATGCTCAGGGTGAGAATGATCTGCCACAGACGGCTCATCCAGCCGAGCCACGTGAAGTCGAGCTTGATGTCGTCGAGGCGGCGCACCACCATGATGGCCAACACCAGTGCCGGGATAGCCAGCAGGCAGTCGATGAGCACCGAGATCACTCGGTCGGTCTTGCCGCGGAAGTAGCCCGCCAGCATGCCGAGTGCACCGCCCACGAACAGGCCGATCGCAGTGGAAGAGACGCCGATCCAGAGCGTGTAACGGGCGTAGTAGATGCATCGGGCGAACACGTCGAAGCCGTTGCCGTCGGTGCCCCACCATGCTTCCCAGCCGGGCCCGAGCTTGTAGTTGCTCATCAACTTGCCATTCACGCGCACCTTGGTGTCGGCGTTGCGGATGAACGGCAGCCAGTCGGCAAAGACCGTCAGGAACAGCAGCACGATGAGGAAAGTGGCGCCGAAGAGCACGCCGAACTTCGGCACGCGCCTACGGCGCACGCGCTTGAAGCGAGCATCGATCTGGTCGTCGATGTTGGCGCCCGGAGTGTGGGTCACCGTGTCGGTGAATTCAGTCGTCTCGGTCATGTCGGTCACCCCAGTGCTCGGGCTTGGCGGATACGGGGATCGATGAGTGCGTACGAGAGGTCGACCAGCAGGTTCACGACCACCACGATGAGCACGATGATGGCCACGAAACTCTGCACGGTGAACAGGTCGGCGGACAGCACCGACACCACCAATTGAGAGCCGAGGCCGTCGAGGTCGAAGAGTGATTCCACCAACACGGCGGAACCGATGAGTGCGCCGAGCTGTGTTCCAACGGCAGTGACGAGCGAGAACAGCGAGTTGCGAAGGCCGTGCTTCCACACCACCCGGTGGGGTGGCACTCCCTTGGCGCTGGCAAGGGTGATGAAGTCGCTCTGCAGCGTCATCACCATGTCGGCACGGAGGAGGCGGGTGTAGATCGCCGCAACGGGAATGGTGAGCGTGAGCGTGGGAAGGAAGAAGTTCATGAAGTGCTCATGAAGGTCGTCCCACGGGTAGATCTTGTCGCCGATGCTGGGGAACCAGCCGAGTTGCACCACGAAGATCAGCTTCAGGAACACGCCGAGCACGATGCCGGGAATGCCCACGGCGATGAAGGTGGCCATGCTGCCGACCTTGTCGAACGGGCGGTCGCGACGGTAGGCCTGCGTGACCGCAAGCGGAATGGCGATGAGCAGGCCGAACACGTTCGCGTACAGACCCAACAGGACCGTGGTCCAGACACGAGGCTTGAGCAGGTCGGCCACGCTCTGGCCAGCCTGCGGGGAGAAGCCGAGGTCGAAATGGAAGATGAGGTTCTTCAACCAGGTGAGGTACTGCGAGATGAAGTTCGCATCGAGGTTGTACTGCTGGATGAGTGCATCTGATTCCTCCGGCTTCAGAGGGCGGCCGGCGAGTTTGATGGCCAGCTCCTGGGCGTTGTTGGACCCGACGCGCATCACCACGAGCACCACGAAAGTGACGATGACGAACACCAGCAGAAGTTGGAGGAACCGTTGGAAGAAGTAACGCACGCAGACCTCGAGAAACGAAGGAGGACGGGACAGAGGCACAGGGAGGGGCGGCCGAAGCCACCCCTCCCTGACACCTCACAAGGTGATCACTGAGTGATCAGGCGGCCGGGTCGATCCAGACTGCCTGAGTCCAGAACTGTCCCGAGAAGCCGGCGCCGTCACGAGACGGGGTGCCGTCGGGCAGGATCCAGCTGCCGCCGAGGCCCTTCACTCCGGGCTTGTGGGGCGTGCCCCACAGGGTCCAGCTGGTCGGGATCTGGTAGCACTGCGACGCCATCTGCTTGTTCACCGATTCGGCGGCGGCGGTGGCTGCTGCCGGGTCGGTGGCGCTACGTGCGTCCTCGAGGCCCTTGTCGACGATCGGGTCCTTGATGCGACCGAAGTTGAGGGCCAGCGAGCCATCGGGTGCGGCGTTGGCCGAGTGCCACCAGAAGTACTGGCTGTCGATGTTCACACCAGCGTGGTTACGCCAGCCGTACATGAAGAAGCCGGGATCGCCGAACAGGGCGTTGGTGATGAACGAGTCCTGCGGAACCTGCGTGTAGGTGAACTGCACGCCGATGGCCTCCCAGTAACCCTTCAGCAGCTCCGCAACCTGGGCGTTGATTGCCGAGGTGGTGGTGCCGTAGTCGACGGCCACAGGGCCGTTGGCGGCTACGTATTCGTCGATCATCGTCTTGGCCGTGTCGGGGTCGAAGGAAACGAAGCCACCGTTGTCCTCGAGGTAGCCCTGCTGGCCGGGCGAGAACAGACCGTTCGCCGGCTTGAGGATGCCACCGGCGGTGGCGTCGATGAGCTCCTGGCGGTCGATGGCGAGCGACAGTGCGCAACGAACGTTCTTGTCCTGCAGCGCACCCGGCTTGTCGAGGTCGATGAGGATGTAGTTCGTCTCGGTGAGCTGATCCTGCTCCACCATCGGGAAGGCGTCGGCCTCCTCGCGGAAGTCGGTGATGACCTGTGCTGCCGACGTCGAGAAGATGTCGATGTCGCCGTTGCGCAGAGCGTCAGCAGCGGTTTCGCTGTCTTCGATCACGCGGAACTCGATGCCGTCGAGGTACGGCAGCTGGTTGCCGTCGGCGTCCTTCTGCCAATAGTCGGGGTTGCGCTTCACAACGAGCTTGTCGCGCGGTGCGTAGCTCTCCACCATGAACGGGCCGGTGCCCACGGCGAGGGTCTGGTCGGCGTTGCCGGCCGTCACATCGTCGAGCCACTTCGGCGAGGCGATGAGGCCCCACTGGGTGCCCAGGGCGAGCGGGAGGTTCGGCCAGGTGAGCGGCTTGGTGACATCACCGTTGAAGCCGGTCTTGATCTGGAACGTCATGTCACCGGTGACGGTGATGTCGAGCGAACCGTCGGCGTTGTGGGCGATGTCCTTCAGTGCGGCGCCGAGCAACAGGCCCTGGCCCGAGACCTGAAGGTTCTTCACGATGGCGGCCGCGTCGAGCGGGGTGCCGTCGTGGAACTTCACGTCGGGACGGACATTGAAGTCCCAGACAGTGAAGTCGTCGTTGTGCGTCCAGTCGGTGACGAGGATGCCGTGCGGCTGGAGGTCTTCGCCCAGTACGACCACCGGGTCGTAGAACGAGCGGGCTCGCTGCTGGCAGTAGCTGTCGCACTGCATGGCGGCGGGCGTCCAGGCGTTGGCCACTTCAGCTTCGCCGCTCACGACGAGCGTGCCGCCGTAGACCGGCTTGGCTGCGGCTTCGGTGGTCTCCGGAGCTGCGGTGGTGTCCGTGCCGCCGGAGGCCGCAGTGGTCTCCGTGCCGCCGGAGGCTGCGGTCGTTTCCGTGGTGTCGCCACCACTGGTCGAACCGTCATCCTTCTTGGAGCAGGCGGCGGTGATGAGCCCAAGGCTGATCAGCGCCACTGCGATGAACCGACCGGCCTTGCCGGACGGGCGAGTGTTTCGCACGTGCTTTCCCCCTTCAATCAGAAACGTTGCGTAGCCGGCGTGGGCTGTGACCCCCATCACACCCGGCAAGGCGCACCTTAGCCACAACCGAGCGCGTCGCGAGAACATGGAGATACCGTGCCAGCGTGCGGCCGTTGCGAAGCGATTTTCTGGAAGTGCCTCTGCCTCGCCGCTACTCGCCGAAGCATCGGTCATTCGCCGACGGAATGCTGCGTCACGAAGCCGCGGTGGCAGATGGTTCGCCCACGTATCGCGATCCGGTCACCGGCTTCACAGTCTTCACGGCGAGGTTTCTCGCCGATCGCGGGTACTGCTGTGCCAGTGGGTGTCGGCACTGTCCATTCGAGCTGTGAGTAGGGTTCC
>CANHST010000135.1 GCA_947463235.1 Acidimicrobiaceae bacterium
AGTTCCTCGCTGGTCTTCAGCTCGATGGGTGCGAGCCGTGCCTGTTGACCGATGATCTGCACATCGGTGAGCTGCAGACGATGGCATTCGGCACGCAACGCGCCCACCATCAGCAGCGACTCGGCGGCAGCCGGAACTGGGCCGTAACGGTCTTCCCACTCGGCGCGGATGTCGTCGACCTCGGCCGGCGTGGTGACCGCCGCCAGCCGCCGGTAGGCCTCGAGTCGCAATGCTTCCTTGGGTACGTACTCGGGCGGCAGGAAGGCATCCGTCGGCACGTCGAGCTTCAACTCGGACGGCGCCTTCACGGGCTCGCCCTTCATCTCTGCCACGGCTTCGTTCACCATCTGGCAGTACAGGTCGTAGCCGACCGCAGCGATGTGGCCGCTTTGCGATTCGCCAAGCAAGTTGCCGGCGCCACGAATCTCGAGGTCGCGCATCGCGATCTTGAAACCGCTGCCGAGCTCGGTTGCCTCGCCGATGGTGCGCAGGCGCTCGTAGGCCTCCTCGCTGAGCCGGGCGTCCGGCGGGTGGAAGAGATAGGCGTACGCGCGTGAACCGCTGCGGCCCACGCGGCCGCGCAACTGGTGCATCTGGCCGAGTCCCAACAGGTCGGCTCGCTCCACCACGAGCGTGTTCACGGTGGGCATGTCGATGCCGCTCTCGATGATGGTGGTGCACACCAGTACGTCGAAGCGACCCTCCCAGAAGTCGACCACCACTTGCTCGAGCGAGCCTTCGTCCATCTTGCCGTGAGCGATGGCGATGCGCGCCTCGGGTACCAGTTCGCGCAAGCGTGAGGCTGCCATCTCGATGGTCTGCACTCGGTTGTGCACCCAGAACACCTGGCCCTCGCGCAGCAGTTCGCGTCGTATGGCCTCCACGGCAACGCGCTCGTCGTAACCGCCGACGAACGTGAGGATCGGCTGGCGGTCGGCTGGCGGTGTCTGCAGCAGGCTGAGGTCGCGGATGCCGACCAGGCTCATTTCCAGTGTGCGCGGAATGGGCGTGGCCGAGAGCGTGAGCACATCCACGTTGTGCTTCAGCTTCTTCATCGCCTCCTTGGCCTGCACGCCGAAACGCTGTTCCTCATCGACCACCAGCAGGCCGAGGTCTTTGAACACGATGCCGTCTTGCAGCAGTCGGTGGGTGCCGATGACGCAATCGATCTCGCCGGTCTTCAGGCCCTCGACCACCTTCTTGGCTTCCTTTGCCGTGAGGAAGCGGCTGAGTACCTCGACTCGAATCGGGTAGCCGGCGAAGCGATCGGCGAACGTGTTGCCGTGCTGTGTGGCGAGCAGTGTGGTGGGCGCCAGGACGGCTACCTGCTTGCCGTCCTGGATGGCCTTGAACGCAGCGCGGATGGCCACTTCCGTCTTGCCGAATCCGACGTCGCCGCACACCAGTCGGTCCATCGGCACGGTGCGCTCCATGTCGGCCTTGATGTCGTCGATGGCGGTGCGCTGGTCGGGCGTCTCCACGAAGGGAAACGCCTGCTCCATCTCTTCCTGCCACGGCGTATCGGGACCGAATGCGTGGCCGGGGGAGTGCACCCGCTTCTGGTAGAGCACCACCAGTTCCTGGGCGATCTCGCGCACAGCACTGCGGACGCGCGACTTCGACTTTGCGAAGTCGGCGCCGCCCAGGCGGTGCAGCACCGGTGCCTCGCCTCCCACGTACTGCCGCAGCGTGTCGATCTGGTCGCTGGGCACGTAGAGCTTGTCGCCGCCCTTGTACTGCAGCAGCAGGTAGTCGCGCTCCACACCACCGATGGTGCGCTTCACCATGCCCTGGTACTGGCCCACGCCGTGCTGATAGTGCACCACGTAGTTGCCGGGGTTCAGGTCTTCGAACAGGCCCGTGCCCTGCCGCTTGCGCGGGCGAGCCTGGCGATGCGCGCGGCGACGGCCGGTGAGGTCGGCCTCGGCAATCACGGCCACCTTCGCCGCGGGCACCAGGCACCCTCGATGCAACGGAGACACCACGATGTGCCCGCCGGGCCGGGTGAGGTCGGTGCCGGCATCGGCCATCGAGAACTCGAGACCCCGGTCGAGCAACAGGTTCGCAAGTCGCTGAGCGGAGCCGGTGCCATCCGCGGCAACGACGATGCTGAACTTCTGCGTCAGCAGGTCGCGCAAACGGTTGGCGAGGCCATCGCCGTCGCCCACCACCGGGCCCCAGCCGCTGGCGTTCACCATCGGCGAGTCGGGGGTTTCGGGCGTACTGCTGATGGTCCACACCGCCTGGCCGGAGGCGAGCAGTCGGTCGGTCTCGGCATGCAGTCGAGGGAAGCCGAGTTCGGGGTTGCGTCCCCAGGTGCTGGCGAGCGCCTTGGCGAGATCGTCTTCCTCGGCCAGGAGATCATTGGCTCGGTCGCGCATGCGACGCGGCTCCACCAACACCACCTTGGCGGTGGCGGGCAGCATGTCGGTGAGCAGCCGCTCGTTGGGCATCAGCCACGGCAGCCAGCTCTCCATGCCGTCGAAGAGAGTGCCCTCCGAGAGACGTTCCCATTGCTCGCGCCCCCACGGTTCCTTGCCCACCAGCGCGGCGGCCCGCTGGCGCACTTCCTCGGTGGGGATCAGTTCGCGCGCCGGGAAGATGCGGACTTCGTCGAGGTCGTGCGTGGAGCGCTGGTCGTTCACACCGAACTCGGTGAGGCGATCCACTTCGTCACCCCAGAGATCGATGCGGATCGGTGCATCTGCCGTGCTGGGGAAGATGTCGATGATGGCGCCGCGCTTGGCCACTTCGCCTCGGTGCTCCACCAGCTCTTCACGTCGGTAACCAAACTGAATGAGTGTGGCGAGCAGTTCGTCGGGGTCGAGGATGGCGCCCTTGGTGATGTGGACCGGCTCGATCTCATCGGCCTGGGGCCCAAGGTGTTGCAGCAGCGCGCGCACGCCGGCCACCACGATCTGCGGCGAACGTTCGGCGTCGCGGAGCCGCCAGAGCACCTCCATGCGTCGTCCCATGGTCTCGACGCTGGGGCTGACACGCTCGAACGGCAGCGTCTCCCACGCAGGAAAGAGCACAACGGCTTCCGCAGGCATGTACTGCGCCAAGTCGTCGAACAACTGGCCCGCATCGGTGCCGGTAGGGCAGGCAACCACCAGTGGGCGACGGGCGCTCAGTTGCGCCAGCGCCGCGATGCTGATGGCCCGAGCGCTCTCGGGTACGGCAACCAGCCCGCTCTCAGAGCCGATGGCCTGGGTGAGTGCGGGTTCGTTACGAAGCAGACGGGGGAGCGAGGCGAGCGACATCCGACCACGCAGGGTATCGGTGTGCTGGACTGACCTGCCGCGGGCTGTCAGCATGGAACGATGAGTCGGAAACTGGTCGCGGCAGCAGTTCTCTTGGTGGTGCTGGTGTCGTGCCGCACCAGTGCCGACAGCACGGGCACGTCCGGCGGCGGCCAGGACACCTCCGCAGGCAACCAGCAGGCGTGCGAAGTGGGGAACTGGGCGTCTGCGTCGATGGAAGCCCCATCGCAGGCCGGTGTGGGCGAGCTCACTTCCATCGTGGGTGGCGACGGGATGATGATCACCATCGGCTCCGACGGCCTGTTCCAGATCGACTTCGGGCCGATGAAACCCACCACTGGCACGTTCGTCAGCGGCGGTCAACCGGCGTCACTCGACACGACGTTCGCCGGTGTCGGCAAGGGCACCTGGAAGTCGAATGGTGATACGGCTACCGCGTCCTTCGACGATTTCACGACGGTCACCACCACGGTCACCATCACACTCGGCCAGACCGTGCCCCCGGTGTTCGACGAAACGCTGCAGCAGTTGAACAACGACCGAATGCTGAACGGCGAGCAGACCGGCGTGTTCGCTCTCAGCGACTGCACCGCGACCACGCTCACGCTCACCACGCCGTACCCGGGCGGGTCGATCGTCATCCACGCAGTGCCGCTCGGGCCCTGAGCGGCTGAACGGTCGGGCTACAGCCCGTTGAACTTGGCCATGGCGTTGTCGGCGCCGTCGGCCACGATGGCTTCCACGGCGTCCGCCGCCCGTTGCACCGCCACGTCGAGCAGTTCGCGCTCGGCCTTGGGCAGGCGGGAGAGCACATGGTCGGCGCCGCGCTCTTTCGACGGCGGCTTTCCGATGCCGATACGCACGCGCACGTAGTCCTGCGTATGAAGGTGCTGGGTGATGCTGCGCAGGCCGTTGTTGCCGGCCAGTCCGCCACCCACCTTTACCCGCACCACACCGGGCTGCAGGTCGAGTTCGTCGTGCACCACGATCAACTGGCCGGGCTCGGTGAGGCCATAGCGGCGCATAAGTGGGCGCACCGCTTCGCCACTGAGGTTCATGTACGTGGTGGGGAATGCCAGTGCAACTCGCTTGGCACCCAACCGCGCTTCAGCAACAGCCGCTTTGTCGCGGCCGACCTTCAGCTTCTCGCCGAGGCGTTCGGCCAGGAGGGCCACCACCTCTTCGCCCACGTTGTGACGCGTGCGTGCATACTCTCGCCCCGGGTTGCCCAGGCCGACGATCAGCGCGTCGATCACGCCGACCGCAAGGTCACTCGGCGGCGGCGTCGCCGCCCTCGGCGGCGGCCTCGCCCTCACCCGACGCGGCAACGGCGCCAGCGGTGATGAGGATGGTGACGACGGGCATCTCCGGGTCGCCGGTGGCCGTGACGCCCTTGGGCATCGGCACATCGGCAAGACGGATGATGTCGTGCGGCTGCATGTCGGTGATGTCGATCACGAACTCGTCGGGGATGTTGCCCGGGGTGCAGCTCACTTCGATGCTGTCCACCGACGGGTCGACGAGGCCACCCTCGGCAGCGACGGCCTTGGCCTCGCCCTCGAGACGCAGCGGCACGTGCACCGTGAGCATCTCGTTCATGTTCACCGTGAGGAAGTCGATGTGGCTGACGGTGCGCTTGATGGGGTGGCGCTGGAGTTCCTTCACCACGGCGTTGTAGGTCTTGCCACCCACTTCGAGGGCCAACACGGTGTTGGCACCGGCGGCACCGCTGAGGGCGAGGCGAAGATCGCGACGCTCCACCGACACGGCGAGGGGATCCATGCCCTGGCCATACACCACTGCGGGGATGTGACCCTCGGCGCGCATGCGGCGAGCGGCGGCCGAACCGGAAGCGGTGCGGGACTGGGCGACGAGCTTGGTGGACATTGCGAACCCTCGATCAGGCGTGAAAAGAACGACCCTGTAGCCTACCGGCGCAGAGGCGCAGCCACAATCAGACCGCGTTGTGCCAGGTCAGGCCTGGTTCTCGCCGCCGAAGATCTCGCTCACGGAGGCATCTTCGAACACTGCGTTGAGCGCATCGGCGATGAGCGGGGCGATGGAGAGCACCTGGATCTTGTCGATCTGCTTCTCCGGAGGCAACGGCAAGGTGTTGGTGAGAACCACCTTGCTGATCACCGAGTTCTGCAGCCGTTCGATGGCCGGGCCGCTGAGCACGGCGTGCGTGGCCATCGCCCAGACCTCGGTGGCGCCTCGTGCCATCAGCACCTCGGCGGCCGACACGATGGTGCCGCCCGAGTCGATCATGTCGTCGTTGAGGATGCAGAGGCGACCGTTCACATCGCCCATCACTTCCTTGGCCTCGGCGACGTTCGTGGTGCCCTTGGGGCGGCGCTTGTAGATGAAGGCAAGGTCGCTGCCGATGTCGCTGAGGTGCGAGGCCATGCGCTCGGCCACCTTGATACGACCGGCGTCGGGCGCCACGATCACCGGCGACTTGGCGTTCTGGCGCACGAAGTTCTCCAGCACGGGCATGGCGGTGAGGTGGTCGACCGGGCCCTCGAAGAAGCCTTGGATCTGACCGCTGTGCAGGTCGATGCTCACCATGCGCTTGGCGCCGGCCGCCTTGAACAGGTCGGCCACCATGCGAGCCGTGATGGGTTCGCGGCCCTCCGCCTTGCGGTCTTGGCGGGCGTAGCCGTAGAACGGGCAGACCGCGGTGATGCGCTTGGCCGACGCGCGATACGCAGCGTCGATCATGATCAACTGCTCCATGATGGCGTCGTTGATGCTGCGGCCGCCGTGCCCGCAGTGCGTCTGCATGATGAACACGTCGGAGCCACGGATGCTCTCACCGAAGCGGCAGCGGATCTCACCGTTGGCGAACTGGACGAGGCCGGGGTTACCGAGCTCGGTACCCAGATGCTGGGCCACCTCTTGCGCCAGCGCGGGATGCGTCTGCCCTGAGTAGAGCGACATCCGCTTGGTGGTGACCTTCTCCATTGCTCTCCCGGTTGGCTCGTGCCGTCAGTCTGCAGACGCAGTGTAGAAGGCGCCGGTCTCCGCGCCGGAATGCACGGAACTCCCCGGCGGAAGAAATGCGTACGGCCCCACCTTCGCATCGGCCCCGATGTCGCTCTCGCGGCCCACGGTGTGCTCCACATTTGCTCCGTCGCCGACGGTGCAATCCACTAGCCGGGTGTCGGGGCCGATCTCGCAGCCGTCGCCGACGACGGTGTCGCCCTGGAGGATGGTGCCGGGGTAGAGGGTGACGTCGCGTCCCAGCCGCACCGTCACGTCGACGAACGTTTGTCGTGGGTCGAGCATCGTGACGCCGTTCAGCAGCCAGCGTCGGTTGGTGCGACTGCGCAGCTCCCGTTCGGCCAGCGCCAACTGCCAGCGGTCGTTCACGCCCTGCGTCTCGGCGATGGGTACCTGCACGCAGCCGATGCGGTGGCCCATTGCGGCCAGGGACGCAATGACATCGGTGAGGTAGTACTCGCCCTGTGAGTTGTCGGGGCTGAGGTGGCGAAGTGCGGGGCCGAGAAGGTCGCGGCGGAAGGCGTACATCGAGGTGTTCACTTCCTTGACGGAGCGTTCCTCGGGCGTGGCATCGCGTTCTTCGACGATCCGCAGCACGCGACCGTTGCCGTCCTTCGACGGTTGGCGGATGACGCGTCCGTACCCGGTGGGGTCGTCGAGGATGCTGGAGATCATCGTGGCGGCGAACTGGTTGGCGTTGTGCGCTGCCACCAGGGCATCGATCGAGTCGGGCTGCAGTAGTGGCGTGTCGCCAGGCAGCACCACCACGGTGGAGGTGTCGTCGAGGTCGTCGCCGGGAAAGGCGCTGAGGCCCACCATGGCTGCATCGCCGGTGCCTCGTTGCACCGTTTGCTCCACGAACGTGACGTGCGCCCAGTCGGGTGCTTGCTCCTGCACCTTCTTGGTGACGCGCTCGGCCCCGTGCCCCACGACCACCACGGTTCGTTCGGGTGCCACGGTCTCGAGCGCGTGGATGACGTGGAGCACCATGGGCCGACCACAGATGAGGTGAAGGGGCTTGGGGCGGTTGGATCGCATACGCGAGCCTTCGCCGGCTGCCAGCACGATGGCGGAGACGCTCATGGTGTTGTTCTATCGCGCGCCGCGGCGCGGATGGCCGTTGGTGTGAACGTGCTGGCGCAGGTGCGGCACCAGAAGCCCTGCTCGAGTTCGGTGCCGCACGGGCCGTGCACCAGAACGATGTCGGCTTCGTCGTTGCCGAGGTGGTGTTCGCCCCATCGGATGAGCGCCACCAGCGCGGGGGAGAGGTCAACCCCGGCAGGAGTGAGTTTGTACTCGTAGCGCGGTGGGTGCTCCTGGTACTGCTCCTTGGCCATCACGCCGCCGTCGACCAGGCGTCGGAGCCGACTGGTGAGGATCGGCCGGGCGATGCCCAGGTCGTGCTGGTAGTCATCGAAGCGGCGCACGCCTCGGAGCGCGGCGCGGATGATGAGGATGCTCCAGCGGTCACCCACCAATTGCAGCGTGCGTTCCAGGGTGGTGTGTTCGTGCGCTGCGTCGCCGGCCATCCCCCGGACTGTACCCCCGCCCCGTCCAGGCAAACATTCGAGTGGGTCACCGTCCGCGGGCCGTCGTCCGCGGGGCCGTCGTCCGAGCCGGTCATCGTCCGCGGGGCCGTCGTCCGAGCCGGTCATCCTTCGAGTGGGTCGGCATCCGAGTCGGGACTCTCACCCCGGGTGCGAGTCCCGACTCGGTTGGGGGTGGGGGACTCGGATGGTGGTGTGGGACTCGGTTGGTGGTGTGGGACTCGGTTGGTGGTGTGGGACTCGGATGGGGTG